>DAIDIQ010000235.1 GCA_027459285.1 Acetobacteraceae bacterium
TGCAGCGCATTCGGCGCACCGCCGGAGGCGGGCTTGCCGCCTGCCTTCGGCTTGGCCGGCGCGGTGGGTTTTGCGGGCGTTTTGGCCATGATCATACCCTGTGATGGTTGCCGTCCGGCCCCGGAGCGGTCGACGGATGCCGCGTTTGCCTAAGGAAGCCCTCCGGCTGGCGGGGCGCGCCGATATCGCCTGACACGAATCGACCGGCACACCCAAGCGGCTCCCCCCGCCACCCTTTCGAGAGCCGACCGCCACGTCAAGCGCCCAAGCGCGCGCCATGGCGCTTTTTGCACCTTTCGCGGTCGCAAACGGGGGCCGCGCGGCCCCGCATTGCCCTAATCGCGGGTGGGCACGGCGACCGCGCGCAGCAGGCTCGCGAATTGCCAGACCAGAAACAGCGTCAGCACGGCGGCCGTATACCGGTGAAAGGCGGCCAGATGGCGTGCGTCGAGCGGCCGCAGCGTAATCAGCGGCGCCCCGAAAATCGATGGCGGCAGGGCCATGAAAGCCGTCGGCACGATGGCGGTGAGCAGGAACCATGCCCGCTCGCCGGCCCGATACAGCAGCAGGGCCACCAGAATGCAGGGCAGCAGAATGAGCGTGAGGCCCGTCGCGGGACCGAGCAGCTTGATGCACCAGAGCGTGTTGAGCGTGCCGACGATGACGAGCGTGAGCCGGCCGGCAAAGGCCTGACGCCGGGCAATGGCGGGCACCGCCAGAAAAAACGGCATGGCGAAGCAGGTGAGCAGGCTCGGCAGCATGATGGAGCGGCCGACGATGGCGATGAGATAGAGCGGATAGATCGGCCCGTTCGAGCCGAGCATGAGCGCGATCTGGTTGGCGATGGCGGTGGCCGGGTCGGGGTGGGCGGCATAGGCGCGCAGCGCCGCGAGTGGCCTCATCGGGGCAGCAGCCGATAATGGCTAACCCCCCAGGCCGACCCGTTCTCGGCGCCGAACAGGCCGGCGGTGGCAAGAAAAAACAGCCGCCAGCGCCTGAGCCACAGCGCGGCCGCGCCGCCATAGACACGACGGAACAGCACGAGAATTTCCGCTTCATTGGCATCGAAATTGGCAAGCCAGTCCTCGGCGGTGCGCTGATAGTTCCGGCCGCTCCAGCGCCAATCCTCGGCCAGGGTGAAATGCTGGTCGAGATGACGGATCAGCCCGTGGCTCGGCATGATGCCGCCGGTAAAAAAATGCCGGGCGATCCAGTCCGATTTGTCCTGATGGTCGAACCGATACGGGGCGTTCCGGTGGCTGAAGACATGCAGGAACAGGCTGCCATCCGGGTGCAGCCAGCCGCGCACGCGCGCCAGCAGCGCGCGCCAGTTCGACAGATGCTCCCACATCTCGACCGAGACCACCCGGTCGAAGCGCGCATCGGTGTGAAAATCCGTGATATCGCTGGTGAGCACGGCAAGATTGTCGAGGCCGAGCGCGCCGGCCCGCGCCGTGATGTATTCGCGTTGCGAGTGCGAGTTCGACAGGGACGTGATCCGCGCGCGCGGAAAGCGGGCGGCCATCGCGAGCGAGAGCGACCCCCAGCCGCAACCAAGCTCGAGAATATGCTGCCCGTCCGCGAGATCGGCGTGGGCGATGGTCTGATCGAGCGCCTGTTCCTCGGCGGCGGCGAGCGTCTCGGCGCCATTGCCGTACAGGCAGCACGAATATTTGCGGCGGGGGCCGAGCACGCGGGCAAAGAATTCCGCCGGCACCTCGTAATGCTGGGCGTTCGCGGCATCGGCATGAATGGCAATCGGCAGATCATCCATCGCGGCCAGGAAATTCCGTTCATCCTGCGCGGTGGCACGGTCCAGCTTGCGGCCGGTGCGATTGACCAGAAAGGCAATGCCGGCGCGGGTAACCAGGTCCGGCAAGGGCAGGCGTTCGACCGCGCCGGTGGCGGCTGCAATCAGGCTCATCGTGATTTCCTGAACAGGGAAGGAAAGAAAGCGGGTGTCGCGGCCTGATAGGCCCGATAGGCGTCACCCCGGCTGCGCAGCATCTGTGCCTCGAGCGGGGGAATGCCCGAGACATGCACCAGCAGCCAATACATGCAGACGGGACCGGAAAGGGCGAGCCAGCCCAGCGGATGGACAGGGGCGATGGCGAACAGCGGATAGGCGCACCATCCCAACCACTCAAAGAAATAATTCGGGTGGCGCGAGCGTGCCCACAGGCCGCGGTCACACACGCGGCCCCGATTGGCGGGGTCGGCGCGGAAACGGCCCAGTTGCGCGTCCGCAAGCCCCGCGCCGATCACCGAGGCCCCGAGCACCATTCCGGCCAGCGCGTCACGCGCGCCGAGCGGGGCGGGGTTGCTGGCGGCAAGGCCCATGGACAGCGCGAGGAACGCCGCGGCCGCGGCCTGGATCTGCAGGAACAGGAACATGCGCCGGTCGAACGCCTCGCCCCAGTCGCGGCGGAATTGCGCGTAGCGGGAATCCTCGACGCCCTCGCGGGTGCGGCCGACGATATACAGGCCAAGGCGCAGTGACCAGGCGGCGACCAGCAGCCCGACCAGGGGCGCGCGCGGCGCGGCGCCGTGGCGCGAGGCCGCCAGCGCATAGGTAACGCCGGCGAGGCCGAGCGCGAAGGTCCAGACCGCGTCCACCCAGCCGGCGTTGCGCGTCCGTTGCTGCACCCGGAAGGCCAGCATCATGGCGAGCGAGAGGAACAGAGTGACGGTGATGATCAGCATCAGGGTCATGCGCGGGCCTTCATGGACTATGGGCGGGCCGCCGCGCCGCGGCCAGGGCAACGCGCGGCGCCTCATGCCGGGCAATGAAGGCGAACACGTCACGCCGCACCGGCAGCAGCGGCGCGAGCAGGCCGGCGAAGCCGCCGATCAGCATTTTGTGGCCCCAGCCGCGATACAGTTTTTCCTCGACCGGGACATGGTCCTGGCGCAGGCGGGCGGCCAGATGCCGGGTGTTGAAGGGGTATACCGTGCGATCCGCCGTGCCGGCGGCGAGAAAAAACGGCGGCGCGTCCGGGGTCACGAAATTGATCGGCTGCGATTGCGGCCAGGTGGCGGGCGGGCCGAATATGGCCTGCAGGGTCGGGGTGCGCAGCGGCAGAAAATCATACGGGCCGGCAAGCCCGATGACACCGGCGATATCGGCCGGGTCGGCGCCGGCGGCGCGCAGATAGGCGGTGTCGAGCGCGAGCAGCGTCGCGATTTGCGCGCCGGCCGAATGCCCCATCACGAAAATCCGCCGCGGGTCGCCGCCGAACGCCGCGACATTGGCCGCGGTCCAGGCGAAGGCGGCGGCGGCATCGCGCATGAAGGCGGGAAAGCGCACCTGCGGATAAAGCCGGTAATCAGGAATGACGGCGACCAGCCCATGCTCGGCCAGGGCGGCGCCGACGAAGCGGTATTCGGCGCGGCTGCCATCGTCCCAGCCGCCGCCATAAAAAAACAGCACCACCGGTCGCGGCGGCGCCGGCGCGCCCGGGGCATAGATATCGAGCCTGTGGCGTGCGCCCGGCGCATACGCGATGCCGCGCCGCAGCGTCACGCCGCGCGTGGGGGCGAGCGCGTTGAGCACGCCGACCGGCGAGCAGGCGGCCAGCAGGCTGGCCATCAGGGCGGGCGCGATCAGCCGGCGCATGCCTACATGCCGAGCAATGGGCGAAGCAACCGGCCCAGCAGGCTGTGCGGCTTGAGGTGCCCGGTGGTCGCGAACAGACAGATGCAGGGCCCGCCGGGCAGCGCGACCGGCCGATGCGCGAGCGTCGCATCCGCCTCGGCGAAGTCACCTTCGGCATAGCTGGCCACCCCATCCTCGAACGCGCCCCGCAACACGACCAGGGTTTCCAGCCCGGCATGGCCGTGGCCGAGCAGGCCGGCGCCAGGCGCGACGCGCAGCATGTCGAGCCGCGTATCCGTGGCATCACGCGGGGAAAGTGCCAGGGTGGCAATGCCGGGGGCGATGCGGCGCCAGGGTCTGGCGGGCCAAGCGCCGATCAGGTCCGGCACCCTGTCCGCCATGCCGGGCGCGGGCAGCGGGTCGAGCGGCGCGTCGAGCCGGGCCAGCGTGTTCGCCAGCGCGTCCGGCGCCAGGGCGGCGGGCGCCAGGGTTTGCAGCAGCGCGCCGCCCACCGCCTCGGCGGCGCCGAGTGCGACACGGCATTGGCCGCAGCGGGCCAGATGCGCATCGAGCACGGTGGCATGCGCTGGCGGCAACCGGCCGGCGGCATGGCGCAGCAGCAGCGCCTCGCTCGGGTGGTGGCGGATCATGGCGCGGCCTCGTCCTCATCCTCGGCAAGGGCAAGGCGGAGCTTGGCCATGGCAAGGCGCAGGCGCGATTTGACGGTGCCGAGAGGCACGCCGAGCGCCTTGCCCATTTCGGTATGCGAACAGGCCTCGAAATAAGCCAGGTGCAGGGCGGCGCGCTGGTCCGGCGGCAGGGTTCGCAGGGCCGCGTGCAGCCGGGCGGCACGCTCCGCCGCGATCAGCACCGCATCCTGGGTGGGGGCAGGGCAGGCGGCGGGCGAGACGGGCGGCGGCGGAAAATCCGCCTCTGTCCGGGCGCGGGTGCCGCGGACCTGGTCGATATGGCGGTTGCGCAGAATCGTGAAAATCCACGCGGCGGCGGTGGCGCGCGCTGGATCGTACAGGGCGGCCTTGTGCCACACCGCGAGCATGGTTTCCTGCGCCATGTCCTCGGCCAGGTCCGGCCGGGCGCCGGCCCGCACCAGCCAGGCCTTGAGGCGCGGCGCGAAGTCGAGGAACAAAGCGGCGAAGGCCGCCCGATCCCGCCGCTCGGCGATCGCGCGCAGCCATTGCCCGTGCCGGCAATCGGCGTCGGGCAGGCTCATGGCCGACAGGGCGGAGCGGTGGGACGACCGGCGCCCCGTGGCGCCCGCCCCCGGGGTTCCGTGCCAGGATGTGGCTGCGACATGCATGCCCCTTATACGACGGATCGGTGCCGGACTTCACACCAATACACTACCCGCCGATGATCCAATTCGGGCCTTGCCACGTATACAGGCGGCAAGCACGGAGTGAAGAACGGCCAGCCATGCCGCGTGATGGGGAAACATTGAGTGTCGCCGTGATCGGCGGCGGCATCGCCGGCATGTCGTGCGCGTGGCTGCTGAGCCATGCGCATGACGTGGTGCTCTACGAGCAGGCCGGCCATGTGGGCGGGCACAGCCTCACCAAGGACGTCGCCCATCCCGCCGGCAGCATGCCGGTCGATATGGGGTTCATCGTCTATAACCCGCCGGCCTATCCCAACCTGACCGCGCTGTTCAGCCATCTGGCGGTGCCGACCAGGGCCACGGAGATGTCGTTCGCGGTGTCGCTGCGCGGCGGCGGGCTGGAATATTCAGGCACCAATCTGGCCGGTCTGTTCGGGCAGCCGCGCAATCTGGTCCGGCCGCGCTTCTGGGCAATGCTGCGCGATACGGCGCGCTTCTATCGCGCGGCGGCACGGGATGCGGGCAGGCTGGACGAGGCGGTGAGTCTCGCCGCGTATCTGCGCCAGGGCGGCTATGGCGAGGCATTCACGCGCGACCATCTGCTGCCCATGGCGGCGGCGATCTGGAGCGCGCCGGCCGCGGCGATGGGGGCCTATCCGGCGGCCGCCTTCATCCGGTTCTGCGACAATCACGGGCTGTTGCGGCTGCGCGACCGGCCGCAATGGCGCACCGTGCTGGGCGGCAGCCGGGAATATGTCCGCCGCCTGACCGCGCGCTACGCCACGCGCATGCGCCTCAATTGCGCCGTGCGGGCAATAAGACGCGACCGCGGCAGGGTCTGGGTGCGTGACGCCGGCGGCGCCGAACAGGCATACGACCATGTCGTGATCGGCGCGCACGCGGACCAGGCGCTGGCCATGCTGAGCGACCCGAGCGAGGCGGAGACGACCCTGCTCGGCCGGCTGCGCTATGGCCGCAATGAGGCCATCATGCACCGCGACCCACGCTTCATGCCCCGGCGCCGACGGGTCTGGTCCGCCTGGAATTACCTGGAGCGGGTCGATGGCGCCGATCTGTGCGCCACCTACTGGATGAACCGCCTGCAGGCGCTGCCGGACCCTGAGCCGGTGCTGGTGACCCTGAACCCAGGCGCGCGGCCGGCACCAAACGGCGCGATCGCGCGCGAGATATTCCACCACCCGCTGTTCGACGCGGCGGCGATGCGGGCACAGCGCGATCTGTGGCGCTTGCAGGGCGATCGCAACACCTGGTTCTGCGGCGCCTATTTCGGGGCCGGCTTTCATGAGGACGGGTTGCAGGCGGGCCTCGCGGTCGCCGAGGCGCTGGGCGGGGTACGCCGGCCCTGGACCGTGCCGGGGGAATCGGCGCGCATCGCCTTGCCGCCCCAACCAGCCCTCGCCCGCGCGGCATGAGCGGCATGATGGAACAATCCGGCTTGTATGCGGGCACGGTGGTGCATGCGCGGCTCAAGCCGGTCCGGCACCGGCTTCGTTACCCGATGCTGGCGCTGCTGCTCGACCTGAACGAACTGCCGGCGCTGACGCGGCGCCTGCGGCTGTTTTCCGCCGAGCGGGGCAATGTGTTCAGCTTTTTCGCCCGTGACCATCTGGCCGGCGGTGGCGCTGATCTGCGCGACCAGGTGGAGGCGATGCTGCGCGCGGCTGGCATCACCCCGGACGGCGGGGCGATCAGGCTTCTGTGCATGCCGCGCGTGCTGGGCCAGGTCTTCAACCCGCTGAGCGTGTTTTTTTGCCATGGCCGGGACGGCGCGCTGCGGGCGCTGGTCTATGAGGTGAACAACACCTTCGGCCAGCGCCACTCCTATGTTCTGCCGGTGAGCGATGGCGCCCTGCCGCTGCGGCAAAGCTGCGCCAAGCAATTCTATGTCTCACCGTTCATGGACATGGCGTTGCGCTACCGGTTCCGGATAAGCCCGCCCGCGGCGCGGGTGCGGATCGCGATCGACGCCGAGGACGAGACGGGCGTCGTGCTGTTCGCCGCCTTCGACGCGCGGCGCCAGGCGCTGACCGATGGCAATCTGCTGCGCGGGCTGGCGCGCCACCCGTTGCAGGCGCTGCACGTATTGGCCGGCATTCACTGGGAGGCGCTGAGATTATGGCGCAAGGGCATGCGCCTGCGCGCGCGCCCGGCGCCGCCGGCGCACAGCGTCACGATAGCACACGAGCAGGGTTCCGCATGACGACGTTCGCGCAAGCACAACAGGCGGCGCATGCGCCGAACAAGCGGGGCATCGGCCCCGCCCTGGCGCGGCGGATTTTCGCGCAGATCGCCTGTGGCCGGCTGATGCTGAGCCTGCCGGACGGCACGCGGATGGGCCACGATACCGGCCGTCCGGGACCGGAGGCGGTATTCGAGGTCAAGCGTTGGCGGGCGTTGCGACGGCTCTATGTCGGCGGCGATATCGGCTTCGCCGAGGCCTATATCGATGGCGATTGGGACAGCCCGGACCTGACCGCGCTGATCGGCCTCGGCGCGCTGAACCAGAACACGATGCCGGCGGCGAACCGGGGCGTGTGGCTGGCGCGGCAGGCCAGCCGGTTTTTGCACGCGCTGAACGCGAACACGCGCGCCGGCAGCCGGCGCAACATCATGCGGCATTATGATCTGGGCAACGCGTTCTATGAAACCTGGCTCGATGCGGGCATGAGTTATTCCTCGGCCATTTTCCGCGACGGGACGGAAACGCTCGAGCAGGCGCAGATTGCCAAGCAGGACCGCGTGCTGGCGCTGCTGGCCTTGCGGCCGGGCATGCGCGTGCTGGAAATCGGCTGTGGCTGGGGCGGGCTCGCCGAGCGCATCGCGGCCGCCGGCTGCACGGTGACCGGCATCACCCTCTCGCCGGCGCAACGCGACCATGCGCGCGCGCGGCTGGCGGCGGCGGGCCATGCCGGACGGGCGGAAATTCTCTTGCGCGATTACCGCGACATCGTCGGCAGCTACGACCGGATCGTCTCGATCGAGATGATCGAGGCCGTGGGCGAGGCGCGATGGCGGCGCTATTTCGAGACGGTGCGCGGGTGCCTCACACCCGGCGGGCACGCGGTGGTGCAGGCGATAACGATCGATGACGCGAAATTCGACGCCTATCGGCGCGGCACCGATTTCATTCAGCGCTACGTGTTTCCAGGCGGCATGCTGCCGGCGCCAGGCATGATGCGGCGCGAGGCGGCGGCGAGCGGGCTTGCCATCGGGCATACCGAGGCGTTCGGCGAAAGCTATGCGCGCACGCTGGAGATTTGGCGCGAGCGGTTCGAGGCGGCCTGGCCGCGCATCGCGGCAATGGGCTTCCCGGAGACGTTCCGGCGATTGTGGCGATATTATCTGTGCTACTGCGAGGCGGGATTCCGCTACCGGCAGATCGATGTCGGGCTCTGGACGCTGGGGCACGAGGCATGCTGAGCCGGCGGCATTTCATGGCCGGCGCGGCGCTGCCGCTGCTGGGGGCGGCCCGCGTGGCGGCGACAATGCCGCCGGGCGTGCCCGGCTCGGACCGGCTCCGCTTCGCGGTGATGCGCGAGGGCGCCAGGATCGGTGAGCACGCGCTGGTTTTCACCCCGGTGGCGGACGGCGTCGATATTCGGATAGACGTGAATATCACGGTGCGCCTCGGGCCGATACCCTTGTTTCACTACGCGCTGCGCGGGCTCGAGCAATGGCGTGGCGGCCAATGCGTCTACGCGGCGGCGAACGCGAACGATGACGGCACCAAGGCCTTCATGGTCGCGACGCGGGATGCGCGCGGGCTCTGGGTGCGCGGCTCACGCGCCGGCAAGTATCTGGCGCCGCCCGCGGCCCTGGTGGCGAGCCACTGGAACAAGGCCGAATTGCGCGGCCCCTGGATCAATTTGCAGGATGGGCGGCTGTTCCACCCGGCGGTGCGCGACGCCGGCCCCGGCCCGGTGCTGCTGGCCGGCGGCGCGCGGCTGCCGGCCGAGCGATATGTGATTTCCGGCGACGTGCATCTGGATCTGTGGTACGAAGGCCCGCTCTGGACAGGGCTGTCGTTCAAGGCAAGCGACGGGTCACGGGTGCGCTACGAAAAGATGTCGGGCTGAGTGACGGACGCGCTCCGGCGCATTTTCGCCAGCGCATTTTCGCCATACCGGGGCGTCTTTGCGGTGTCCGTCTTTGCCCCCGGCCACGCGACCCCATCTGATCGGGGCATTCATCACACTGAGGGAGGCAGAGGCCGATGCGCAAATCCTGGTTGGGGGTGTTTCTGGCAGCGGGTTTTCTGTTGGCGGGCTGCGTGAGCCGGCCGAGGATGCCCCTGGCCAAAAACGTCGATCTGTCGCGCTATGCCGGGCGCTGGTACATCATCGCCAATATCCCATATTTCGCGGAGCGTGGAAAGGTCGGCAGTTATTTCGACGTGAGCTTTCCGCATGGGCATGTGCGGGACGAGTATGTCGGCTACGCAAGGAATTTCTCGGCGAAACCCTCGCACTTCGTGATGCGTGGCTACGTGGTGAAGGGATACGGCAATGCCTATTGGCGGGAATCGCCGATCTGGCCGCTTTATTTCGATTATCTGATACTTTACGTCGACCCGGACTACCGGACGGCGCTGGTCGGTTATCCGGGCAAGCAATATGGCTGGGTGCTGTCACGCTCGCCGGAGATGGACAGCGCGACCTATTCGTCCCTGCTGGGGCGCTTCGCGGCACTCGGCTATGACACCGCGAAATTCAAGCGCGTGCCGCAGACGCCGGCGCAGATCGGCCTGCCCGGCTTTCAGGATTGAGGCTGACCCGCCGCCGCCACCTTCGCCGCCTCCGCCTGCGCGCGCAGGCGGGCGTTTTTACCCGGAAACCGGCAGGGCTTGACGGCCGGGCAGTGGGCACAGTCCGGCGCCCGGGCGCGGCAGATATAGCGGCCGTGCAGAATGAGCCAGTGATGGGCGTCGCGCAGCGTGTCCGCGGGCAGGCGGGCCAGCAGCGCATCCTCCACCGCCCGCGGGGTCTTGCCCGGGGCCAGCCCGGTCCGGTTGCCGATGCGGAAAATATGCGTATCGACCGCCATGGTGGGTTGGTCGAACACCACATTCAGCACGACATTGGCGGTCTTGCGCCCGACCCCCGGCAGCGCCTCGAGCGCCGCGCGGGTCGAGGGGACCTCGCCCTGATGATGACTGACGAGATCGGCGGCGAGGGCCGCGACGTGCCGGGCCTTGGCCTGCCACAGCCCGATGCTGCGGATGACGTCACCGATGGCGGTGGCCCCGAGCGCGGCCATGCTGGCCGCATCCGGCGCGCGCGCGAACAGCGCCGGCGTCACCTTATTGACCGCCGCGTCCGTGGTCTGCGCCGAAAGCACGACGGCGACCAGCAGTTGGAACGGGGTTGCGTAATGCAGTTCGGTGCGGGGCGTCGGGTTGGCGGCCGCGATGGCGCGCATGAAAGCGGCCACCTCGGCGCGAGACATGGGTCGGCCACTAGCCACGAGCCAAGCCCCGATGCCATGCTAGCCGGCGATGTCGGACACTGAACCCACCCTGTTCCAGGCCGTCGTGCGGCCGCACCGCAGTCTTTCGCCGCGGGGTCTGCGCCTGCTGATACTCGGCCTCTGTTCGTGCAGCCTGACGATCTCGGCGCTGTTCTATCTGGCGGGTGCCTGGCCGATCATGGGGTTCTGCGGCGCCGAGATCGGGCTCGCGGTGCTGTTGCTGAAACTGAACCAGAAACAGGCGCGGCGCAGCGAAACCATCACGCTGCGGCCCGCCGAAATCGAGGTGACACGGCTCGACGAGGCGGGGCGGCACTCGGTGCGGCGCCTGCGGTCGGCGTGGCTGAATGTGGTGCTGGAGGAGCGTCCGGCGCGGGTGCCCGGCCTGTATCTGCGCAGCCGCTCCGAGCAGGAGGAATTGGCGCGCGATAGCGGCGAGGTGGAGAAACGAGACCTGGCGGCCCGACTGGCGGATGCGCTCCACAGGGTGCGAAATCCGATTTTCGACAACCCGCAACTGCGCGATCCGCCCGCCGGTTAGCCCGTCAGAATATCGCCTTGCCGGCCAGCAGCGCCATGGCCAGCAGCACCAGGAAAACGACGATGGCGATAAAGAACAGAATTTTCGCGATGCCGGCACTGGCGGCGGAAATGCCACCGAAGCCGAACAGGCCGGCGATGATCGAAATAACGAGAAAGAACAAAGCTAATTTCAGCATGAAAACCCTCCCGGTCAGCCTGTTGGCGGCATGCGCTAGGCTTGCCGGTTTGTGCCGGGCTGGCAAGCGGCATTACGTAACAAATACGAAATCAAACCGATGACCCCGAGCAGGCGCCGTCACTGAGCGCTGGCCGAGGCCTCCGAGCGGGTGGCGCCGACCCGGGCCGCGAGGGCGGCCGCCATGAACTCATCGAGCGCGCCATCCAGCACCGCCGCGGGGTTACCGGTTTCGGCGTTGGTGCGCAGGTCCTTCACCAACTGATAGGGTGCCAGCACATAGGAGCGGATCTGGTGGCCCCAGCCGATATCGGTCTTGGCGGATTCGACCGCCGCCGCCGCCGCCTCGCGCTTCTGCAATTCCGCCTCATAGAGGCGCGCTTTCAGCATCTGCATGGCAATCGCGCGGTTGCGGTGCTGGCTCCGGTCGGTCTGGCAGGCAACGATGATGCCCGAGGGCACATGCGTGATGCGGATCGCGGACTCGGTTTTATTGACGTGCTGGCCGCCAGCACCCGATGAGCGGAAAGTATCCACCTTGAGGTCGGCCTCGTTCACCTCGATCTCGATCGTGTCGTCGATCACCGGATAGACCCAGACGCTGGCGAAACTGGTCTGGCGGCGGGCATTGGCATCAAACGGCGAGATTCGCACCAGCCGGTGCACCCCCGCCTCGGTCTTCAGCCAACCATAGGCGGAAGGCCCCGTCACCTGGATCGTGACTGACTTGAGCCCGGCCTGCTCGCCCTCGCTCTGCTCGATCAACTGCACCTTATAGCCGTGCCGCTCGGCCCAGCGCGTATACATCCGAAGCAGCATTTCCGCCCAATCCTGCGCCTCCGTGCCCCCGGCGCCGGCGTTGATCTCCAGAAACGCGTCGCGCCCGTCAGCCTCGCCGGACAGCAGCGACTCGGTCTCGCGGCGCTTGGCCTCGTCGGCCGCGGCGCGCAACGCCGCGGTGCCCTCGCTCGCCAGCGTCGCGTCGCCATCCGCCTCGGCCATGGTGATGAGCTCGACAGTGTCGGCGACATCACGCTCGAGTTTCTGCACGCCCTCGATCTGGGTCGCCAGCCGGGTGCGCTCGCGCATGATGGCCTGCGCTTCCGCGGCATTGTTCCACAGCGCCGGGTCCTCGGCGCGGGCGTTCAGCTCGGCCAGGCGGCCAATCGCGATATCCCAGTCAAAGATGCCTCCTCAGCAGCGAGATCGAGGCATCGATCTGCTGCTTGAGTTGATCGGATTCAGTCGACATCGCGCCGCAATCCTCAGCCTGTGCCCAGTCCGGGCGGGGCCGCACAGATAGCCGCGGATCAGGGCCTTGTCGATGCCAATGGACACGCCTGCCGGCGCGAAGTCCGGCACCGGAAGTTCTTTGTTGGACGCGCCTACCGGCGCGAAGTCCGGCACCGGCCCGCACCCCCACCCGGCCACCCACGAGTGTACACTGCCATGGGTGGCCGGGTGGGGGTGCGGGCC
>DAIDIQ010000238.1 GCA_027459285.1 Acetobacteraceae bacterium
GAAGGCGCGCACGCGAACCCGGGTGGTGGAGCGCAAGCTGCGGGCGATCGAGGCGGTGGAAGACCCGGCCCTGCTGCCTGAATTGGCGACCGACGCGGAAGCGGAAGACGAGGCGTGATCTCCCCCCCCTGCCCTGTTCATCTGGCCTATTCGTCCTGGCCGACATCGGGTGGGGTGGGCGGCAATTCCGCGGCCAGGGATGGCGCGGCGCCAAGACGCGCGGCACGCCAGAAATGCCACAGCAGCCAGATGAGGCCGAGGAACGCCGTGAGGCGGACAGCGGCGAGCGTTGCGAGACGGCCGGCGATGCGCAACGCGATACCTGGCAGGACGATCAGGATGGGGACAAGAGACATCAGGCGCATGAGCGGGCCTTGTGTGCGTGATGCAATTTAGCGCGATGTTTCGTGAAGGAAAGTCGGGCGGACGGGATCTGCATGCCTGTGCCTTCACCCGGTGCGGCGACAAGGCTGGCGCGGGGCCGGGCACCGCCGGCATGGCGCATGCGAATAAGAGCGCGCTTGCGGTTTTGTGTTTATCGGCATGACCGTGGCCGCGTTGACCATGGTGTTCAATGAGGCCGAATACCTGCCCGTGTGGTTGCGCCATTACACAGGCCGACTTGGACAGGCGGCGTGCCATGTGATCGACCATGGCAGTGACGATGGCAGCGTGGCGGCGGCACTGGCGGAATTTCCCGGGATTGGGGTGATACGGCTGCCACGCACGCCACATGACGATGCGCGGCGGGCGGCGATGGTTTCAGAACTGGCGGCAAGTTACCTGCGCTATTACGACGCCGTGCTGTATACCGATGTGGATGAATTGGTGGTGCCGGCGCGGGCGGACGGGTTTGCCGGGCTGGATTTGGCCGCGCTGCCGGAAATTGCCTATGCGGTTGGCTTGAATGTGTTGCAGATGCCGGAGGAGGGGAAGCTGGACCCGACACGGCCGGTTGGCGAGCAGCGGCGTTTTGCCTGGTTTGCCAGCGCGCTGTGCAAGCCGGTGCTGGCGCGGCGCAAGCCGGCCTGGGCACCGGGCTTTCATTCAGCAGACGCGGCACCGGTGTTCGGCGCGTTTTATCTGTTGCATCTGCGCTATGCCGACCGGGAGATTGCCTGTCGGCGGCTGGCGCGGACGCGGCAAATGCCGTGGGCGGCGCAGGCGGGGGGGGCGCATCAGCGTGTGACGGAGGCGGAGTTTCTGGCGATGTTCGAGCGCCTGCAGGCGATGGATCGGGTTGAGCCGGCAGTTTTCGCGCCTGATGCGCCGCCGCTGGCGGATTGGATCGAACGGGTGCAGGCGGCGAGTATCGGCCGCGCGGCGGAGGTTTATCGGTTTCCGCTGGACATCGAGAACTATCGGCTTTGGGCGCTGCCGAAAGGGCTCAGGGAGCGCTTTTGAGGCTCGATCCGGTCGACGGGATTCGTTCGCGGCTGGTCCGGGCCGCTTGGAAACGCAAGGCGCTCCGGGCGACTTTCTTTCAAGACAATCACGTCATGCATCATCCCGCCGGGTCGATCCGTGTGACCCCCTGCGGGGGCAGCGCGGCCAGCAGTGCCGTGACCGTCTCATGGCTCAGCGGGTGGCGCCAGGCCGGGGCCACGTCGTGCAACGGCAGGAGCACGAAGCGGCGCAGATGGGCGCGCGGGTGCGGCAGCACCGGCGGCGGCGCGTCACGCACCATGCCGTGCCAGTCGATCAGGTCCAGGTCGAGCACGCGGGCGGCGTTCAGCGCGCCGCGCACGCGGCCGGCCTCGGCCTCGATGCCATGCAGGGCGGCCAGCAAGGCTTCGGGGGAAATCTGCCCGGCGCAGGCCGCCACCGCGTTGATGAAGTCTGGCTGGTCGGAGGCCGGGATGGGGGTCGTGCGATAAAAGCTCGAGCAGGCGGTCACGGCCAGGCCCGGCACGGCGGCGAGGCGGTGCAGCGCGTATGCGCAGGCGGCCAGCGGGCTTGCGAACCGCCCCGGCAGATTGGACCCGATGGCAACCAGGATCATGCCCATCAACCCTTGTTTTTTCCGCAATGCGCTTACGTGCTGGGGTGGGCAACGGCGTATGTTCGGGGCCCGTAACGTTTGCACACCATCAATTCGGACCGCGCATGCATTTCGCACCCCATGAAAAGACCGTCCTGTTCATCGACGGCGCCAATCTCTATGCCGCGTCGCGCAATCTGGGCTTTGATGTCGATTATCGGGCCATGTTGCAATTCTTTCGCTCACGCTGCCACGTCATCCGGGCCTATTACTATTCGGCCGTGGTCGAGACCGAGGAATATTCGCCGCTCAAGCCGCTGATCGACTGGCTGGCCTATAATGGCTATACCCTGATCACCAAGCCCGCCAAGGAATTCGTCGATTCCACCGGCCGCCGCCGGGTCAAGGGCAATATGGATATCGAGCTCGCGATCGACATGCTGGAGCTGGCCGACAAGATCGATCATGCCGTGCTGTTCTCCGGCGATTCCGATTTTCGCCGCCTGGTTGACGCGGTGCAGCGCCGGGGGGTGCGGGTGTCGGTGGTCAGTTCCGTGCGCAGCACGCCGGTGATGGTGGCCGATGAATTGCGCCGCCAGGCCGACCAGTTCATCGAGCTTGCGGATATCGCGCCCGAATTCACCCGCCGCCAGTCCGAGGCGCGGCCGCGGGCCGCGCGTGGCGCCGTGCTGGAAAGCCTGACCGACGCCGCCGACGCGTCTTGACCGCGTCGGAGCCGGCGCCCGATTGCCCGCTTTGTCCGCGCCTGGTCGCCTATCGGGCGCAAAACCACGCCGCCAACCCGGGCTGGTTCAACCGCCCGGTGCCCAGCTTCGGCGATGCGCGGGCAAGGCTGCTGGTGGTGGGCCTGGCACCGGGGGTGAAGGGCGCCAACCGCACCGGGCGCCCGTTCACCGGTGACCATGCCGGCATTTTGTTATACGCGGCCCTGCTGCGTGCCGGCTTTGCCACCGGCACCTATGATGCCCGGCCCGATGATGGGCTGACGCTGGTCGATTGTCGGATTGCCAATGCGGTGCGCTGCGTACCGCCGGAAAACGCCCCGAAACCGGCCGAGATTGCCACCTGCAACCGCTATCTGGCGGCGACGCTGGCCGAAATGACGCGGCTGCGCGTGGCCTTGTGCCTGGGCACCATTGCGCATGACGCGGTGCTGCGCGCGCTGGGGGTGCGCCGCGCCGCGCGTAAATTCGCGCATGGCGCCGTGCACAGCCTGCCGAACGGCCTGGTGCTGGCCGATAGTTACCATGTCAGCCGCTACAACACCTCGACCCGACGGCTGACAGAGCCCATGTTTCATGCCGTAATGGAAAAGATCAGCCTGATCTGCCGCTGAGGTAAGGGACGATGGCATGACACGGATTACCGCCGGCCTTGGCATGGCCCTGCTTGCGTCGGCGCTGCTGGCCGGGGCCGGCGGCGTGCCCGCGCATGCGCAAACCAACCCGCCGGCGGAGGCCACGAAGCACCCGGTCACCGCCACCTTGCCGGCGCATAGGGTGCTGACCCGACATCAAACCCTGATCGTGCATGGCCGGCGCGGCAAGCCGGCACCGGTGCCGGCCGCCACGGTCACGGCGCCGGCGGCGGCGCGCGGCTTTCATTTGAATGCCGGGCCGATGCGCAAACCATCGGATTGCCAGACCGGCTACACCAATATCGGCGGCCAGCCGGCCAGGGCGGGTGAGTTGTATACCAGCATGGGCCATCGCGCCTGTCAGCCGCACTGAGGCCGCATAACCCGAGGGGAGGCTGCCATGCTCGTCGTCACCACCGAAAACGTGCCGGGCTATCGGGTGGAAAAAGTGCTGGGCAACGTGTTCGGCCTGGTGGTGCGTAGCCGCGGCCTGGTTGGCAATGTCGCCGCCAGCCTGCGCACCGTGATTGGCGGCGAGGTGAAGGAATATACCACGCTGCTGGAACAGGCGCGGCGCCACGCGGTGGACCGGTTGATTGAAAACGCCCAGGCCATGGGTGCGAACGCGGTGGTGATGATGCGCTTCGACAGTTCCGAAATCGGCCAGGTCATGAGCGAGGTGGTGGCGTATGGCACCGCGCTCATCATCACGCCCGCGCCGCCGGGCTGAGCCGTGGTAAAACCAGGCCGCGCCGCGCCATGGGTGGCGCTTGCCCTGGCGCTGCCGCCCGGCCTGGCGCAGGCACAGGCGCAACCCCCACCCCAGGCCAAGGCCGCGGGGCCCGATTTCGGCTTTCCGCCCATCATGTCGTTCTCGTTGCATGGCACGCTGCCGCGCTATGCCATTCCGCCGGTGATTTCCGGGGAGAGTTCGGACAATGCCACGACCATCACCGTGACCGCGGCGCGCCCGGCGCCGCGGGCCGATTATGGCGTGCCCGCCCCGGTGCCGACCCCGTTGCGCCTGCCGCGTGACGATTCCACCAACCCGCTGGCACCCACGGGGTGCGCGCCGTCCTTTTCCAATATCGGCGGCCAGCCGGCCAGCGCCGCGGACCTGGCGGGCGCCGCCGGCCGGGGCGGTTGCTGACGGACATCGCCCCAACCTTCTGGAATCAAAAGTTTTTTGCGCGACTTTTTTTCAAAAAAGTCGCCGCTTTGCCAACCCCCGGTAGATTGTGTCTCAGTCCGGCACCGGCCCGCGTGCTTTGTCTGAAGTCCGGCACCGGCCCGCACCCCCACCCGGCCACCCATGACAGTGTACGCTCGTGGGTGGCCGGGTGG
>DAIDIQ010000253.1 GCA_027459285.1 Acetobacteraceae bacterium
TCCCCCCACCTCGGTCGCGACCAGCCAGCGCCCGGCGGCCAGCCCGCACGCGGCAACGCCGCTCTGGCTTGCCTCGGTATGGGATAGCACCAGCGCGTCAGCCCATGCCAGCAGCGCGGGAATTTCCGCTTCCGGCACCCAGCGGTTTTCCACCTGCGCACCGGCTGCCCGGAGCCGTGCGAGTGCCGCGGATTCCGGGCCGGAGCCGGCCACCCGCAGCGTCATGCCTGGCTTCGGGCCGAGCAAGTCCATCGCATCGGCAAGTAAATCGAGGCCTTTGTAGGGAAGCAGGCGGCCAAAGGCGAGCAACCGTGGCGCGCCACCATGAGCCAGCGGCGGCGGCATGGGGCCAAAGCCGAATGGCGGGTGGCGCGCTAGCACCAACCGCTCCGCCGGCACCTGCCCGGTTTCCACGAGGCGCGCCGCCACATGCTGGCTCAGCGCCACGACCGCCGCCGCCTTGCGCGCCAGGCGCCGCCGTAAGACGCCTTGCAAGGGAAACCAGTCGCCCGGGTGGCTTTCCGCGTCATGGAGAATGGCCGCATAGGGAATGCCCGCGCGCGCCAGCGCCGCCGCCATTGCCGGGTCTGATGCCGCCGGCATGGCGCATATCGCGAGCGTATAGCCGCGCGCGTCCAGCACGGTGGCAAGCCGCCGCGCCGCCACCGGCAGGGTTGGCAGCCGCAACAAAGCCTGCCGCGTGTTACCGTAGGTGGCGAAAGGCAGCGCGCATTCGGGCGGCGCCGGGCCGCGCAGAATTTCCGCCTGCGCGGAAAGTGAGAGCTCGGCGCTGACCCCGGGCAGGCGGCGCAGGGCCGCCGCCAATTCGGCGGCAAAGCGCGGCCCCGCGCCGCGCCGGCCCCAATGCCAGACCAGAACCTTGGTCATGGCGGCACGCTGCCCGGCAAGCCGGTGATTGCCGCGGCCAGGGTTTCGGCGCCCAGCATGCGGGTTGCGTGCGCCCGCGCCGCGCGGCCCAGGGCCTGGCGTGCCGCCGGGTCATCGGCCAGATGGCGCAGCGCGGTGGCCGCCTCGGCCACGTCGGGATCCGCCCAGACCGCGCCCGGCGCCTCGAACACGCCGCGCGGGTCGCGCGCCGGGACCAGATTATAGCCCACCAAGGCGGCACTCGTTTCGTCCATGAAATCCATGTTGCCCGACCAGCCGGTTGCCACCACCGCGCGTTCCAGCAGCATGGCCTCGGCCGGCACCAGGCCGAACCCTTCGGCCCGGTGCAGTGACAATACGATATCGGCGGCGCGCGTCATTGCGTGCACATCATGGCTCGGCAGCATGCGTGTCTCCAGCACGATATTGGCATTGCCCGCAACCGCCGCGCTGAGCCGCGCGAAATCCGCGGGAAAATGGCCCATGCCGGATAGTTTCAGCACCAGCAGCCGGTCCGGCCTGTCGCCGAACGCGGACCGGAACGCCGCCACCGCCGCCAGCGGATTTTTCCGCTCGAAGGATGAGGCCAGATTCATTGAGACCAGCACCACCACCGCCCGGTCCGGCCAGCCGAAATCGGCCCGGGTCAGGCCGCTTGGCACGGGCGGGCAGGCCGCGAGCGGGTGGGGCACGCGGCGCACCCGGCCGGGCAGCAAGGGTTCAAGCGCCGCCGCGGTGAAGCGTGACGGCACCCAAACCTGGTGCACGAAGCGCAGGCCCGTGTGCCAGCTGGGGGGGACGGTGGGCAGTTCCCATGCCCAATACCCCACGACCAGCCGCTCGCGCATGAGTGCGCGTGGCTGGCGCAGCAACGCGGCGGCCATGTGCGGCGCGTTCACGTGTACCACAAGCGGCATGCCGGGTGGGGGCAGGGCGTGGGTTTGCCCGCCAGTGCGCAGGCGTTGGCATGGCAGGCCAAGCCCGGTCAGCGCCGCCGCCATCAGCCGCGCCCCCTCGCCAAGGCCGGATGCGTGGTCGAACGCGCCGAGAATGACGAGCCCTGGCGCGCGCCGTGCCGGCACCGCGCCCGGCCGGGGTGCCAGCGCCGCTGTTGCATGGTTGAGCAGCGCCCGGCGCGGCCCGCGTGGCAGGCCCCGCCACAGCCGGTGCGGCCAGGAAAGAGCAAACTCGGCCGCCCCGCTCAGCGTCGCCACTCCCCCTGTTGCATGCGTCAACGCCACGCCGCGCCCGGCTATTGTCGCCTGGGTTGTGGACGCCGCGCCCCGCTATAAACTCAGCCCATGCGCCCTGAAAGCCCGCGCCGCCAAACGCCAGCCCGCCTGTGCCGCGCATGAGCGTGACCGAGACGGAGGATCTTGCCTTTCCGGTGCATGTGCGCGCGCCGGACCTTTCGCCCTGGCTGGCCGGCAACACCGGCATTGCCGGCTTCCATCAGTTCACCGGCCCCACCCCTGGACCGCATGTCGGCATCATCGCGCTTATCCATGGCAATGAGATTGCCGGCGCCATCGCGCTCGAGCGGCTGTTGCGGTCCGCGCCCCGGCCCCGCGCCGGCCGATTGACCCTTGGTTTCGCGAACCTTGCCGCCTTTGCCAGCTTTGACCCAGCGCGACCCACCGCCTCGCGCTTTCTCGATGAGGATATGAACCGGGTGTGGGACCGCGCGACCCTGCATGGCAATCGTAGCTCACGCGAGTTGGACCGTGCCCGCGCCATTTTGCCCATCATCGAGACGATGGATGTGCTGCTCGATCTGCATTCGATGCTGTGGCCGTCCGACCCGCTTTTTCTGTGTGGCACCACCGCACGCGGCCGGGATCTGGCCATGCGGCTGGGCGCCCCGCCGCTGGTCGTGGCTGACGATGGGCATGCCAGCGGCCGCCGCCTGATCGATGCCGACCGGTTCGCGGACCCCGCCGGCCAGGCCACGGCGATCCTGCTCGAGGCCGGGCAACACTGGCAGACGGACAGCATCGACCTGGCGCATGCCGTGGTGCACGCCTTGCTTGGCCTGCACGGCCTGGCGGACGCGGCCGAGACGCTGTTTGGGGCGCCATCTGGGGCGCCGGCGGGGGCACCTATGCCGGCCAGCGCGCCACGGTTTGCCCGCGTCACCCGCGCCGTGACCGCGACCACCAGCCAGTTCAGCTTCGTGCGGCCTTTTCGTGGCGGGGAAATAATCGCGGCGCCGGATACGCTGATAGCCACTGACGGCCCGGCCGAGATCCGCACCCCGCACGAGAATTGCCTGCTGGTCATGCCAAGCCTGCGCGCGAGCCGCGGCCACACCGCGGTGCGGCTGGCGCGGCTGTATGATTAGGGCGCGACGGCCGAGACCGGGTTAGGCCGTTCCGCCCACCGTCAGGGCGGTCAGCTTGAGGGTGGGCTGTCCCACCCCCACCGGCACGCCCTGGCCCTGCTTGCCGCAGGTGCCGATACCGGCATCGAGCGCCATGTCATCGCCGATCATCGCCACCCGCGTCAGCGCATCCGGCCCGTTGCCGATCAGGGTCGCGCCCTTCACCGGCGCGCCGATCCGCCCGTCCTCGATCCGATAGGCCTCGGAGGCCGAGAACACGAATTTCCCGTTTGTGATGTCCACTTGCCCGCCACCGAAGTTCACGGCGTACACGCCGTATTTGACGGAGCGGATGATGTCTTCCGGAGCGTCCTGGCCCGCCAGCATGTAGGTATTCGTCATGCGCGGCATGGGGATGTGCTGGTAGCTCTCCCGGCGCCCGCTGCCGGTATTTGGGATATTCATCAGCCGCGACGACAACTTGTCAGCGAGATATCCCTTTAGAATGCCCTTCTCGATCAGAACGGTGTTCGTGGTCGGATTGCCTTCGTCATCGACGTTGAGCGATCCGCGGCGTCCCTCAATGGTTCCGTTATCTACCACGGTGCACTTGTCGCTGGCTACCCGCTGATTCAGCAGGCCGGAGAACGCCGATGTCTTCTTGCGGTTGAAGTCAGCCTCCAAGCCGTGACCGATCGCTTCGTGCAGCAGGATTCCCGGCCACCCTGGGCCGAGAACAACTTCCATTTCGCCGGCCGGCGCATCGCGAGCGTCGAGTTGGATGATGGCCTGCCGCGCCGCTTCTTTCGCAAAGTGTTCAGGCGAGGCCTCGCCTTCGAAGTATTCCAGGCCGACACGGCCGCCCCCACCCGCAGTACCACGCGCCGAACCCGACGCTTCGGTCTTAGCGATACAGAAGACGCTCATTCGCGACAGCGGTTGCGAATCCTCGGCGAAGCTGCCGTCGGAACCAATCACCAGGATCCGGCGCAACTCGTCGGCATAGCTGACCCGGACTTCGTGGATGCGCGAGTCATACTCACGCGCGGCCTTGTCGGCCCGCTGAACCAGATCGACCTTTGCCAGCACATCCGCTTCGACCGACGGCAGTGGAACCGGGTACAAATTGTGCGCGGGTTTGTCCGTCAGACCGACCACGGGTTGCTGTGCCGGACCACTGGCGATCATGGCCGCAGTTCGTGCGGCGTGCAGGATTTTCTCCGGTGACAAGTCGTCGGTGTAGGCGTAGCCGGTACGCTCTCCCGAGAGGACGCGTACGCCACAGCCGACCGAGATTCCCTGGCTCGCCGACTTGACCATGCTTTCGTCGAGGGAAACCGATGTAGAGGTCTGGTACTCGAAGTACAGATCGGCAAAATCGCCGCCGGCTGACAGAGCAGCCGAGAGGTAGCGCTCCACGTCGGCTTGCGCCAGTCCGTAGCGATCAAAAAAGAACTTCTTGTCCATAATCACACTCGATTGGATGCCCCAGGTGCCCGCAAGGGCGCGTGAAGATAGCGATCGCTGCAACTGGAACGAAGCGGGTTCGTTCCGAATCGTTCCATTATCACACGTAGCTGTGTCCCGCGTTGCAGCCGCAAACACAGAAGCCCGGTTAGCCTGAATCGCAAGATGTCCTCCGGCCCCGTTTCCGTTGAATCACT
>DAIDIQ010000258.1 GCA_027459285.1 Acetobacteraceae bacterium
GGCGGCGACAGGCTGGTGCCCATTCCGCGCTACGACAGCCAGAACCACCAGATCGGGTTCTATCGCTCGATCGATGTGCCGAGCGACCCGACCGGTATGTTCGCCGGCCATGGTAATTTGACCGCGGAAGACCGGCCGCATCTGCAACAATTGGCGTCATTGACGGGACTCGCCTATCACCATCTGGCAGTCCCCGCTGGCCTGTGGCGCGCGGTGCGGGCGCATTGCCGGCCGAGGCAGAAAACCGTGTCACTGGACCTGGCGCCGTATGGCGCGGCCATTGCCCTGCTTCTGCTGTGCCTTTCGTATAGTCCGGATCGGGCCGCCAATGTCTTCCGGTCACGGCGAAGTTAAAGAGGGCGCCGCGATGCCGGATGGACGCCGGTTTCCATCCGCCGAACACGAGGGCTTTCCTGGCGAGACGTATTCATTTTGCGCGACTTCCTTTCGCGGGGGTCGCGCTCTATTCCCGTTCCAGTGATGCCAGCAGATCGAGATCGATCGCGTGGGCGGGGCCGATATGCGCGCAGGCGAGGCTGGTGGCGTGGGCGGTGATGGTCAGTGCCACGGGCAAAGGCAGGGCGGCGCCGAGGGCGGCGGCGAGGGTGCCGACCGCGCAATCACCCGAGCCGGTGACATCGAACTCGGCGGCGCGGTGGATCGGGTGGAACTCGGTGCCATCGGCGCTGGTGCAGCTTATGCCTTGCGCGCCGCGCAGCGTGACTACGGCGCCGAACCCGTGCTGGTCGCGCAACGTGGTCGCGGCCTCGCGCAGCTGGGCGTCGCTTTGCGCGTCGAGCCCGGTTTCGCGCGCGAGTTCCGCCTCGGTGGGCACGATCACGTCGGCCCCGGCATAGCGGGCGTAATTGGTGCCGCGCGGATAGACCACCACCGGCCGGCCGCGCGTGTGGCCGGCGCTGATCAGCCGGGCCGCGACATCCTCGGCCAGCACGCCCTTGCCATAGTCGGACAAAACGGTGGCGCCGGTCATGGCCATGGCGTCCTCGGCGATGCGCACCAGGCGTTCGGCGAGCTTGGGGTGGATGGGGGCGGCTTCCTCCCAGTCGGCGCGCAGCAGATGCTGGCCCTGGCAGACGAAGCGGGTTTTGAGCGTGGTCTGGCGCCCGCCTTGCACCAGCAGCCAGGGCTCCACATTGGGCTGGCCGCCGATCAGCCCGGTCAGGTCCGAGCCGGTCTGATCGTCGCCCACCACCGAGACGAAGGCGGTGGCAACCCCCAGCGCCGAGAGGCAGCGCACGACATTGCCGGCCCCGCCGGGCAGCGCCACCTCGCGCTCCACCGCCAGGACGGGAATGGGCGCCTCGGTGCTGATGCGACCGACGGTGCCATAGACGTAGCGGTCGAGCATGACGTCACCGACGACGAGCACGCTACTGCGGCGCATGCCGCGTATGGCGTCACGCAGGTCGGTTTCGGCGACGTGGGGAACTAAGTGCACCTGCGCGCGATCCATGACCGGCCGTAAACCGACGGCCGTGTTAAGACAATCGTTCAGTCGTTCGTAACCTCGCAGTAAGACGCATCGCGCAGATTGCCGCAATGCCGCTTTCGTCCACCCTGCCGCCGGATCCGACCGTGGATGCGCTGCGCGAAGCCGAAAGGCGGGCGGCGCGGGGCGGCGCGCCGCGCAGCGTGCTGTTGCTGCACCTGACGCGGCTTGCCGGCATCGAGCCCTATCATGCCCGGGTGGCGCGCGCCGTGATGGCCGATGCCGCCCAGCGGCTGGAGGGGGAGGTGCTGCGGCTGGCCGGTGGCGATCTCGTGCTGGTGTGCCAGCACGTGCCGGATTTTGCACGCGGGCCGGATGATGCCGGGCCGGATGGCCTGCCATGTGTGCTGCGCCGCCTGTTCAGCCGCTTTCTGCCGGCGGACGGGCATTTGTTCACGCTGCTGCACCTGCCCGAGGATGCGGCGGCGTTTCTGGCCTTGCTGAATGCCATGCCGGGCCGGGCGCCGGCGGCGCAGGCCGGCCCCGGCCAGGACCCGCTGGCGGTGGCGGGCGTTCTGCTCGAACACGCCGATATCGAGGGGTTGTTGCGCCGGCATCTGGTGTTGCGGCTGGCCGCCACCGGCTCGGCGCTGGCGGTGCGACCGGTGGCGCGCATGATCGGGCTGCATTTGCCCGCGCTGCATGAGCGCATGGCGGCATTCGGCGTGCACCAGCCAGACCCGATGGTGGTCCGCCACCTGGCTGGCCGGCTTGATTTGCGCTGGCTGGCGCTGGCTGGCGCGGGGCGGCTGGCTGGGCTCGCGCCGCCGCCGCCGCCGCAAGGGGCCTTGCATCTGCGCCTGTCGTTGCAGGCGGCGGCGGACGCGGCGGCCGGTGCCGTGCTCACGCGGTTGCGCGAGGCGGTGCCCGATTTGCTGGTTGAGCTCACGGTCGCGGAAATGGTCGGCGCCCCCGATTTGGCCGATGCGGCGCGCGCCATGCTGACCCGGCATGGCATCGGGCTGAGCGTGGGCGGCATTTCGGCGGAAATGCTGACCCTGTGCGACCCTGGCGCCTTGCCGATGCTGACCGAGGCGGCGTTGCTGCGGCTGGATTGGTCGGCCGGCTGGGCGCGGCTGGCCGGGGCGGCGCGCGCGCGCGCGGAGGCCGCGATTGGCGCCTTGCGGCCGGCGCGGCTGGTGTTGACCCGCGCCGATACCGAGCTGGCGCTGGCCTGGGGGCTGAAGCACGGGATTGGCCTGTTCGAGGGGCGGCAGGTTGGCGCGCTGACGGCGGCGGCGCGATTGCGCGCCTGCGCCCACGCCGCCGGGTGTAGCCTGGACCAGTGCATGGGCCGGGCCGCGACCCTTTCGGCCGGGGAACGCGCCATGTGCCGCAACCATGCGCTGCTCGACCGGGGCATGCCGTCGCTGGCGGTGACGCCCTGATGCGTCCGGGTGCCGAGACGGCGATGGCGGACCCGACCGAGGACATGGCGGCGCTGCTCGCGCTTCTGGAGGGGTGCAACAACCCGGGCGTCACGCGGGATGCGCTGCTGATCCGGGTGGCGGAGATGCCGCCCGATCTGCGCCGGCCGCGCCACATCCGGCTGATCGAGGCGGCGCTGGACCCGCTGCGGACCTGCGACCGGGCGGTGCAGTTCCGCCTGCCGGACCAGACCCTGGTGATGACCTGGCGGGGCCCGGCGTTGGCGGAGACCAGGTCGGTGATGGCGGGGCTTGATGAATTATTCGCCGACCTGCCGCAGGCGCCGCACGAAATTCTTGCCCTGCCGCGGGATTCGGCGCGGCTCGCGCGCATCATCGCCGCGAGCGTGCCGGTGGCGAGCGAGCCGGCCACGCCCGCGCGGCAAAGCCTGACGCCCGGCCTGCTGGCGCAGATGGAGGCCGCCCTGGCGCACGCCGATGTGGCGACATTGTTGCGTTGCCGCCCGGTTTGCGCGTTCGACGGGGCGGGTATCGGCCGGCTTGCCTGGGACCGGCAGGGGCTGAATGTGACGCAATTGGCCGCGATGCTGGCGCCCGAGACCGATATACGCGCCGACCCGTGGCTGTTCCGGCGGCTGACCCGCAGCTTCGACCGGCGGCTGCTGGCGGCGATCGCGCAGCCGTTCGAGCTGCGTAACCGCGGGCCATTCGCGCTCGATCTGTCGTTGCACAGCGTGCTGGCGCCCGAGTTTCTGCGCTTCGACGCGGCCTTGCCCTCGGCGCTGCGCGGCCGCGTGACGGTTATTCTGCTGGCGGATGATATGCTGGCCGACCCGACCAATTTCGTTTTCGTCCGGGATTTTCTGCGCGCCCGCACCTATCGGATTGGTTTGGGTGAGCCGCGGCTGGCGTGGCTCGCGGCGTTTCCGTGCGCGTGGGCGGGCGTGGATAGTCTCTACGCCAGCGCCGAGCCGGCGCCGGCCGCCGGCTTATCCCTGGACCCGGAATTGACCGCGCGGCTCGTGCTGTGCGGGGTGACCAGCCCCGACCAGTTGGCATGGGGGCAGGCGCGCGGCATCAGCCTGTTCGAGGGACCAGCCGCCCGCCCCGACCCGGCGGCGCGACGCCTGAATTTGCGCCGGGCGGCGGGCAGGGAAATGCGTTTCTGAGGGTAAGGGAGATAAGGCTGTTCTTTTTGTGAACAAAAAGAACCAAAAAAACTTTACATCCTTGGGTGTTTTGGCCGCGGGCTTTTTTCGACGGGCGGTGGGGATGGGTCAGGCCGGCCCGGTGCCAGGCGATGCCGTGGTGCCTGCGGCGGCGGGATTTTGCGCGGTGTTTTGTTGCGATACCGGAACGATTTGGGTGTGAGTCGGCGCTTGCGGAGAAAAGCCGGAATTTCGCGGGGGCGGGGCGGTGGCGTGGGGGGTGAGGCGCGGGGCCGGGCGGTGGCGGGTGCGCGCAACCCGGGCACGGGGGCGCGGGGCGGCGGCAATGCGAGGGCCTGGGCGCGGATGGGCGCGGGCGGGCGCGCGGGGACGGGCGGATTGAGCCTCCGGCGGGGGGGTGAGGCAGCAGACGAGGCTTGTGACCAGAGGGCGGAGGGTGGCGATGCAGGCGGGCGGCAGGCCGAGATCATCGCCGGAGAGAAAGGCGACGAGGGTGGGGCACGGGGGCAGATCAGCGGTGGGGCGGAGCGGATAGGTGATGAGGGTGATGAGTTCGAAGAGCAGCAGGGCCAGCGGGTCTGGCGCCCCCGTTTTGCGGGTGCGTTGGCGGACGGCGCGGAAGGCGGGGCTGTGTGCGGCGCCCGGCCCGGGAAAAGGCTGCGCTTGGGACATGG
>DAIDIQ010000261.1 GCA_027459285.1 Acetobacteraceae bacterium
CTGCGCGAACCGATACGCCTGGCTGATTTGGCCCGGCACGGCGTGCTGGCGGCGGTGGCGGCGCTGTGCGGGATGATGGCGGCGGACGGCATGATGATGTGAGCGGCGCCCGGCGGGTGAGCGTTATGGAGAAAGTCCGGCACCGGTAGCTTTTGTGGATCGCGCCTGCCCGGCGCGCAGTCCGGCACCGGCCCGCACCCCCACCCCTCGGGTTCGCGTTCCGCGGCGGGGGGCTGTATAGTCTGGCCCGAGCCGAACGAGCCGGCATCCGGGTTCGGGCACCGGAGGCCGGCGGCATTTTTTCCGCAGCCCTACGGATGAACCAGAGTGAGCGACGCCGAGACCCCGACCGACGCACCCGAACCGCCCGATCGGTCCGACATCATGCCGGTGACGATCGAGGAGGAGATGCAGCGCTCCTATCTCGATTACGCGATGTCGGTGATTGTCAGCCGGGCGTTGCCGGATGCGCGCGACGGGCTGAAGCCGGTGCACCGGCGGATTCTCTATTCGATGATCGAGGCCGGCTATACGCCGGACAAGCCCTATCGCAAATCGGCGCGCATCAGCGGTGATGTGATGGGGAAATACCACCCGCATGGCGATGCCTCGATTTACGATGCGATGGTGCGGCTGGCGCAATCCTTCTCGATCCGGCTGCCGCTGATCGACGGGCAGGGGAATTTCGGCTCGATCGACGGCGACCCGCCGGCGGCGCAGCGTTATACCGAGGCGCGACTTTCCCGCGCGGCGATGTTTCTGGTGGCGGATATCGACCGCGACACGGTGGATTTCCAGCCGAATTACGATGAGAGTGAGCGTGAGCCGGTGGTGTTGCCGGCGCAATTCCCCAATCTGCTGGTGAACGGCGCCGCCGGAATTGCGGTGGGCATGGCGACCAATATTCCGCCGCACAACCCTGGCGAGATCATCGATGCGACGCTGGCGCTGATCGCCGACCCGGAGATTACGCTGGATGAGCTGATGAAAATCGTGCCGGGACCGGATTTTCCGACCGGGGCGATGATACTGGGCCGAAGCGGCATTCGCGCCGCCTTCGAGACCGGGCGCGGCACGATGATTTTGCGGGCGCGCACCGAATTCGAGGAGATGCGCGGCGGGCGGCAGGCGATCATCGTCAGTGAAATACCGTATCAGGTGAATAAGTCGACGCTGCTCGAGCGGATCGCGGAGCTGGTGCGCGCCAAGCAGATCGAGGGCATCAGCGATTTGCGCGACGAGAGCGACCGTTCGGGCATGCGCATCGTGATCGAGCTGAAGCGCGATGCGACCGCCGAGGTGGTGCTGAACCAGCTGCACCGGTTCACGCAATTGCAGATTGGCTTCAGCGCCAACATGCTGGCGCTGGACCATGGCAAGCCGCGCCTGTTCGGGCTGCGTGACGCGCTGATGGCGTTTATTGCCTTCCGCGAGGAGGTCATTCTGCGCCGCTCGCGCTTCGACCTCGGCCGGGCGCGGGACCGGGCGCATCTGCTGGTGGGCCTCGCGATTGCGGTGGCGAATATCGACGCGGTGATTGCGCTGATACGGGGCAGCAACGATGCCGCCTCGGCGCGGATGGCGTTGATGGCGCGTGATTGGCCGGCGGGCGACGTGGCGCCGCTGCTGGCGCTGATCGACGATGTCGGCAACGTGATTTCCGCCGAGAATACGGTGCGGCTGACCGAGGCGCAGGCACGCGGCATTCTGGAATTGCGGTTGCAGCGCCTGACTGGATTGGAGCGCGAGAAGATTCAGGCGGAAATGCAGGAGGTGGCGGCGCGGATTGCCGATTTGCTGGCGATCATCGCCTCGCGGCCGCGGCGGCTCGAGGTGATTCGCGACGAATTGCTGCTGGTGCGGGCCGAGGTGGCGACCCCGCGCCTGACCTCGATCGTGGAGGGCTTGGCCGATCAGGACGATGAGAGCCTGATCGAGCCGGGGCTGGTGGTGGTGACGCTGACCCGCGATGGCTTCATCAAGCGCACGCCGCTCGATGCGTTTCGCCAGCAGAACCGCGGCGGGCGCGGGCGGGCGGCGGCGACGACGCGGGGCGACGATATCGTGACCCGCAGCTTCAATGCGCACACCCACCAATGGGTGCTGTTTTTCACCGAGGGCGGCAAGGCGTTCCGCGAGCGTGTGTGGCGGCTGCCGGAGGCGGCGCCGGCGGCGAAGGGGCGGGCGCTGGTGAATTTGCTGCCGGAAATGGGCGGCGATACGATTACCGCGGTGCTGCCGCTGCCGCAGGATGAGAGCCTGTGGGAGGAATTGCACCTGCTGTTCGCGACCGCGAGCGGGCATGTGCGGCGCAACCGCCTGTCCGACTTCCGCAATGTGCGCGCCTCGGGGCTGATTGCGATGAAGCTGGACGAGGGCGACCATCTGATCGGGGTTGCGACGTGCCGCGAGGGCGACGATGCGCTGCTGGCGACGCGGCGCGGGCGCTGCCTGCGCTTTCAGATTACCGACGAGCAGGTGCGGGTGTTCGCGGGGCGGGAAAGCTCGGGCGTGCGCGGCATAAAGCTCGGCGGGGACGACCGGGTGATCAGCCTGTCGATATTGCGGCATGTGGAGGCGAGTGTGGCCGAGCGCGCGGCCTATCTGCGCCTGGTGGCGGCGCGGCGGCGGGCGGGCGACGAGGAGCCGGAGGCGCCCGCCGAGAGTTTGGAGGCCGAGGAGAGCGCGGAGGAGACGGTGCTGAGCGCCGAGCGGGTGGCGGAACTGGAGGCGGCGGAGGACATGCTGTTGGTGGTGACCGATCGCGGCTTCGGCAAGCGCAGTTCGGCCTATGATTACCGGGTTTCCGGGCGGGGCGGGCAGGGCATTGCCAATGTGACGCTGTCGGCCCGGACGGGCAGCGAGGTGGTGGCGACGCTGCCGGTACTGCCCAACAGCGATGTGATGCTGGTGACCGATGGCGGGCGGCTGATACGCGTGCCGGTGGACCAGGTGCGCCCGTCGGCGCGCACGACCATGGGGGTGACGCTGCTGCGCCTGAACGCCGATGAGCGCGTGGGCAGCGTGTTTCCGGTGCTGGAGGAGGCGACGGACGAGCAGGCGGATGGGGCGCCGGAGAGTGGCGGCGAGCCGGGCTGAGCGATGCGGATCGGGGTTTATCCTGGCACGTTCGACCCGATGACGCTCGGGCATATCGACGTGATCGGGCGGGCGGCGTTGTTGTTCGACCGGCTGGTGATTGGGGTGGCGGAGAGTGCGGCGAAAGCGCCGCTGCTGACGCTGGCGGACCGGCTGGACCTGGCACGCCAGGAAACCGCGCCGATTGCGACAGCGACCGGCACGCCGATCGAGGTGAGGCCGATGACCGGGCTGATGGTGGCGTTTGCGCATGCGTGCGGGGCGCGGGCGGTGGTGCGCGGCCTGCGCGGCACGGCGGATTTCGATTACGAATACCAGATGGCCGGCATGAACCGGACGCTTGCCCCGGGGCTGGATACGGTGTTTTTGATGGCAAGCCCCGGGCGGCAGACCATTTCGTCCACGCTGGTGCGGCAAGTGGCGCAACTTGGCGGTGATTTTTCGGCCTTCGTGCCGGAAGCCACGCTGGCACGCTTGCGTGCGTGCTTGCGCGCCGGGATTGGGCCGCTAAAAGAGCCGGCGCCGACAGTGGCGCCGAGCCGAGACAGCCAAGGAGTGGCCGACAATGACGCTTGACCGGATTAGCCGCCGAACCCTGTTCGCGTTTGCGTTCGTGGGGGCAACCATGATGGGAATGACGATGTCTGATGCCGCGCAGAAGCTTGACCCGAACAACACGGTCTATCTGGACCTGAAGGATGGCCGGGTGGTGGTGGCCCTGCGGCCGGACCTGGCGCCGAAGACGGTGCAGCAGTTCAAGACGCTGTGCGCCAGCGGGTTTTACAATGGCACGCCGTTTCATCGGGTGATCGCCGGCTTCATGGCACAGGGCGGGGACCCGACCGGCACGGGCACGGGCGGCTCGAAGCTGCCGAACGTGCCGGCGGAATTCACCAACAAGGCGCATTTCCTGACCGGCACCGTGGGCATGGCGCGCTCGGCCGACCCGAACAGCGGCAACAGCCAGTTCTTCATCATGTTCGCGCCGAACCCGAGCCTGGATGGCAATTACACGATCTTCGGCCAGGTGGTCGAAGGCATGCAGTATGTCGATCAGATCAAGCGCGGCACCGGTCCGAACGGCATGGTGAGCGACCCGGACAAGCTGCTGAAATGCCAGATCATGGCGGACGCGAAGCCATACGAGAAGCCGTAAGCCGAAGGGTTCGAGCCCGTAGCTCAGCTGGTAGAGCACCGGACTTTTAATCTGGTGGTCGTGGGTTCGATTCCCACCGGGCTCACCATTTCCTGAATGCCGCGCGTTGAGTTTGGCTTTGCGGCGAGGGAGAGGGAAAAAACCTAGGTTCCTGGATGCCCGGTCTTCCGACCAGGCGCATGGCAGAAGCCGCAGGCTCAGCGGCAAGGTTAAAAAAGTTTTTTGGTTCTTTTTTTCAAAAAAGAACAAATTCTCTCTCCTCTCCGTTGCGGATTTCCCCGAGATTGCCGTTTCCACGCGACTTTTACGGGAATGTGTCGCATGGTTTGCCAGCTATCGGTGGGAAGGGGTGCGTGATGCGCGGCACGGTGGGCACACTGGTTGTGGGTTTGCTGTTGGCGGCGCCGGTGGCGCGGGCGGCGGGCGTGGACCAGGCGCTGTTGGGTGGCATGGCCTGGCGCGAGTTGGGGCCGTTCCGCGGCGGCTGGGCGACCAGTGTCGCGGGTGTGCCGAACGAGCCGGACCGGTTCTATTTCGGTGGCGCGGATGGCGGGGTGTGGCGCACCGATGATGCCGGGCGCACCTGGCAGGCGGAATTTCAGCACGGGCCGGCGGGATCGATCGGGGCGATCGCGGTTGCGCCATCGGACCCGAGAATTATTTATATCGGCACGGGGCAGGTGGCGCCGCGCTATGATGTTGCCGCCGGTGCCGGTGTGTTTCGGTCTGACGATGGCGGACGGAGCTGGCATGAAGCCGGTCTGAGTGACACGCGGCATATCGGGCGGATCTGGGTTGATCCGACCAACCCCGAGATCGTGATGGTGGCCGCGCAGGGGCAGTTTTTCGGGCATGGCACGGCGCGCGGGGTTTATCGGAGCACCGATGGCGGGCGGAGCTGGACCAGGGTGTTGTACATCAACGACACCACGGGCGTGGTGGATCTGGTGGCCGACCCGCATAACCCGAAGCTGATGTTTGCCGCCGCCTGGGACGCGCAACAATATCCCTGGCAGAGCTATTTTACCCCCGTGGCCGGACCTGGCAGCGGCATCTATCGGTCGGATGATGGCGGGTTGCACTGGCAGCGCCTGTCGGGCCATGGGCTGCCGGCGGGGTCGCTGGGGCGGATAAGCCTGGCGGCGACCGACACCGCGGCGGGGGCGCGTATTTATGCGGTGATCGATGGTGGCGGCGACGACAAGAAATCCGGCCTGTATCGATCAGACGATGGCGGCGGCACCTGGCGGCGGGTGAACCCGGGCGAGGCCTTCACGAATTATTACGCGAGCCGGATAACCGTCGCGCCGAATGACCCGGATGTTGTGTACACGGTCGGGCAATCGATCCGGCGCTGCGTTGCCGGGGGAACGCATTGCACGATCATCAAGGGGTCACCTGGCGGGGATGATTACCATGTCATCTGGATCAATCCGCTGCATCCGGACCATATCATTACCGGTAGCGACCAGGGCGCGGTGGTGAGCGTGAATGGCGGCGCGACCTGGAGCAGCTGGTATAACCAGCCGACGGTGCAGGTCTATCACATCGCCGCTGATAACCGGTTTCCCTATTGGATTTATGCCGGACAGCAGGATTCCGGCACGATCGGTATTGCCAGCCGCAGCGATTACGGGGCGATTTCCTGGCGGGACTGGCACCCGGTGGGTGGTGACGAACGGGACGATGATATTCCCGACCCGACCGACCCTGATATCGTCTATGCCTCGGGCCTTGGCGGCAAGGTGACGAAATGGGATGCGCGCACCGGGCAGGTGCAGAACATCACGCCATGGCCGATATCGAGCTATGGCATGCGGCCGACCAAGGTGACATATCATTATCTGTGGGTGACGCCGCTGGCGATTTCGGCAACCGGGCCGGTCACGCTGTATCTGGGCGCGCAGACGCTGTTTGCCTCGACCGACAGGGGCAAGACATGGTCCGTCATCAGCCCGGATCTGACCGGCAAGCAGGCGGGCGCCACCCATTGCGGCGGCAACCCCGACCCGGACGCGGCCAAGGCCTGCGGTTATGGCAGCATAGCGGTGATCGAGCCATCGCCGCGGCATGCCAAGGAAATATGGGTCGGCAGCGATGATGGCATGATCTGGCTGACGCGCGACGGCGGCAGGACCTGGCAGGACATCGCCCCGAAATCGGTGGCGGCATGGGGGAAGATCGCCTGCCTCGATGTGTCTTCGATACGGGATGGCGTTGCCTATGCGGTGGTGGACGGGCAGCGGACGGGCGATTTCGCGCCGCATATTCTGAAGACCGATGATTACGGCAAAAGCTGGACCGAGATCGATCACGGGCTGCCGGCGGGGCACTTCGTCGCCTCGGTTCGCGCGGACAGCAGAAAGCCGGGACTGCTCTATGCCGGCACCGAGCAGGGGGTGTTCGTATCCTTCGACGATGGCGGGCAGTGGCAGAGGCTCGGGCGGAATTTTCCGACGACCTGGGTGCGCGACCTGCTGGTGCACGATAACGACCTGATTGCCGGCACGCAGGGCCGGGGCATCTGGGTGTTGGACGATCTTTCTCCCTTACGGGAAATGACGTCGACGCTGGCGGCGGCGCCGATGCATCTGTTCACGCCCGCGCCGAGCTTTCGGGTGCATCCGGACAATAATGCCGATACGCCGCCGCCGCCGGAAACGCCGCTCGGCCAGAATCCGCCGGGTGGCGCCATCATCGACTACTGGCTTGGGGCCACACCGAAAACCCCGGTGGTGCTGACCATACGCGATGCGCGGGGCGAGGTGATCCGGCGGTTTGCCAGCAACGAGACGCCGGTGGCGGCACCGGCCGAGCTTTACTTCGCGCGGGCCTGGACGCGCCCGCCGCACGCATTGCCGGCAAGCCCCGGCTTTCATCGCTTCGTGTGGAATTTGCGCTATGCCCAGCCAAGGGCAATTCATTACACCTACAGCATAGCCGCCGTCTGGGGCAAAGGAACACCCGCCCTGCCGCTTGGGCCGTATGTGCTGCCGGGCACCTATACGGTGACGCTGAGCGCGAATGGCGTGGACCAGAGCGCGAAACTGGTGGTGACCGAGGACCCGCGGGTGCGGACGAGCGCCACCGATTTGCGGGCATCGCTCGCGCTTTCGGAACGGATCGTGCCGGCCTTGGACACCGCCTGGGTGGGTGAGGCGGAACGCCAGGCCGTGCTGGCCGCCCTGGATAAGGCCGCGCCGAAAGTGGCCGCGGCCCGCACGGCGGCCGCCAAGCTACGCGCCGGGCCGGACGTGTTCGACAAAAGCGATTCCATTCTCGGCGGTATCGAAACCGACCTCGAAGGCGTGGACGCGGCGCCGACCGCGGCACAGGTGAGCGTGGTCGGGAACGAAATTACCCGGTTGCACACGGCATACGCCGCTTGGCAGACATGGCGGAAAACAACCCTACCCCAGGTGAACATTGCCGTGAAAACAGCGGGCCTGGCGGCAATCAGCGTGCCGCCCGTGGCGATGTTGAAAATTGCCTCGCCGGATGCGGGGGCGGATTTGCCTTAGACGCGGGGAAGGAAGACGCGACTTTTTTGTAAAAAAGTCGCGTCTTGCCTTTATCTCTCACGTCGCCGCCTGTTTTTTATTCTCGGTATTCGTCGTGAAATCCGCCGCGTCGTGGCGTTCGTGCAGTTGCTGTGCGGGGTCGCCGAAGGTGCGGTTGACCATGCGGCCGCGCTGCACCGCGGGGCGCGCCGCCAGCGCATCGGCCCAGCGGCGGAGGTTTTTGTATTCCTCGACCTGGAGGAAGGTGGCGGCGTCGTACAGATCACCACGGACGAGGGCGCCATACCACGGCCAGATGGCCATATCGGCTATCGTGTAGCCGTTGCCGGCGATGAATTCGTGCCGGGCAAGTTGTTTGTCGAGCACATCGAGCTGGCGCTTGACTTCCATGGCGAAGCGGTCGATCGCGTATTCGATTTTCTCGGGCGCATAGGCATAGAAATGGCCGAAGCCGCCGCCGAGAAATGGCCCGCTGCCAACCTGCCAGAACAGCCAGCAGAGGCATTCGGTGCGCGCGGCGGGATCGGTCGGCAGAAAGGCGCCGAATTTTTCAGCGAGATAGAGCAGAATGGCGCCGGATTCAAAAATGCGGGTCGGGGTTTTACCGCCACGGTCGCGCAGGGCGGGGATTTTCGAGTTCGGGTTGAGATCGACGAAGCCGCTGCCGAACTGGTCTCCCTCGGCGATGCGGATCAGCCAGGCATCGTATTCAGCGCCCGCATGACCGGCGGCCAACAGCTCCTCGAGCAGGATGGTGACCTTGACACCGTTCGGGGTGCCCATGGAGTAGAGCTGGAGCGGGTGCCGACCCACCGGTAATTCCTTTTCATGGGTGGGACCCGAGACCGGCCGGTTGATGGCGGCGAACCGCCCGCCACTCGGTTTGTTCCAGGTCCAGACCGGCGGTGGGGTGTATGGCGCGGTGTCGGTCATGGCGGGCTCCTTGAAACGGTTCCAGCCAGGCTGGAACATCGCTCGTCCGTGTCTGTCGCGTCGCGCATGTGGCGATGCGTGATTGCCCAGGCAAGAGCGAAGCGGCTAGAACGCTGGCATGCTCCCTCGGCCGGTTTTGTTTCTGGTGATGCTGTCATGGTGCGTGGCGGGGGCCCGGGCACAGACCGTGGCGCCTTCCCTGATGCAGCAATTGCACTGGCGCATGCTCGGGCCGTTTCGCGGCGGGCGGGTGCTGGCGGTGGCGGGCGCGCCCGACCGGCCGGAGCGGTTCTATTTCGGCGCGGTGAATGGCGGGGTGTGGCAGAGCGACGATGCGGGCCGGACCTGGCGGCCGATTTTCGATAAGGCTGGGATAGGCTCGATCGGCGCCATCGCGATTTCGCCGAGCGCGCCGGACGTGATGTATGTCGGCACCGGGGAAGCGGATATGCGCTCGGACATCGCCCAGGGGATGGGCATGTTCCGCAGCGCCGATGGCGGCAAAAGCTGGCAGCCGATCGGGCTCGCGGGCACGCAGCAGATCGGCAAGATACTGGTCGATCCGCACGACCCGGACGATGTGCTGGTGGCGGCGCTGGGGCACCCGTATGGGCCGAACCCCGAGCGGGGCGTGTTCCGCTCGACCGATGGCGGCAAAAGCTGGCGGCGCACGCTGTTTTTGAACGACGATACCGGCGCAATCGACCTCGTGTTCGAGCCCGATAATCCGAAAATCGTGTATGCCGCGCTGTGGCAGACGCGCCGGCCGCCGTGGAATGTCTATCCGCCGTCGAACGGGCCGGGCAGCGGGCTGTATCGCTCGGACGATGGCGGCACGACCTGGCGGCATGTGACCGGGCACGGGCTGCCGGCGGCGTTCGGGCGGATCGGGCTTGCGACCACGCCGGCGGCGCCGCGCCGGGTTTATGCGCTGGTGACGCCGGCGGCGCCCGGGGACGCGGGCGGGCTTTACCGCTCGGACGATGCGGGGGCGACCTGGGCGCGGGTTTCGGCGGACCCGCGTATCACCAACCGGGGCTGGTATTTCTCGGGCATCACCGCCGACCCGCGCGATGCCGGGCATGTGTATGTGTGTGACACGGTGGTGCTGGAGAGCCATGATGGCGGGCGGCATTTCGCGCCCATTCTGGGCGACCCGACCGGGGATGATTTCCACGTGCTATGGATCGATCCACGCGACCCAAGGCGGCGCATGCTGGGGGTGGACCAGGGCGCGATGGTTTCGGTGGATGGCGGGAAAAGCTGGTCTAGCTGGTATAATCAGCCGACCGGGCAGTTCTATCATGTGAGCACCGACAACCGGTTTCCATATCGGGTGTACGGCGCGCAGCAGGATAGCGGGGCGGCGTCCGTCGATAGCCGGGGTGGGCAGCCGATGGATGGCATTTCGCTGATGCAGTTTCATGAGACCGCGGCGGGCGGCGAGAGCGACAACATCGCGCCCGACCCGGATGACCCGGACCTGATTTATGGCGGGCGGGTGGATGTGCTGAATTTGCGCGACAATCAGATGCGCAGCATCGACCCGACACTGGCCTATCCCGGCGCGTATCGCGGGACATGGACGCTGCCGCTGGTGTTCGGGCCGGACCACGCGCTGTATTTCGGTAATCAGCGCATTTTCGGCACCCGCGATGGCGGCGCGCATTGGCTGCCGATCAGCCCGGATTTGACCCGCCCCGATCTCAGCGTGCCGAAAACGCTGGATGCGCCGAGTGTGGCGGACGTGACGCCGGGCGCGCCCGGGGCCGGGCCGCGGCGCGGGGTGGTGTATGCGATTGCACCCTCGCCGCTCGATGCCGGGACGATCTGGGCGGGCACGGATGACGGGCTGGTGTGGCTGACCCGGGATGGCGGGGCGCATTGGCGGAACGTGACGCCGCCGGCGCTGACCGCGTGGTCGAAGATCGGGGTGATCGAGCCTTCGCATTTCGATGCGAAGACCGCGTATCTCGCGGTCGATCGGCATCGGCTGGATGACCCGCGACCGTATATTTACGCGACCCATGATGGCGGCGCGACCTGGCGGGAAATCGATGCCGGGCTGCCGGACGGGCCGGGCCCATCGAGCGTGAATGTGGTGCGCGAGGACCCGCGCGCGGCGGGGCTGCTTTATGCCGGGACCGAGCACGGCGCCTATGTGAGCTTCGACGATGGCGCGCATTGGCAGACGCTGGCGAGCGGGCTGCCGCCGACCAGTGTGCGCGACATGACCGTGCATGGCAGCGATCTGGTGATTGCGACGCATGGGCGCGGCTTTTACGTGCTGGACGATATCATGGCACTGCGGGCCCTGGCGCGTGAGCATGCCCCGCGCCTGCCGGTGCTGTACCCGATTGCCGACGCGGTGCGGGTGCATCCGCCGGCTTTTGCCGGCACGCCGCTGCCGGCGGATGAGCCGGCGGCACCGGAGCCGCCGACCGGCATGGTGATCGATTACGCCTTGCCGCCGGGTGGCGCGCGGCATGTGGTGGTGAGCGTGCGGGATGCGGCGGGGCATGTGCTGCGGCGCTTCGACAGCGCGACGCCGGCCCCTGCCTATGACCCGGCGGTGGCCAAGGTGCCGGAAAGCTGGACGTCGCATCCGCCGGTGCCGGCGACCGGGGGTGGCGCGCACCGGCTGGTGTGGGACATGCGGCTTGCGCTGCCGGCGGCACTTGCCGCCGTGAAGACGGAGAACCCGCCCGAGGGAATTCTGGCGCCGCCGGGAGACTATACGGTGAGCCTCGCGGTGGATGGGGTGGTGCGCACGCGGCCGGGGCTGATTGTGCCGGACCCACGGGTGCATCTGCCGGCATCGGCGTTTCTGGCGGAATATCGGTTCGCGCGACGGGTGCAGGCCGCGGAGAGCGAGGCGGCGACGGCCAGGCTGGCCGATAAGGCCGCGAAGACCGCGTTGCTGGCACGGTTCGCGGCGCTGGCGGTGGCGGCCGACGCGGCGGACGGCGCGCCCACGCCGGACGCCATGCGCGGCGAGGCCACGGACGAGGCAAGCCTACGACAGCTTCTGAGTGACGTGGCGCAGTCATCGAAGGCTGCACGAAAAGGATTGTGAGATAAGGTTTTGTTCTTTTTGTGAACAAAAAGAACATGCTTTCTTATCGGAACCCAATTCGGCAGCCCCGTTCATGGATGGGGCGGCGACCAGTGCAGCAGGGCCTTGAGGCCGAAAAAGATGCCGAAAATCAGGATATTGGCGACCAGGATGGAACCGCCGAAGACCAGGATGAAGTAGATCAGGTTGGAGCGGGGCGAGTTGGGCATGACGAAAGCGTTCCGTAGCGTGGGCCCACGCTGCCTGTCTGCCACGGCGGGGTCAAATTTTCGGACCGGGTGCCACGGGGGGTTGGGGCGCGGCGCGGCCTTGCCATGTTGATCTCGTGACGCAAGCGAAACCTGCGCGGCTGGCCGCGCTTGGCATGTTGTGGCCGGTGTTGCGGCCCTATCGGGGGCGCGTGGCGGGCGCGCTCGCGTGTTTGCTGGCGGGGTCGTTGATTGTGTTGCTGCTGGGCCAGGGCGTGCGGGCGTTGGTGGATTTGGGGCTGGGCCGTGACGGGGGGCATTTGCTGAACCGGGCGGCGCTGGCCATGTTCGCGCTGACGACGGGCCTGGCGGCGGCAACCTATGGGCGGTTCAGCCTGGTTTCGTGGCTGGGCGAGCGGGTTGCCGCGGATTTGCGCGAGCGCGTGTTCAGCCATGTGTTGCGCCTGTCACCGGTGACACTGGAGACGCTGCGGGTGGGTGACGTGCTGTCGCGCATGTCGGCCGATATCGCGATTTTGCAGGCGCTTACCGGCTCGGCGCTGTCGATGTGGTTGCGGGCGGCATTGACGCTGGTTGGCGGGTGCGTGGCGCTGGTGCTGACCAGCCCGATGCTGTCGCTGATTATTCTGGGTGTGATACCGGTGGTGGTGGTGCCGCTGTTGTTTTTTGCCCGGCGCGAGCGGCGGCTTTCACGGGTGACGCAGGAGCGGGTGGCGGACCTTGCGGCGGCGGCGGAAGAAACGCTGAACGCCTTGGCAACCGTGCAGGCCTATACGCATGAGGAGGCGGACCGGGTGGCATTCGGCCACGCGGCGGAGCGCTCGGTCGAGGCGGCAACAAGGCGCATCCGGGCCCGGGCGTTGATGCTGCTGTGCCTGATATGGCTGGGGTTCGGTGCGATTACGCTGGCTTTGTGGGCGGGCGGACGGGAAGTGCTGATGCACCGGCTTTCGGGCGGGTCGTTATCGGCGTTTGTGTTTTATGCCGTGCTGGTGGCCGGGTCTGGTGCCACGTTGGGCGAGGTTTGGGGTGAAATGCAGCGCGCCGCTGGCGCCGCCGACCGGATTGCCGAGGTGCTGGCAGCCCCGGTGACCATTGCCGCGCCGAGGCGGCGGCTGCATTTGCCGACGCCGACCCGCGGGCGCATTGCCTTGCATGACGTGACGTTTCGCTATCCCGCCCGGGACAAGCCGGCCTTGCAGCATATTTCGTTTGCCGTGGAACCGGGCGAGACGGTGGCGCTGGTGGGGCCGAGCGGGGCCGGCAAATCGACACTGTTTCAACTGATGCTGCGTTTTTTTGACCCCGATCAGGGCAGCGTGACGCTGGATGGGGTGGATATTGCCCGGTTGGACCCGACCGAATTGCGGCGGGCGATTGCGTTGGTGGCCCAGGAGCCGGCGGTGTTCAGCACGAGCCTGGCGGCCAACATAAAATATGGCCGGCCGGAGGCGCCCGATGCCGCCATGCAGGACGCGGCGCGGGCGGCGGCGGTGGATTTTGTCGGCGATCTGCCGCTTGGGTTTGATACGTTCGTGGGCGAGAAAGGGGTTCGGCTTTCCGGCGGGCAGCGCCAGCGTGTGGTGATTGCGCGCGCGCTGCTGCGGGACGCGCCGGTATTGTTGCTGGACGAGGCGACCAGCGCATTGGACGCCGCCAATGAGCGGGTGGTGCAACGCGCCTTGGCGACACTTTGCCGCGGACGGACGACCCTGGTGATTGCGCACAGGCTGGCGACGGTGCGTGAGGCGGACCGGATTATCGTGCTGGACCATGGACGGATTGTCGCCAGCGGCACGCATGAGGCGCTGCTGCGCGCGGGCGGGCTGTATGCCGAGCTGGCGGCGTTGCAGTTTGCCGCCTGAGGCAAGGGGCGGCGGCGGCATTGCTGCGACGCAACTTCCGCCTTGTTGTGGAAGGCCTTGAGCATGCTAGGTCTTGCCGCATGAGATGGGTTTGGCGCGGGCTGCTCGGGGTGGCCATTCTGCTGCCGGCTGCGGCGCTGGCACGGCCGTTGGCGTTTGTGCTGAATTCCGACGATGCCTCGATCAGCATCATCGACATGGCGACGCGGCGGGAAATTCGGCGCGAGCCGGTGCTGCGCCAGCCGCACCACATCACCTTGTCACCAGACGGCAAGCTGGTGCTGGCGGGCGATACGGTGGGCAACCAGATACTGTATCTGGACCCGGAAACCGGCAGAATTTTGCGCCGCCAGACCATCAGTGACCCGTACCAGCTGATGTTCAGCCCGGATGGGCGGGTGCTGACAGTGACCGGCCTGGCCCGCAACCAGGTGGATATTTATGCGTTTACTGACGCGACCGGGCTTACGCTGCTGCATCGGGTGCCGGCGCGCAGCATGCCGAGCCATATTGCGTATGCGCCGGATTCCTCGGTGGTTTATGTATCGCTGCAAGGGTCGAACCGGCTGATGGCAATTTCGGTGCGGTCCGGCGCGGTGTTGTGGGACGTGCCGGTGGGCGAAACCCCGGCCGGGGTGTTGTGGGACCATGACCATGTGCTGGTGGGACTGATGGGTGAGGACGGGATTGCCGTGGTGGACCCGACCGATGGGCATGTGTTGCGGATGGTGCGAACCGGGCGGGGCGCGCATAATTTGTTTTTTTCGCCGGATGGCAGGCTGATTTACGTGACCAACCGGGTGGCCGGCACGATTACGGTGCTGGACCGGGCCAGCCTTACGGTGCTGCGCGATTACCGGGTGCCGGGCGGGCCGGATGATATCGAGTTTGCGCCGGACGGCACCTTGTGGGTGACGCAGCGATTTGACCATGGCGTGCTGTTTCTCGACCCGAGAACTGGCACGTACAGCCGGATCAATGTCGGGCGCTCACCGCACGGCATATTCTTGAACACCGACCGGCACACGCACCGCACCGAAGAGCCATGATCGACCCGTTCGACAGCATCGCCGGGTATGTGCAACTGCATGTGCTGGTGCCGTTGCTTTGGCATCTGGACCTGATGCGCTGGGAGGATCTGGCCTATGGCTGGGCGCTGTTCGCCGTGTATGGCGCGGCCCAGGTGGCGCTGATGTTTGCGCTGTGCGTGCCGCTGGAACGGCTTTTTCCGGTTGAGCGCTGGCCCGACCAGCGGGTGGTGCTGACCGATATTTTCTACACCGTGGTTCAACGTGTCGGCGTGCTGCCGCTGGTGACGTTCGTCGGGTTTTATGAAGTACAGGCCAGGCTGAACGGGTTTTTGACCGACCATGGGTATGTGCCGCCGACGCTTGAGCGGTTCCTGCCATTCCTGATGGGATGGCCGGTGGCCACTTTTCTGCTTTATGCGATTATTCTGGACTTTGCGGATTATTGGCGGCATCGGATCAGCCATCGTATCGGCTGGTGGTGGGCGCTGCATTCACTGCACCACGCACAGCGCCAGATGACGTTCTGGTCGGACGACCGCAACCATGTGCTGGACGATCTTATCGGGGCGTTGTGGTTTGGCGCCATCGCCTTGCTGATTGGTGTATCACCAATGCAGTTTCCGCTGTTGGTGCTGTTTTTGCGGCTGCTGGAAAGCCTGTCGCATGCCAATGCGCGGATCGATTTCGGGCCGGTATTAGGGCGGGTGCTGGTCTCACCCCGGTTTCATCGGGCGCATCATGGTGTGGGCGCCTATGGCGCGCGCAGTTGCAATTTCGGCGCGGTATTCCCGTGGTGGGACATGCTGTTCGGCACCGCCGATTTCAGCCGCGACTATGTGCCGACCGGTGACCCTTCCGGCGACGAAGCCTTGGCCAGCGGCAGCTATCTGGCCCAACAGATGGCCGGGCTGCGCCGGCTGCTCGGCCGCGGCAAGCAGCCGGCGGCGGTTCAGTAACCGAACAGGCGGGCTGGTTCAGCGCAGACGCTGGCAAAAATCGCCCGCTCGGTTTCGGACCAGTCGACATCGGCCAGTGTGACGTGAGCTTGAGGGTCTGAGCCGGTGGTTTGCGGGCGAACCGCGCTCATGATTTTCTGGAGCTTTTCGGCTTCATTTTCAGGCAGACCAAGCAACGTCGCGATCTTGGGCGAAACCAGGTCTGGGTGACGGGCGAGCGTAAGCTGATCCACTTCGAGGGAGCACGCCGTGAGGGTATCACGAACGTGATACCAAGCCATCATTGCCTCGGCCCAGAGACGGCAATGATCAGCGAAATCGAAGGTAGGGAATTTACGTCGACGGCTTTCGATATTATCGACGGGATCACGGCGCATGAAAATGAAGCGCGCATTGGGCCAGATGCGCCGCATGAGTGGCGCGGCTCGCACCATTTCCGCCCCGGGTGTTTTGTCGAGCCAATGGCCGGTTGGAAAGATTGATCGAAGAAGGGTGGCGAACCCCGCCTGCAGAAAATCACGCACCCAGGGCTGCGGGATATGCGCGACCAGCGTTTTCATGCCGGGGGCGGCATCACGTGCGGATTTGCCGTAATAGGCGTGCACCACTTGCTCAAGCCGGAGGGCGAGGGGGAGAAAATGGCCCTCATTATACCCTTCGTATCGGCCCAACTGGGTCAAGGCGCGAACCATGGCGGTCGTGCCGGAGCGAGCAGAACCAAGAACAAATACGGGATGGGCTTGACTATCGCTCGGCTGAAAAAGCGGGTGACCGGGAGATGCGTTGATGGGGGGTACATGAGCCTCTGTCAACGGAGCGAAAGCTGGCATGGCTGGGGACTTTGCACCGGCGGTGGCTTGAATGGTTTTGAGGACGGGTGCTCCCGTGCCGGAGGCATTTGGTTGATGAAGGATGCGGCGCTCGCCACTGGCGGCGATAGCAATGACTTCCAGCGTGGCACCGGAGTCGAGTGGCAAATGCGGGTCAAACTGGAGAACGAAGCCGTGGTCGCCGTTGCCAATATGTTTTTGTTCGAGATCGGGGAAATGTTGCGCGGCAAATGTGGTTGTGACGAGAGCACCATCGAGGCGTACCTCGATCGTCAGATGCTGCTGCGGCTCATTCGGATCGTACGCCCAGCCGCGGATACGATGCGGGAATACGCCTTGAAGAAAACCTTGCAAAGGCTTCACATCAACCTCGGGGTACAACGGACCGGCAACGAGTGGGACAGGCGGAATTCATCAGTGCCGCGCATGATGGGACATGACGCGCAGCCAAACGCTGTATCCAGACCGTGTTTCATGGCGGTTGATGCCTGACGTGCCAGGCTTCCATCAGTTGCAGGATAGAAGCCGCTGTTTCCTCGATTGAGCGGCGGGTGACATTGATGACTGGCCAGCCGCGACGGGCGCACAGCCGCTTTGCCCAGAGTAGCTCGGCCGCTACCGCCTCCGGCTCGATATAGGCACTGATATCGCGTGTTGGTGCACCATAGGCATATGGTACGGCGCCAATGAGTTTAAGCCTGTGCCGACGGATTTCTATCAAGGCATCCGGGTCGAGCGTAAGCCCGATAATTGGACAGGGTGCGTTCGCGAGAATATCAGGTTCTGGCGTGCCGGGAACGAGGGGAATATTGGCGGCTTTTATGCCTCGATTTGCCAGGTAAAAGCAGGTTGGTGTCTTTGAGCTTCGGGAGACACCTACCAGGCAGACATCAGCTTCCATGATACCACGCGGGGCCTGACCATCATCATGAGCAAGCACAAAGTGCATGGCGTCGATCCGGCGAAAATAGTCCGCATCAAGGACATATTGACGGCCTGGGCGAGAGACAGCTTTTTCACCGATCTGGCTTTGTAACATGCCAAGCACGGGATCGAGAACGTGAACCACAGCCGCGCCAACCCGGTGACATGTCGCCTCGAGATCGGCGCGTAAGCCCTCATCGAGCAGCGTGGAGAGGACGGGACCCGGCTCCGCTTCGATGCCTTCTAGCACCCGGTGGAGCTGCAGGCGTGTACGAATGAGGCTCCAGCGGTGGTAGGTGATGATAGCGTGTTCAAATTGGGCGACGGTTGCGCGGGCGACGGAATTGAGGGTTTCGCCGGTTGCGTCGGACACAAGGTGCAAATTGAGCCGTATCGAGACCATGGGCTGTGGATTAGGGGGAGAAGGGGGACGGAAGCAACCGGGGAGCCTGATCCCGGAGGGTTTAGGGGATAAGTCTCTTGCTTGATAGACTTTGAGCCGGCCTGGGCGGCAACGGCACAAATGTGGGGAAAACAATACAAGCCATTGTTCTAACTTCCCTTATTTGGCGTGTCAATGTTGCCTCAGCTGGGGATGGTTTGGGGCAGGACGGGGTACCACGCTGTCAACGGGGTACTCTATCACAGCTCCTTTAGTTCAATTATGGGAAGACGATGAAGGCTGAGGGGAACGGAGTGGGCATGGCAGAGAAGCCGTTGCTTAAGGCGCTGTCAGGTGAAGAGGTGTGGCCACCGCCAGCGTGGTTGATGCGGCAGGCGGGACGCTATTTGCCGGAATACCGGGAAGTGCGCGCCAAGTTCCCGGATTTCGTTACCTTGTGCACGACACCGGAGGCAGCAGCGGAGGTGACATTGCAACCGCTGCGGCGCTTCGGGATGGATGCGGCAATTTTGTTCAGCGATATCCTGATTCTGCCTTGGGCACTGGGCTGGGGCTTGCGGTTCAGCGAGGGCGAGGGGCCAGTGATGCCGCAATGGGGGGGCGCGTCCGACACTGACCTGTTGGACAATGGCCGGTGCCCTGGGCGGTATGCACCGGTGATGGAGACGGTGCGGCGCGTCTCTGGCAGTTTGGCGCCTGAGCAGGCGCTGATCGGATTTGCTGGGGGGCCGTTCACGGTGGCCTGTTATATGGTGGAGGGAGGTGGTTCGCGCGACCATGCGGTGACCCGCTATAAGGCGTATACCGATCCAGTGGGCTTTTCAGGGCTGATTGAGGCCTTGACAGAGGCGACGATTGCCTATCTGGCGGCACAGATAGATTCAGGTGCGGACGCTGTGATGATCTTCGATAGCTGGGCGGGTGTGCTGCCTCCCAGCTTGTTCAAGCGCTATGTGATCGAGCCGACGCGGCGCATTGTTTCAGCGTTGCGCGGATTGGGCCATGCAACACCCGTGATTGGCTTTCCGAGGCTGGCAAGTAGTTCCGCCGCAACCTATGCCCAGCAGACCGGTATTGCCGGGGTTGGCCTGGATACTAGCGCGCCGATCAGCCAGGTTCGGCGCGATTTGCCACGTGCGGTAGCTATTCAGGGTAATCTCGACCCTATTGTACTGAAGGCTGGTGGCCGGGCGCTGATTGATGAAGTTGACGGAATTTTGCGCCAATTACGCGGCGGCCCGGCAATTTTTAACCTTGGACATGGAATTTTACCTGAGACGCCAGTGGCGAATGTTGACGCGTTGATGACCCGTTTGCGTGCTGGCTGACGTATGACGGGTGCTTCTTCGATGCCGGAGCCAGGACGTTCGCGTCTCGCGGTTGTATTGTTCAATCTTGGTGGACCGGACCGTCTCGAGTCGGTGCGGCCTTTTCTGGTCAACTTATTTACTGATCCGGCAATATTGCGAGTGCCGGCTTTTATTCGTCCGGTATTGGCGCGCTTGATTGCGTGGCGGCGGGTTAAGGCAGCGACTGAGAACTATAAAATTCTTGGTGGTAGCTCGCCTTTGTTAGCGCTGACTGAGGAGCAGGCGCGGGCGTTGGAACAGGCTCTTCCGGATTATGAAGTGCGCTGCTTTATTGCTATGCGATATTGGCATCCGTTTGCCGACGAGGCGGTTAAGGCAGTGAAGGCGTTCGACCCTGATGAGGTTGTTCTATTGCCCCTTTACCCGCATTTTTCGACGACGACCACGGGAAGCAGCGTAACGGACTGGGCAAAGTCGGTTTCGCGCGCTGGCATTAGGGCCAAGACACGGCTGATTTGCTGTTATCCGGAAGATAGGGAATTCATTTCGGCGACTGCGAATTTGCTTCGGGAGGCGGTTTTGAAGGCGCGTGCGGAGCTGACGCTATCTCGGCCAGGGACTTCGTTGCGGATATTGTTTTCGGCGCATGGATTACCGCAGGTCATTGTTGATAGTGGCGATCCGTACCAATTCCAAGTCGAGCGGTCCGCTGTGTTGATAGCCGCTGAGCTGGGATTGAGTGCCGATGAATGGCGCGTATGCTATCAGTCTCGGGCGACACCCCAACGCTGGTTGGAACCAAGCATAGAGACCGAGTTACGGCGCGCAGCGGCTGACAAGGTGGCCGTCCTGGTTGTGCCCATAGCGTTCGTTTCAGAGCATTCGGAAACACTGGTCGAGCTTGATGTGGAGTATCGGGAATTTGCAAAAGAGCTCGGCCTTCCGGGCTATTTTCGGGCACCTGCGCAAAATAGTGATGGACGCTTTATTGCGGCACTGGCGAAGCTGGTTCGCATGCGGCGGCCTGGAGATTTCCAAGCTTGTCTTTGTCCTGGCCGTTTTGGCGATTGCCCTTGGCGGCGCGGATGTGCGTTTCCTATTGCCTGATGACCGGTAGTGCATGATCGGCCTTCTATGCCAACATCTGGAGAAAAAGTATTTCTACGTAAACGTATTATAATTCCTATAGGAATACGTTGTATGACGTATCAGATGGACTTGGAAAAAAACTTGAAAGAATTTCTACTTTTTCGATCCGATGTCCGCTTGTCATGAAGGGGCGCTCCGACACAATCTTCGCTGTGGCCACGGGGTCTGGTAAAGCCGCATTGCAAGTAGTGAGAATAAGCGGCCTGGATACGAGACGCATCATCGAAAGCCTATGCTTTCGGGTGCCTTCATCACGCCGTGCCAGCCTGTGTCCGCTTTATGACGCGGCTGGTCTAATTCTTGATCGGGGTATTGTGCTATGGCTACCGGGGCCTGGCAGTTATACAGGCGAGGATAGCGGCGAGTTGCATGTGCATGGCGGAATTGCTGTTCGCGATGCGATTGTCAGACGGCTATTTGAACTGGGTGCGCGGGTTGCCGAGCCTGGGGAGTTTACGCGGCGAGCAGTTGTGAATGGTCGGTTAGATTTGACCGAGGCTGAAGCTATTGCCGATTTGATTGACGCTGAAACCGAGGCGCAGCGACTGCAGGCAGTAACACAAATGGAAGGCGGATTGCGAACGGTTTTGGAGCGGTGGGCAGGGCAGGTACGGCAGCTTTTGGCCACAGCCGAGGTGATGGTTGACTTTCCTGAAGAGGCAGCCGAGGTGATGCTGCCGACCAGCGCGATTTTCGATTTGATTGACGAAATGGAGGCAATGGCGAACGCCCGTGGCATAGAACGGATGCGAACCGGCTTGTTGGTTGCGATAACAGGCGCGCCGAATGCTGGGAAATCTAGCTTGATCAATGCACTGAGCGGGCGTGATGTGGCTATAGTTTCGACTCAGCCGGGTACCACCCGGGACGTGGTGGAGGCGAGAGTTGTTTTGAACGGTGTTGTTGTTACGCTGCTTGATACGGCGGGACTGCGTGAAACGCAGGATGCAATCGAGGCTGAGGGGGTACGGCGCGCTAAGGAGCGGGCTTTCGAATCGGATCTTGTGCTGCATTTGACCGAGTCTGGAAATGCGGAGCGATTGGTTGCGCCGCCGACCAACGGTCGGGTGGTTAGGGTTACAACCAAATGTGATCTCGGACCTGCGCTGCCCGGAACCTGCCCGATAAGTTTACGTGGTGAGCCAGGGTTATCCGGGCTGCACGAAATCCTCGGACGGGAATTACTGGCGCTGACAGATAGCACGGAAAAGATAGGCTTGAGCCGGGAGCGGCATCGAGCTGCGTTACGGCTTACGACCGAGGCGTTGCGTGGCGCGGTGGGTTGTGGCGCTCCGGAGTTGGCTGCCGAATGGCTTCGCGAGGCCCTGCGCGGGATGGGGCGCATTACCGGCGCCACGGATGTTGAAAGGGTGTTGGATGAGGTTTTTGCCAATTTCTGCATCGGCAAGTAGGGTTCGGCATGCCGATAAATGAGACGCGCCTGTTTGATGTGATTGTGGTGGGGGGCGGGCATGCCGGATGCGAGGCGGCGGCGGCGGCGGCCCGCTTTGGCGCGCGCACATTGCTGTTGACGCTGAAAGCCGCCTCGATTGGGGAGATGTCGTGCAACCCGGCGATCGGTGGCATTGGCAAGGGGCACCTTGTGCGTGAAATCGACGCGCTTGACGGGCTGATGGCCCGCGCGATTGACACGGCGGGCATTCATTTCAAGGTGCTCAACCGCAGCAAAGGGCCGGCAGTGCGGGGCCCACGGGCGCAGGCGGATAGGCGCCTGTATCGGTTGGCGATGCAGCGGTTATTGCATGAAACAGAGAATTTGACGATCAGGGAAGGTGCCGCGGCCGAGATTTCATTAAACGACAGGAATGGCGTGACCGGGGTCATTTGTGCGGACGGCACATTTATTCCCTGTGGCGCGGTGGTGATGACTACCGGGACTTTTCTGCGCGGGCAGGTATTCGTTGGTTCTGAATCACGCCCCGCCGGGCGCTTTGGTGAAGCCGCATCGAATGCCCTGACGCTGACCATGGCGCGGTTAGGGGTGAGTTTTGGCCGTTTGAAAACTGGCACCCCACCGAGGCTTTCGCGGCGGACGATCGACTGGGATGGGTTGCCCGAAGATAAGTCCGAGCTTGCACCCGAACCCTTCTCGATGATGAATGATCGGATCGGCAACGCCCTGACCAGCTGCCGCATTACGCACACCAACGAGGCGACGCATCGGCTGGTCCGTGACAATCTGGCGCAAGCTGCATCTTATGGTGGGCTGATCGCTGGCCGCGGGCCACGTTATTGCCCGTCGATAGAAGATAAGATCGTCCGGTTCCCCGAGCGGGAGCAGCACCAGATTTTCCTCGAGCCGGAGGGGCTGGATGACGATACGGTTTATCCGAACGGGATTTCGACCAGCTTCCCACCTTGCATCCAGGAAGCACTGGTTCGCAGTTTACCCGGGTTGGCGCGCGCGGTGATTTTGCGGCCTGGCTATGCCGTTGAGTACGATTATGTCGATCCGCGTAGCCTCGGCCCGGATCTCGAGCTTAAGGCCTCGCGCGGGTTTTTCCTTGCCGGGCAGATCAATGGCACAACCGGCTACGAGGAGGCCGCCGGACAGGGCATTCTGGCCGGCATGAATGCGGCCCGCCGCGCCGCTGGCATGGACAGCATCATTTTTGATCGGGCTGATGCCTATATCGGCGTCATGGTGGATGATCTGACCACACGCGGCGTGACCGAGCCTTATCGGATGTTCACCTCGCGTGCGGAATATCGGCTGTTGTTGCGTGCCGATAATGCCGATGAGCGACTGACGGAAAAGGGAGTTGCCTGGGGCTTGGTGGGGCAAGCGCGTGCGCGGCAGCACCAGCAACGGATGCTGGCGCTGGCCGCGGCGCGACGCTGGGCGAAAAGCAATGGCGCTCACCCGTCGGAACTGACGGCTTTTGGCATCGAGGTGAGTGCTGATGGTCGGTGGCGGTCGGCGTTTGAATTGATGGGAAGTCTGGACGAGTCTGACCCCCGGCTGCTGGCGGCGTTCCCTGCCCTGGCTGGCATTGGGTTGGCGTTACGGGCTCGGTTGCGTGCCGAAAGCCTGTATAGTGGCTATCTTGATCGGCAGAGGCGGGAAATCGAGGTGATGCGGCGGGAGGATGGACTGTTGCTCGATCCGACGACAGATTTTGACCAAGTCGGCGGGCTTTCCGCGGAGCTGCTTTCGAAGCTGGCGGCGGCCAAGCCCAGATCGCTCGGGGCGGCTGGCCGAATCGAGGGCATGACTCCAGCGGCACTCGCAGCGTTGGCGACCTTTGCCGTGCGCGCAAAGCCTGTTTCACGTGAAACATGACGCGTCGCCGGCGCGGGTCGATGTTTCACGTGAAACAGCAGAACGGCTGACCGAGTTTGAACGGCTCCTACGCCAATGGAATCGAACAGTAAATCTCGTCTCATCGGCGGACCTGGCGCAGATCTGGCCGCGCCACATCAGTGACTCACTGCAGTTGCTCCCGCTTCTGCCCAAGGCGGGTCCGTTCGTTGATATCGGCACCGGAGCGGGTTTTCCCGGCCTGATCCTTGCCATTGCCGGTGCCCACCCCTTTCATCTGGTCGAGGCAGACCGTCGCAAAGCAGCGTTTCTGCGTGAAGCTGCGCGGTATTGCGAGGCGCCAGTCACGATCCACGCCGAACGAGCCGAATCGGTGGTGTTGCCGCCTGCCCGCGTGATCACGGCCCGCGCGCTTGCCCCGTTATCCGGGCTTTTGGCGCTTGTCGCGCCGCATCTGGCAACAGACGGCATTTGCTTATTCCTGAAGGGTGCCGCTGCACAAACAGAGCTGCAGGCAGCACACAAGGCGTGGGATATGACGGTCAAACAATGGCCCAGTCGTACAGCAGCCAGCGCCGTAATTTTGCAGATAGGTGGGCTAAAGCGCCATGCCGATCATCGACCCTGACCGCCCCGCCTGTCGGATCATTGCTGTCGCCAATCAAAAAGGCGGCGTCGGCAAAACCACGACGGCTATCAACCTCAGTTCCGCATTGTGCCAGCGGGGCCATACCGTGACGCTGATTGACCTCGATCCGCAGGGTAACGCGTCAACTGGCCTGGGTATCGATCGTGCCGTACGCCACCAAGGCTCCTATGCGCTGATATCGGGGGCAACGCCGTATCGTTCGTCTTTACGGCCAACTGCGATCCCCGGCTTGTCGTTGATCCCGGCCGAGGCCGGTCTGGCCGGCGCCGAGGTCGAGCTTGTCATGTCAGATCGACGCGAATTCCGCTTGCGGGATATCCTTGCGCCCGTCTCATACGGGAACGCCGCACCAAACTTCATTGTTATCGACTGCCCTCCAAGTCTCAACCTGCTCTCGCTCAATGCGCTTGTATCGGCGCACGCGGTCATTATACCCTTGCAGGCCGAGTTCCTGGCCTTGGAAGGACTGACACAGGTCACCGCCACCATCGACAGGATCAGGAAAAGCCTCAATCCCACCCTGGCTTTGCACGGCATTCTGCTGACCATGGTCGATCGACGGAACAACCTGAGTGAGTTGGTCGAGGCTGATGTTCGCGGCTTTTTTGGCGGTAAGGTCTACCAGACAATCATACCCCGCAATGTCCGCTTGTCGGAAGCGCCCAGTCACGGAACGCCGATCTCGTTATATGATGCAAAATCGGCCGGTACCCTCGCCTATGCTCAGTTCGCCGAGGAGTTTCTGGCACGCGAAATGACCTTCGCCACCGCTCCCGGGGCTGGAACATGATACGAGCCGGCTGATAGAGTCAGCTCAACGGAGGCAGGTATCCATGCCACCCTATTCTGGCATCAGGTCATGACGGTTCGTAGTTCCAAGCCCAAGCTCGGTCGCGGTCTCGCTTCATTGCTGGGCGAGATGGATGATCCGGATGGTAACCCACAACAGACCATTCGCATGCTGCCGGTGGCACAGTTGCGACCGGGCCCCTTTCAGCCGCGCATATCGGTCGATACCGAGGATCTGGAAAGCCTTGCTGGCTCAATCAAGGCAAGTGGCATTCTACAGCCGATCCTGGCACGAGAGGATTCCGACCTTGCCGATAGCTGGCAGATCGTGGCCGGAGAGCGCCGATGGCGCGCCGCGCAGATGGCAGGTCTGCACGAGGTTCCCTGTATCATCAAAAAATTCAGTGATGCTGACGCCTTGGCCGCTGGGCTGGTCGAAAACCTGCAACGGCGTGATCTCGACGCCATTGAGGAAGCCGAGGGCTATCGCAGGCTTGGTCTCGAATTCAACCTCACCCAGGAAGCGATCGCAGATCTCATCGGCAAATCACGCGCCCATATCGCAAATGCGATGCGTCTATTGACCCTGCCGAAAACAGTTCAAGCCGACGTACGTAATGGCGCTCTTTCGGCCGGGCACGCCAGGGCCCTGGTTACACATCCCAACCCCGAACAAGCCGCCCTGTACATCATCAGCCGCGGCCTGAATGTTCGCCAGGCGGAGGCGCTGGCGCAGCCGGCAACGCGCAACAAACCTCGGGCCAAGGATCATGACCTGGAAGCCCTGGAACGAGAGCTGACGGCCCATCTGGGCCTGAAAGTCGTCATCGCGCATGGCGAAACCGGTGGTCAGGTGCGGATTTCGTATCGGGATCTGGATCAACTCGATGCGATCCTGAAGCTACTGCGATAGGCAGACGACCGGCCCGACGTTACCGGAAGACCAGGTCGGCACGAATGCCTAAGAATCATTTCCCTAATTCGCAAGGCGATCACGCGATAGATCCGCAAGAACAGTCTTGCACAGCCACATATCCGGCGTGCCGGTCTGCTTGCACTGAAATTCCGCCTCCCAAACCGCGTGGGCAGCAGCGGCCAAGGCATCAGCCCGCAATCTCGTCAGCGCCTTCACCACGAGCGGCTGATAGCTGAAAAAAATCGGCGGGCGGGCAGAGCGCACGGCCTCGGCAGCGCCGACTCCTGTTTCGTCCATGACGTTCCGCAGTTGTTGCAGCCGCTGCAAATGACTCAGAAGACGCCGCAATATCCCAACGGCTGTTGCACCGTCGGCGAAAGCGCGGTCTATGCCGTGGTCGGCCAATTCAACCTGGCCAGCGGTTGCAAAAAACACCGCGTCGTCAACAGCCAAATTCGTCATATCACCGGTAATCGCAATCGCGTGGTCCAGCGTCACCTGTTTTTCCGGTGCCACGTAAATTGCCAAACGCTGCAAGTCACTTCGGGTTACACCGCGGTCATTGCCGAGATGCGCGCAAAGATAGGCCAATGCCTCGCGGGTGGCAGTAAGTCCTTCCTGCTTCAGGGTCTGGGTTATCGTCCCTGCAAGATCAGCACCACTCTCCGTATAGCACCCTAGCGCCGCCAGGTCCGATGCTGCCTCGAACATCGCTCGCAGCTTAGACCGGGGCGTAAGCTCGCCCGCCTCCAGCACCATCATCGCATCAGACTTTGTCGCCAACGCTGCGCGCGCTGGTCCCGCCAACGCATCGCCGGCGTCACTGACCCAGACCACCCGGCGCCCGCCGGTCATTGCCATTGACTGAAATTCTCCAACCAGTTCCTTGGCGTCGGTCGGGCCCAAGGTCACGACACGGAACGGATCATCAAGGCTTCCGGCAACGGCCTTTACCACGCCACGGCCACGTTCGCGCACCAAGCCAGCATCATCACCGAACAAAAGTATTCCGCGGATTTTATCTGGGTTACGCAGCAAGCCATCAAAAGCGCGCGACTGTAGCTTCATTCCGGTGCGTGCGGCCTTTGTTTGTCAAAATAAACCGCGAGTTGCTGGGTAATCTGGTCCGCCAACGCCCTGTCAATCCGCTTCACCGCGGCTTCGCGTGACATATCGGCGGCGAAAAACTGCTGGTTGATGATGTCATAGCCATCAAGCGCGTGCGCGACCCCGCTGGCGATCGCGGTATGTTTCTCGCCTTCCGTGCGCAACGTCCAACTCGCCGAGCCAATGTCCCGCGCCCGGGTGCTCGCCGTCTGCTGGTTGATCGCGATATCGCTTTCTGAAATAGAAACGGTGACATACAAATCATACCGATCGGGCGCGGATGAATTACCTCTATAGAGATTATCCTGCAAATCCTGCCTCAATTCCTGCCCTGCCCGGTCTGGAATCAGAGCCACATTGATCGCGGCAAGCTCGTCTGCTGCCGGGGCAGCACCCGACCCCGTGCCGTAAAGGGGGGCAAAGCCGCAGCCCTGCACCATGCCGCACAACCCAAGCATGACCAGAAAGGGGATTCGCCTGATCACTCACGCACCAGGAAATTCACGACGCGCCGCGGCACATATATTTTTTTCGTGATGGTCTTGCCCGCCAAAAGCCTCGAGACATTATCCTCATTCGCCGCCGCTTCCAAAACCTGGTGTTCAGAAGCATCTGGCGGGACCTGCACCGTGCCGCGCAACTTTCCCATGACCTGCACCGCAACAGTGATATGATCAACCGTCAGCCATGCCGCGTCCGCCACGGGCCATGGCAGTTCGGCGGCAAGCCTTGCTTCATCGGGGAATAACAGGGCGTGGATATGCTCCGCGGTATGCGGCGCAAGGGGCGCGATCAACCGGCACAAGCTCGCCGCCGCATGGCGTCGCGCGGCACCCAGCCCGGGCTCATCAACCCGGGCTGCCTCGGCTATCGCGTTGACGAATTCGTGAATGCGGGCAATCGCGACATTGAAGGCAAAACCATCAAGGGCCTGGGTCACCGCCACAATCGCCTGGGCTTGTGCTTGCAGCAAGGCCCGGCAGGCCTTGCCGACAGGGCTGCCCTCGTCGGCATCAGCCGAGTCGGTTTCCGCGATTTTCTCGCAAAGGCGCACCACCCGCTGCAGGAAGCGGGCACAGGCCTGTGCGCCCCCCTCGGTCCATTCGGTATCGCGCTCGGGCGGGTTGTCCGACAGCACAAACCAGCGCGCCGTATCGGCGCCAAAGCGGGCGATAATCGTCGCTGGCGCCACCACGTTGCATTTCGACTTCGACATTTTCTCGGTCCGGCCGATCGTCACCGGCTCGCCGGTCGCGCGAAGCCGCGCGCCATCCGTATCCCGGTCGACCTCATCGGGGTAAAGCCAGCGTCCATCCGCCGTCCGATAGGTTTCGTGCGTCACCATACCTTGGGTGAACAGGCCGGCGAACGGCTCCGCCACGCTCAGCCGCCCGATGTCACGCAGAGCCCTGGTGAAAAACCGCGCATACAATAAATGCAGAATCGCATGCTCGATACCCCCGACATACTGATCGACCGGCAGCCATCGATCCGTCGCCGTCTTATCGACCGGGGCCGCGGCATGCGGGGCGCAGAACCGGGCAAAATACCAGGAACTATCGAAAAACGTATCGAGCGTGTCGGTCTCCCGCCGCGCTGGCTTGCCACAGAGCGGGCAAGTCACGCTGCCCCAGCTCGGGTGATGATCGAGCGGATTTCCCGGCTGGTCGAACCTGACATCGTCCGGCAACAACACCGGCAATTGCGCGCGGGGCACCGCCACCGGCCCACAGGCCGCACAATGAATGATCGGAATCGGGCAGCCCCAATAACGCTGGCGCGACACGCCCCAGTCACGCAGTCGCCAGTTCACGATAGCGCGGCCTTGCCCGGCCTTGGTCAGGCGGTCGGTCACACACGCGCGGGCATCGTCCAATTCGCGTCCGTCCAGAAAGCCGGACTTCATCATCACGCCCGGCCCGGTATAGGCAACATCACCGATTTCCGACGCATCGCCCGTGTCTGCGCGCACAACCCGCGGTACCGGCAAGCCATAAATGCGGGCAAACTCCAGGTCGCGCTGGTCGTGCGCCGGGCAGCCGAAAATCGCCCCGGCGCCGTACTCACTCAACACGTAATTCGCAATCCAGACCGGTATAAGCTGGTCCGGCATGAAAGGGTGCCGAACGCGCAGGCCGGTATCGATACCCCGCCGCTCCGCGGTCTCGAGCGCTGCCTCGCTGGTGCCAAGCCGTCGGCATTCGACCAGAAATTCCCCAATCCTGCTGTCATCCGCCGCCAACGCCACCGACAAGGCGTGGCCAGGCGCCAGGGCCACGAACGACATGCCGAACAGTGTCTCCGCCCGCGTCGTGTATATCGTTATGCGTGTCTGACCGGCACTTGGCGTGACGAGTTGAAGGTCAAGCTCCAGCCCCTCGCTACGGCCGATCCAGGCTTCCTGCATCAGTCGTACCCGTTCGGGCCAGCGCGGAAGATCGGCAAGCCCATCAAGCAGGGCCGGCGCATAAGCGGAAATACGCAGAAACCATTGCGCCAGCCGCTTCTGTTCAACCGGCGCGCCCGACCGCCAGCCCCGCCCATCAATTACCTGCTCATTGGCCAACACGGTCTGGTCAACCGGGTCCCAGTTCACGGCACTTTCCCGCCGTTCCACCAGCCCCGCCTCGAGCAGGTCCAGAAAGAGCGATTGCTGATGCCCATAATACTCCGGATCGCAGGTGGCGAATTCCCGGCTCCAGTCGACCGACAGGCCAAGGCTTTGCAATTCGCCACGCATCGCGACGATATTGTCACGGGTCCAGACCGCTGGATGCACGCCCCGGTCACGCGCCGCGTTTTCCGCCGGCAACCCGAACGCGTCCCACCCCATCGGGTGCAGCACGGCGTATCCACAGGCCCGCTTGTAGCGCGCCACCACGTCGCCCAGCGTGTAATTGCGTACGTGCCCCATGTGAATGCGCCCGCTGGGATATGGGAACATCTCTAGAACATAATAGGTCTTCGCATCATCCGCCGGGCAATCCGGAACGGCAAAAATGCCCCGGTCCCGCCATTGCCCTTGCCAAAAGGCTTCATCAACGCCGCCGGTCATTGCCGCGCGGTCAATCGGCCTGAGCCCGCAGCTCACGCGCGCGGGTCAGAATTTTATCTTCGATTTCCGAGACCGTGCTGGGTGATACCTCGGCGTCCACCCATTGGCCGTTCTGCATGACCTGGCGGAAAATCGCGACGCGCACCCCATCCGGCCGCAATTCGCGACTCAATATATAGCAGGTCGCCTTGAAACGTTCCGTCTTGGTGGCGGGCGGTTCAAACCAGTCGGTGATAATCACCCCGCCAAACGGGTCCGCGGAGGCAAGCGGCATGAACGAAAGCGTGGCCAACGCGCCCCGCCACAAATACACGTTCACGCCAATACCCTGGGATCCCTTGCTGTTTTTGTCGTCTATTTCCGGTGAGCCGAGCCCGGCCACACCCAGCACCTCGCCCTGCGTGCCGCTTTCCGGCCGGGACGCGGCAAACGCCGCCTGGTCGGTTGGCCGCGCCACGCTGCACGCGGCAAGCAGGGCTGGCATGGCCACCAGGGCGATCATACCGGTAACCAGCGCGACACGACTGCTTCCCATAAGGGCTCCTTGCCTCAATCACAGGGGTTCTACAGTGGGACCAGACAAGGTAAAAGAGGCGCCCCCCATGTGGCCAGGCCGGCGGCGCCGCGGCGTGCGGCGCCGTCGGCTGCGCCTCGCTCGGCGCACGGGCATGGCGGGCAGCGAGGCATGGTCGAAAGACGTGTCCTTTCCATACCTTGGTTATGCCCGGAATCCCTGATAACGCTGCCGCGCCTGCCGAACGACGGAGCTTGCCTTGTCATGAGATGGTTTCTGGCCCTGTTGCTGGCGCTTTCGCTGGCGCCCGCGGCGCGCGCCGGCCAGGCGGCCCAGCCCGCTGGCCCGTCTGCCTTCACGCCCGCGCAACGGGCTGAGATCATTCAGATCATGCGCAACGCGCTGCGCACGGACCCGTCGATTCTGCGAGACGCCTTGATGCAATTGCGCGCCGACGCCGAGGCGCAGCAGGAAAAGCATGATACCGATGCGGTGCAGGCCAACCGCGCGGCGCTGTTTTTCCACCCCGGCGACCCGGTGCTCGGCAATCCGCATGGCAAAATCACCATCGTCGAGTTCTTCGACGTGCGTTGCCCCTATTGCCGCCGCATGCGCCCCGCCATTCAGACCCTGATTGCGCACAACCCGGATCTGCGCATCGTCATGAAGGATCTGCCCATTCTGGGGCCGGCGAGTGTGCTTGGCGCGCAAGCGCTGCTGGCCGCGCAACCCCAGGGCGGTTACGCCGCCATGCAGAACGCCCTGATGCGTGAGGGTGTCAACGTCGACACCGACACGATCAAGCAAGCCGCCGAGCATGCCGGGCTCGACTGGCCCAAGCTCCGGCAGGCCATGTCATCATCCGCGGTGCAGCAGCAGATCGATGAGAATTTACGCCTCGCCGGCAAGCTTGGCCTGCATGGCACCCCGGCGCTGATATTCGGCAACCGGGTCGTTCCCGGCGCGCTCGACGCGCATGATCTCCAGCAAATGGTGAACGCGCTCCGCTCCGCCACCGGCTGACCGGCGTCATGACCTGAATCAAAGCCGGTTCCCCAGACCGGGAGCATGGTTCCGCGTGGCTGAGGTCCACTGCGGGAGCACGTCATGCGAGTCCTACATACACTGTCCTTTTCGGGATTTTTACTCGGCGCGACCGCCCTGCTGTTGCCAGGCCGGGCCCAGGCGGTCGAAGCCTTCGCGGCGCAGACCGGCCAGCCATGCAGCGCGTGTCATGTGGGCGCATTTGGCCCGTTCCTCACGCCCTTCGGGCGGGCCTTCAAAATGGGCGGCTACACCATGACCGGTGGAACCGGCATCGGCGCGAAAATTCCTCTCTCAGCCATGTTCTATGGCACGTACACCGATACCCAGCGCGGCCAGTCCGCCCCGCCTGCGCCGCATTATGGCAATAACGGCAATTTCGCCATGGACCAGATCAATGTGTTTCTGGCCGGTGGGTTGACCAATCATATCGGCGGTTTCGTGCAGGGGACCTTCGATGGCATTGCCAGCCAGATGTACTGGGACAACACCGATGTGCGCCTCGCCTATCAAGGCGAGGTTTTCGGCCATAGCGCAATTTATGGTCTCTCGTTCAACAACGCCCCCGGTCTGTCAGACCCGTATAATTCCACCTACCCGTGGGGCTATCCCTATGTTTCCTCCGCCCTCAATCTGTCGCCGATCGCCGGAACTCTGCTCGATGGCGCCCTCGCGGGAAACGCGGTCGGAATCGATGGCTATGCCTTCCTCAATAACCACATCTATGTCGATGTCGGCCTGTACACCACCATGACACCCGGCCTGCTCAAGGCGCTGGGTGAATTCTATGGTCCAGGTGCCACCAACCAACCGGCACCCTATGTTCGCCTCGCCTATGAATGGGATTGGGGGAACAATAATGCCCATATCGGCGGCACATTCTTCCACGCCGCCTTCAATCCCGCCTCGGGCGACCGGACGGCGTATGCCGGCTACGGTCAGGATACATATACGGACTGGATGGCAGATGCCGAATGGCAATATATCGGCCAAACCAACACACTGACATTCGATGGCCATTACAATTACGAGACGTCGCATCTCGGTGCCACCACATTGCTCGGCGGCTCCACCCAGGCCGGCAACAACCTCACGGATGCCCGGGCCACCGTCACCTATTTCTACCAGAACACCTATGGATTGAGCGCGTCCTGGGACAGCTTGTGGGGCAACCGCAATGTCGGCCTGTATGCCGCCGGCACGCCTGATGCGGGCAGCGTGAACGGCAAGCCGGACACGAATTCCCTGATGCTCGAAGCCGACTGGATTCCGTTCGGCAAGTCCGGGTCATTCTGGGCGCCCGTGGCCAACTTGAAATTCGGCCTGCAATATACGCTCTTCACCAAATTCAACGGCGGCACCGCCAATTATGACGGCTATGGCCGGAGTGCCGCCGACAACAACACGATATTCCTTTACGCGTGGACGATTTTCTGACCTCGTGGCTCGCGCGCCAGCCTGGAGCGCGACCGTGAATCGCCCGCCAGGTCATGGGAATGAGGACCAATTCGGGCTTCAGATCGAACCGCGAGACGATTCGATCTGAAGCAATCGGGCCCTGGTGTCAGGTATCCAGGTTGGCCACCTTCAACGCGTTGCCGACAATGAAGTCCCGCCGCGGCTCGACCACATCGCCCATCAACGTCGAAAACACCTGCCCGGCATCCTCATCATTGCCGATTTTCACCTGCAGCAGGGTACGCACCGCCGGATCCAGCGTCGTGCGCCAAAGCTGTTCGGGGTTCATCTCGCCAAGGCCCTTGAAGCGCTGCACCGCCAGGCCCCGCCGCCCATGCGCCAGCACCTTGTCGAACCCATCCACCGGCCCCACCAAGGCCGATGACTGTGTCCCGAGCGTCAGCCGCGCCGGGGCGGCAAACCGCGCCGATAGCCACGCGGCCCGGTCGTGCAGCCAGCGCGCCTCGGCGCTACGCAGCGCCGGCGCCTCGAGCACGAACCGTTCGGCAACCCCGCGCACAATTCGCGCCAACACCAGCGCGCCAGCCTCGGCGCGGGCCGACCATCCCCGTTCCGTCGGTATCGACACAGCATCCAGCCGCGACGCCACCTGCCCCAGCAAGGCCGCGTCGGGGTCGGGTCGCAACGCCCCGGCAATGGCCAATTGTTCCAGCAAAGGCAACGGCACGCTGCCGGAAAGCGCCATCAGCCTGGCCCGGATCAGGCTGAACTCATGAATCTCCGCGGCAAGCCCGGCCCCGTTCAGTTGCGCCCGCTCGGCATAGTCCAGCGTCGCGCCATCCAGCGCCTTCTCGAGCAGATAGGCCTCCAGCGCATCGTCATCCTTCAGATATTGCTCGTCATTGCCACGCTTCGCCCGATATAGCGGCGGCTGGGCGATATACAGATGGCCGCCTTCCAGCAATTCCGGCATCTGACGGTAGAAGAAGGTCAATAGCAGCGTCCGGATATGGGACCCGTCCACATCGGCATCGGTCATGATCACGATCCGGTGGTAGCGCAGCTTGCCGATGTCGAAACCGCCCTGTTCGGGCTCGCCGCGGCCGATGCCGGTGCCGAGCGCCGTGATCAGGGTGCCGATTTCCGCCGATGAGAGCATGCGGTCGAAGCGCGCCCGCTCGACATTAAGAATTTTGCCCTTCAGCGGCAGAATTGCCTGGAATTTACGGTCGCGACCCTGCTTTGCCGATCCGCCGGCCGAATCACCCTCGACAATGAAGATTTCCGAGCGCTCCGGGTTGCGTTCCTGGCAATCGGCCAGCTTGCCCGGCAGGGTCGATACGTCCAGAACACCCTTGCGCCTAGTCAGCTCACGCGCCTTGCGCGCCGCCTCGCGCGCCGCCGCCGCATCCATGATCTTGCCGATGATCGAGCGTGCTTCCTTGGGGTGGGTCTCGAACCAGAACGCCACCGCGTCGGCTATCGCCATTTGCACAACCGGCTGCACCTCGGACGAGACCAGCTTCTCCTTGGTCTGAGACGAGAATTTAGGGTCCGGCACCTTCACCGACAGCACCGCGGTCAGGCCCTCGCGCATATCCTCGCCCACCAGTTGCAGGCTGTCCTTCTTGCCCATGCCTTCGGCATATTTCGAGACGATGCGCGTCAACGCCTGGCGAAAGCCGGATAGATGCGACCCGCCGTCGCGCTGCGGAATATTATTGGTGAAGCACAGCATGGTCTCATGGAAGCTGTCGTTCCAGGCCAGCGCGCATTCCACCCGGATGCCGGAGGCTTCGTCGGCGTGGGCCACGCTGATCGGCGGGCTGAACACCGGTGTCTTGGCCCGGTCGAGCCAGTTGACGAATTCGACCAGCCCCCCTTCATAGCAGAAATGCTCGGCCTTCGGCTCGGCGTGGCGTTCGTCGCGCAAGGTCACCGAAAGACCGGAATTGAGGAACGATAATTCGCGCAGCCGCCGTTCCAGCAGATGGAAATCGAACTCGATGCCGGTGAACACCGCGGAACTCGGCTTGAAGGTAACCTCCGTGCCGGTCACCTCGCTCGACGGTCCCACAACGCGCAACGGCTCGGTCGGGTCACCATTGGCAAAGCGGATCACGTGCTCGAACCCGCCGCGCCAGATACGCACTTCCATCCATTCCGACAGGGCGTTGACCACCGCGGCACCAACCCCGTGCAGCCCGCCGGAAACCTTGTATGAATTCTGGTTGAATTTCCCGCCCGCGTGCAGCCGCGTCAAAACCAGCTCGGCCGCCGAAATCCCCTCCTCCGGGTGCATGTCGATCGGGATGCCGCGGCCATCGTCGCGCACCGTCACGCTGCCGTCACCGTTCAGGGTCAGTGACACCGCGTGCGCGAACCCGGCCTGCGCCTCGTCCACCGCGTTGTCGATGATCTCGAAGGCCATGTGGTGCAGGCCGGACCCGTCATCGGTATCGCCGATATACATGCCCGGCCGTTTGCGAACCGCATCGAGCCCCCTCAGCACGGAAATCGCGGATGCGTCGTACGCGTCAGGCGCAGGCGGCGGCAAGGCATCATCGTTGGACATGCCGGAGGTGGCTCCGTTCATTACTTTTGTGGGTCAGTGCCTTATAGACCGGTTCGGCGAGGCGCGAAACGTGCCGGGGCGCATTCTTGCTCGGCGTTCGTCCACATCGCCGGCCTCGGTCAACCGGCCAGCGCAATCATGCCGCACCGACCGCCAAGACCGCGAAACTGGTCCTGATCCGTTCCGGTAAGAAAGGCCTGGCCGTCATAGGCCAGCAGTGTTTCCGCCAAGGCCTCGCGGCGCGCGGCGTCAAGATGCGTCATCGGCTCATCCAGCAGCAGCAGCGGCGCCGCGGCACGGTGGCGCCGCAACACGCTCGCCTGGCCGAGCATGACCGAAACCAGCAGCGCCTTGCGTTCGCCCGTGCTGGCCTGGGCGGCGCCGCGATCGTGCTCGGTATCCAGCAGGTCGATATCCGCCTGGTTCACGCCGGCATTGGTGGTGCCGGTTTCCCGGTCATGCGCGCGCCCGGCGCTGAGCGCCTCCCGCAGCCCGGCTTCCACCGACAGCGCCGGCGCCTGTGCCAACCGCTCCGCCAGCGGGCAAGCGAGACGCAGATGCGCGCGCGGAAACGGCGCCGGCAGCGCCGCCAGGGCGGCATTCAAGGTCAGCGAATAATCCAGCCGCATCGCCGCGATCGCGACCGATTTTCGGGCGAGCTGGTCCTCGAGCGCGGCCAGCCAGGCCGGCTCGGCCATGCCAAGCCGCAACAGCCGCACGCGTTCGGCCAGCAATTGGCCATGCGAGGCCAGCAATCTGGCAAACCCCGGCTCCAGTGTCGCCACCAGCCGGTCGAGAAACCGCCGCCGCCCGGATGCCGGTTCCAGGAACAACCCCTCCATCTGCGGTGTCAGCCAGACGCAGCTCAGCAGGTCGGCGATCTCGGTTTGTTTGGCGGCGGGCTCGTTGTCGATCAGAAAGCAGCGCTGGCGCGGCGCGTCCGGTCTGATGCCGGTCGAGACCGTGAAGGATCGGCCGGGTGCGTCGAACCAGCCGCTGATCCCCCAACCCTCGCTCGCCTGGCCGCCCGCGCGCCGCGCCAGCTCGCTCAGCCGCGCGCCGCGCAAGCCCCGGCCGGGCACCAGCAAGGAAATCGCCTCCAGCAGGCTGGTCTTGCCAGCGCCATTGCGGCCGTGCACCACCACCGGCGCCTGGGCAATCTCCCAGTCGGCCAGGGCGAAATTGCGAAAGCTGATCAGCTGCAGGCGCGTCAGGCGTGCCATCGGCTCCGCGTTGCCAGCGCCACCCTCATCACACCCGCATCGGCATCAACACATACAGCGCCGACGGGTCCGCCGTGTCACGCACCACGGTGGGTGCCGCGCCATCGGCGAAACAGAATTCCACTTCACCGACGATCTGATCGGTGATGTCGTTCAGATACCGCGCCTGAAACCCGATCTCGAGCGGCGACTCGTCATAGGTCACCCGATCGGAATCCAGCTCCTCGGTCGCCGTGCCCTGCTCGGGGCTGGTCGCCGACAGCGTCAGCAGATCCTTGCTCAGGCTCAGCTTCACCGGCTTCGCCCGCTCCTGGCTGATGGCGGCGACGCGGGCCACCGCGTCCGAGAATTCCTTCTTCGCGACGCGCAATATCTTGTCGTTACCTTGGGGAATGACCCGCTCATATTCCGGAAACGTGCCATCGATCAGCTTGCTGGTCAGCGCAATATTGCCTACCTCGAATAAAATGCGCGTATCGGACAGCGAAACCCCGACATCGCCGCTGCTCTCGTCCAGCAGCTTGCGCAGTTCATTGACGGTCTTGCGTGGAATGATCACCCCCGGCATGCTTCCCGCCCCCTCGGGCAACTCCTCCTCGACCCGCGCCAGCCGGTGCCCATCGGTCGCCACCGCCCGCAACATCCGCCGCCCGTCCATGCTCGCGGCATGCAGGTAGATGCCGTTCAGGTAATAGCGGGTCTCCTCGGTCGAAATCGCGAACCGGGTGCGGTCTATCAGGGCGCGCAATTGCTGTGCCGGCACATTGAAATGGTGTGGCAGGCTGCCCGCGGTCATCGACGGAAAATCATCGACCGGCAGCACCACCATGCTGGTCGAATAGCGGCCCGCCCGCAGTGCCAGCGGCGCATCACCGCCCGCATGGTCGAACTCGATCTCCGCTCCTTCCGGCAGCTTGCGGACAATCTCGAACAAGGTGGCGGCGGGGGCGGTGGTCGCGCCGGCGCGCAGGCTTTGCGCCGGCACATGCTCCACCACCGCAATCTCCATGTCGGTCGCGGTCAGCGTCAGCTTGCCGTCTTTGACAGCCATCATCACATTGGCAAGGATCGGAATCGTGTTCCGCTTCTCCACCACGCTTTGCACATGCGTCAGCGCCTTCAGCAGCGTGGCGCGGTCGACCTTGAACTTCATTATCTCGACCCCTTCGTTGAGCCGGTTCGGGTTCGGCCCGCGCGGCAAGGCATTTCTCACTTTTCCCGCCATAGTCTAGCAATGCCAGCCGCGCCGAGGAAAGCGGGTCTGACAGACAGAGTTACGGCGCGACGCCGCGCCAAAAAAGCCGAGGCACGCATGCAGATCGACCTGACGGAAGCCGAGATAGAACGCTACACGCGCCACATCATGCTGCCGGAAATCGGCGGCATCGGCCAGATGCGCCTGAAAACCGCCCGGGTGCTGGTGGTGGGCGCCGGCGGGCTGGGCTGCCCGTTGCTGCAATATCTCGCCGCCGCCGGGGTCGGCACGCTTGGCGTCGTCGATGGCGACGTGGTCGATCTGTCCAATCTGCAACGGCAAATCCTGCACGGCACCGCCGATATCGGCCGCCCCAAGGTCACCTCGGCCAGCGCCCGCCTGCACGACATCAACCCGGAAGTCCGGGTCGTGCCCCATAACCATTATCTGGACGCGGCCAATGCCGATGCGCTGGTCGGTGATTATGACCTGGTTTGCGATGCGAGCGACAATTTCACCGCCCGTTTCACCCTGGCCGATGCCTGCGTCAGGCAACGCAAAACCCTGGTCAGCGCCGCCGTGCTGCGCAACACCGCGCAGCTTGCCACCTTCAAGCCCCACGCCGGCGAAAATCTACCCTGCTATCGCTGCCTCTATCCGGCCCCCCCGCCGGAAGCGCCACAAAGCTGCGCCGATGCCGGCATTCTTGGCGCCATCACCGGGGTTGCCGGCACCTTGCAGGCAACGCTCGCGCTACAGGAACTGCTCGGCATCGGCACCGGCCTTGCCGGCAAATTGCTGATCTGGGACGCGCTGTCGTTTCGCTTCCGCGGCCTCGTGGTGCCACGCGACCCGGCTTGCGGCCAACACGGCGCGCGGCACGCAAGCCATGCCGACTGACCCGCGACACCTGGCCATTCTGCTTTGCCGTGGCGCGTATGACAGCGCCCACGCCACCTTCATGCTCGCCGCCGCCGCCGCGGCACTCAACCAGCGCGTCACCGTCTTCGCCATGGGCGCCGGCGTTCGGGCGCTCGCGCGGGATTGGTCCCGGCTCGAGGGCGCGACGGAAGACACGCTCTACCAACACCGCGGCGTGCCCGGCCTCGATGAGCTGCGGGACGCGTGCCGCGACCTCGGCGTGGCCTTGTGGGCCTGCCCGACCGGCCTGGTCGGTGAGGCACTGACACAAGCCGAGTTGTCAGCCGGCGTCAGTGAGAATGGCTTGGCGAGTTTTCTTGAAGCGACGCGGGAAGCCAGGTTTATATCACCCTGAGCCCAACCATGCCGGACGATCGGATATGCCCCGTCTCCATCGATCATGCCTGCTTTGCCTGCTGATAGTGTTGACGCCCGCCATCGCCCGCGCCGGCACATCTGGCCAAACCCCCGCGCCGACCGCGCCCAAGCACCACACCCACCATTACAGGCACCATGACCGGCATGGCACACGGCGCGTGGCTGATGGGCGGCGCCACGCGCACCACGCCGTGCTGGCCCATGCGGCCCACCACCGCGCCGTGCATGATGCAACGACCATCACGCTGCTCGCCGCCACCGCCATCCCCACGCCGCCCATGCCCGCCCTGCCGGCCAAGGGCAGCGACAGTGGTCTGCCCATACCCCGCTTCGCCGCCCTGCGTTCGGACGATGTCAGCCTGCGCACCGGCCCAGGCACGCAATACCCGATCGAATGGGTCTATCAGCGCCGCTACCTGCCGGTGAAAATCGAACGCGAATTTCAGGTCTGGCGCCTGGTCGCGGAGCCGGACGGCACCCGCGGCTGGGTGCACGAGGCGATGCTGACCGGCCATCGCGGCTTTCTAATCGCCAGTGACCATCCGGTCACGTTGCGCGCCAGCGCATCAGACAGCGCGGCGGCGGTGGCGATACTCGACCCCGAGGTGGTCGGCCATTTGCTGCGTTGCCCGAGCGATGATTGGTGCGAGGTCAGCACCCATGGGTATCGCGGCTGGCTGCGACGCGACCAGTTCTGGGGCAC
>DAIDIQ010000271.1 GCA_027459285.1 Acetobacteraceae bacterium
CGGCCGGTTCGGGCTGCCGGTGCAGGTGCTGGTGACATTGGTTGGCGGCACCGCGGCCAGCGCGCTGGGCCTGGTTTCAGTGGTGCTGGGGGGATTGTTTCGCAATGCCGGGGAGGGCGGGTTTTTGCCACGATAGGGAAGCGGAGACAGCCGCCTGAAAGACGGGAAGACGCGTGGGGACCGGGTGGGTGGTGATGGGGGGTGCGGTCAGGCGGGAACGTAGGTCAGGCTCGCCATGTCCTGGCCGATGCGGTCCGTGGCGACGAGGCGGAGCGGTGGGCGGGGACCGGCGAAGAACGGGGTGCCGTGGCCGAGCACGATCGGGCGGAAATTGAGGCGATAGGTATCGATAAGGCCGAGATCGGTCAGGCTGTGGGCGATGGTGGGGCCGGCGACGTCGATTTCCCCGACATGTTGAGCCTTGAGGGCGCGGACAGCGGCTTCGAGGTTGTTCTGGATGAGGGTGGCGTTGGGGCCGAGCGCCTGGTGCGAGCGCGACACGACCCATTTGGGGCGGTCGCGCCACGCGGCGGCGAAGGCATGGGCATCCGCGTCCCACTCGGGATGCTCCTCGTCCCAATAGCGCATGATCTCGTAGGTGCGGCGGCCATAAAGGCAGCCGGCGAGAGCGCGCACGCGATTGAGGAAATAATGGAAAATGTCAGGTCCAGGACGGCCGAGACGCATATGGTCGACATAGCCATCGAGCGATTGCTGCAAGCCGAAGTTGAGCGTTGCCATGCCACGACCCTTTCCACCAAGGCGTGGAGGCTAGGGCGGTTCACGCCGCCGGGCAACGGCGAGGCCGCCTGTGACGGCCGGGCCGATGGACCGGTGCATGGCCTGCGGAGGCGATGGGGAAGATCGGGACTTTGAGGGGGTCGCACCCCGGTATCATCGGGCCCATGCCGGGCTTGTGAACAAGGCTACGTTCAGGGCGAAAGCAACCGTCCATACCAGGCTGCGCAACGTTGCCTTGTCAGCCAGATAGGCCGCTATGTAGGCGAGGCGCGCGGCGATGAACCCGAGCGCCAGCCCGTTCACGAGGTCTGGCGGCACGTGCCGGAATTCGGCCAGCAGCACCGCGGCCGCAAATAGCGGCAGCGCCTCGAGGCTGTTCTGATGGGCGCCGAGAGCGCGTCGGCGGAACGGGTCGGCGTAGAAGTTGGGGTCGCGCGGGTTGGCATTGTCGTATTCGCCGCGCCCGCGTTGTTTGGCGACACCGACCGCGGCGATGGCCAGAACCACGAGGCCCAGCACGCACCAATCAGCGAGGCTCATGCTGGAGTCTCAGCCTGTGGTGGGGCTGAAGCCGATATCCGTGCCGCCATGTCCGTCAGACCCCAGGGTTATTTGCAGATTCTGCCCCGGTGTCAGCGCCAGGTCCAGCGTGCCGCTGCTGGTCTGGACCATCAGCGCATTCGCGCCAAGTTGCGCCGCGGTGGCGTTGACGCCCGCCAGATCAATGACCGCGCCCGCGCCGATGGCGCCCAGCACGCCGTGGAAATAGGCGGCATCAGCCAGGTCAAGCCGTGCTCCGGCGCCGAGGCTGATGGTCTCACCGGCGCCAACCTGGCCCGCGAGCAGGAGCGATGCCCCGGCTGAGACCATCAGCGTTCCGTCACCCATCAGGGCGGCGTCCTGCACGCTGCTGCCGCTGGCTTGCATGATACCGTCATTGGTGATGGTGCCGCCGCCATTGATGGTGCCGTTATTCACGAGCGTGCCCGTGGCGGTGACGGTGAAACCGGCCCCGCCGGTTTTTTGATAGGTGATGGTGATGGTGCCGTCATTGGTGAGCGTGTTGCTGTCGACCAGGCGGGCACCGGGGCCGTAAAAATAGCTGCTGTAGAAATGGTATTTCTCGCCCGCTTGCAGAACGATGGTGCCATTGTTGGTGAGCACGCCGCCCACCAGTATTTGCCCGCTGGCGTTCGGGTCCTGCGGTCCACCGAAAGTGGATTTGGTTACCCCGCCTTGTGCCAGCATCAGACCGGAATTGGTGGTGGCACCGTCGAGCTTCATAACCCCACCATATCCGGCATACGGATAGGGGCTTACCAATATGCCTGCATCGGCGGTCATGGTGCCGGTGTTGGTGAGCACGCCATACGAGGCGAGCGTTCCCGCCTCGGCATTCGCGCCGCCGTAGGCAAAGCTGCCGGCAATGGTGAGGGTACCGGCATTGGCCAATGTGCCGTTATTGGTCAGCAATCCTTCCGGATTTACCGGTGAGCCGAAGGTCTTGATGCCGCCGCCCTGTCCCACCACCAGGGTTCCGGTGTTGCTCAGCAGGCCATCATTGGTGAGGGTTGCGCCGGTCACGTTGTCGGCGCTGAAGAAATTCTCGTGCCCGACGCCGTTCACGTCGAGCACGCCGCTGTTGAGGAAACTGCCGGTCGCGGTGATTGTGCCGCTGGCACCATCGGCGGTGCCGGAATAGATGGCGGCGCCGGCGAGTGTGAACACGGCGCTATTCGTGACTGTGCCGGCAACCAGCAGGGTGCCGCCCAGCAGACCGCCGCCTTCGATGGTCACGTGGCCCCTGGCGTTCAGCAATGTGCCGCCCTGGGCGATGTCCAGGATACCGCCCGCATTACCACCCAGCGCTAAAATGGTGCCGCCATTGGTCACGCGCCCGTCAATGACCAGGGTTGCGGCGGAACCTGCCGCGCCCGCGCCCGCGCCCAGGCTGATCAGCCCGGTATTGCTCAGGCTTCCGTCCACGCCTGCCACCGCGCCAGTGCCGACCAGCGTGCCGGCCGCGCCATAGAGTGCCAGCGTGCCCGCGTTGCTCAGCAGGCCGGTGATCGCGAGGCTTGCCCCCGCGCCCGCGGCATAGGCACCCGCGGCACCGTTGGTCGCGCCTTGAAGACTAATCATGCCCTGGTTGGTCAGGCTGCCGGACACCAGGATCTGGCCGCCCGTCGCCATGGTATTGTAATGCGCGCTGCTGCCCCCGCCTTGCGCCACGATGGTGCCGGTATTGGTCAGGTGGCCGGCATCGCGCAGAGTGCCGCCATCGCCCGCGAAGGTCGCCAGCAGATCGATCGTGCCGGCATTGCTCAGTGTGCCGCCCGACGCCACGGCGATTGTCCCGCCAAAGCCGAGATCGCCGAAGGTGGGGTTCACGCCGGCCCCGGCCTGCAAGGTCCCTGAGTTGGTCAACACGCCATAAACCGCCAGCGTGCCGCCAGGGCCGCCGGCGATCTGCCCGCCGCCGCCGCCTTCGGCGGAAATCAAGCCGGCATTGGTCAGCGTCGCCGCATCGGCCAGCACGGCCGCCCCGCCACCCCCCGTTGCCGGGGCACTGATGCCGCCCAGTCCGTCGAGCAGGATCGTGCCGTCGTTGAGGAGTGACCCGGTGTTCGTCAGTGTCGCGCCCGCCTCGGCTGGCGGCGTTGCCAGGGTTCCGCTCACATGTCCGGCATCGAGAGTGATGGTGCCGTCATTTGTCAGCGTTCCGGTGACGTTCAGCATCGACGGGCCGTAGCCGTAGCCGTTGGTGGCGCCCGCGCTGGTTTGCAGCAGGATGGTGCCGTCATTGATCGCGGTTCCGCTGACCGCGATCACACCCCCCGCCGGTGTCGTCTTGGTGCCGCCCTCGGCAATGATCGAATGGCCGATCGGCAGCGTGCCGCTGAAGGTATAGACCTGGCCGGGTTGCACGATGGTCGCGGCCTGGGTGAACACCAGATCCGTGCCGCCATGGCCATCGGCGGTGAGCGAAATGCCCACGTCATTTGCCAGCGGCGCCGCCAGATGGAGATCGAGCGTCGTGCCACCCGCCACGCTGACGGCCAATGTCGTCCCGTTCGCCACCGCCGAGGTTACGTCCAGCCCGGAAAAATCGATGGTATCCGCCGCCAGCACGTCTCCTAGCACGGCCGAGAATTGCGCCGCGTCGCCCAGCACCAGCACCGAGGGCGCGGTGAAATCCACCGTCTCGCCGCCAGCCACGCTGCCATCGAGCGTCAGCGTGGCGCCCGCCGCCAGATCAAGCGTGCCATGCGCCTGCGCCATTGTTGCGATTGTCGATGAGATCGTGAAATTCTGCCCGGCTGACACGGTTACCACGCCGTCATTGAGCAAAGTCGCGACCGAAATCAGCCCGCCATTGGCCGCATCAGCGTCGATCGCGCCCGCGTTGAGCAGCACCCCACCGCCCGCAATGGTGCCCGCGTCCAGCAAGGTGCCGGTGGCATTTATGGTCAGTGTCGGCGCGCCCAGATATCCTTTGTAGGGGGCGATATTGCCGTAGCCGCCATCAACCCGCACCAGCCCCATATTCTCCAGCGTGCCGGAAACCAGCATGCCAGAGGGTGTGTAGTAATAATTCCCGGTGGGCTTGTCTTGCAATACCATCGTGCCGGTGTTGGCGATCAGCCCCGAATCGACCAGGGTCGCGCCCGGAAGATAGGTGTAGAAGAAGCCACCTCCGTTGCCGATACCCACATAACCGGAATTGTCCAGCGTGCCGGCGATCAACAACGCGCCCGGTTTGCCGCCGGCATTGTTGTAGTACCCGTATGCCCCTTGCACCAGCAGAGTGCCGGCGTTTTCCAGCACGCCGGTATCATTCAGGGTTGCCGGCCCACCGGGGCCGGAACGGTATGACGATTGGCCATAACCGACGACGATTGTGCCGCTCGCCGCATTGTTCAGCAGCCCGGCATTGGTCAGAGTCGCGCCGGTGACGCCGTAACCGCTGCCATAGAAGCCGCCTTGCCCGCCGCCGATGATCAACGAGCCCGAATTGTCCAGCGTGCCGGTCGCGCTGATGCTGGCGATGCCGGCATAGCCGAGCGCGTAGCCATTCGCGCGTCCACCCTCGATCAGCAAGGTGCCGGAATTCTCGAGCATGCCGGCGTCCAGCAGCGTGCCGCCCTCCGTATCGCCATATGCCTGGCTCACGGTCAGGCGCGCAAGGTTGTTCAGCGTGCCAGCCGCCGCGATGCTCAGCAGGCCACCACCATAAAATCGACCGCCGCCGCCGGCACCGACCAGCATGATCGAGTCATTCTGCACATAGCCGGCAACGCTCAGCGTGGCGCCGCCAAGGGCGTTATTCGCGCCGCGCGCGCCACCCTCGATGGTCAGATTTCCCTGATTGAGAAGAACACCTTGCACCAGGGCCTGCCCGCCCAGGAGGCCGGCGCCGGCCGCGCCGAGGAGGCTCATCGTGCCGGTATTGGTGAGTACGCCGGCCAATTGCAGGCGCGCCACCCCGGAGCTACCGGCGCCCGCCCCCACACTCAGCAGGCCCGCATTGCGCGCCGCCCCCTCGATCAGCACATCGCCGCCCGCGCCGCCAGTGCCGGCACCGATGACCGCGAGCGTGCCGGTGTTGTCGAGATTGCCGAAATTATCCAACATGCCGCCCGTGCCGGTGCCGGCCTGCACCACCAGGTCCCCGGCATTGGTGAGCGTGCCGCCCAGCGCCACCTGCAGCAACGCGCCCGAGGCGCCGGCGGCCGCGCCACCCCCCACCTCCAGGCTGCCTGTATTGGCGAGGGACCCGCCAACCATCAACGTGGCACCGGCATGCGGCCCGACGCGGGCCGCGACCCGCCCGCCTTGCAACGCGATCAGCCCGGCATTTTCCGCTGTTGCCGCCACGTTCAGATAGGCGCCTGGCACCGTGCCGCTCGTGCTGCCCAGCGCATCCAGGGTTTGCCCCGCCGCCAAGGTTCCCGCCGCCGCGACCCGCTGGCCTGCCCGCACCGTGATGGTTTGCCCGGCCGGCAACCAATCCGTCACCTGTTCCCCTTGCGTCAGGTCCGCGGCCTTGTTTGACATCTCAATTTCCTGGACGATTTATCGGTGGGTCTATCAATCAGGAGCTTAGATCGGTCCCGCGAGCGCCGACAAGACAAACCCCGCTCCGCTGTCTCGGATTTTTCAAGCGAGGCAACAGGCGCGCCTTGGGAAAAGGGGCGCGTGAGAGACGCTCAGCCCTCTCGACACGTCTGATCCGTGGCCGATGGGGGGATTTACGTGTCGTAATTCCAGGGTTTTATGAGCCGGTCATGTCGCTTTTGCCGCCAAACACGCCGCTCCAGGCCTGCCGCAGCGCGGTATCGACCGCGCTCATGCCAACGTCGAGCCCCAGCGCCCGCAAGCTTGTCACCCCATGGGTGGCAATTCCGCACGGGATGATGCCGGCAAAATCCTCAAGCGCCGGGGCCACGTTCAGCGCCACCCCGTGCCAACTGACCCAGCGCGTTACCCTCACGCCGATCGCTGCAATTTTGTTTTCGGTGTCGTGTTGCCTGTCCACAACCCAAATGCCGACCCGACCGTCCCGCCGCTCTCCCCGCACGCCCAGGGCCGCGAGCGCGCCAATCAGCCAGTCTTCCAGCCCTGTGACGAACGCCCGCACGTCCCGCGCTGGCACGCTGCCGTGTGCCCGTGTCAAATCAAGCATCACATACGCAACCCGCTGCCCTGGGCCATGATAGGTCCACTGCCCGCCCCGCCCGGTGCGATGCGTCGGAAATCGCCCGGCATCGCGCAAATCCTCTGCCTTCGCGCTCGTTCCCGCGGTGTAGACGGGCGCGTGCTCCAGCAGCCAGACCCTCTCCCCCGCCTCGCCCGCGCGGATCGCCGCAACCCTTGCCTCCATCTCCCGCATTGCCGCCGCATAGTCCACGAGGCCGGGCGCGACCGACCAGCCGACCACCCCCGTGGTTGATGCCGCCGCGATCATGCGCTATGTCCGCCGCCCTGTCGTAAGCAGACGCCGCGGCCGTGGCGAAATGGTAGACGCGCAAGCTTGAGGTGCTTGTGGGGGAAACCCTGTGGAAGTTCGAGTCTTCTCGGCCGCACCAGAAATGGAATAAAGTTTTGAAGGGTAAGGTTCTTTTTTGAAAAAAAGAACCAAAAAACTTTTATGATGGTGGGTCTGTGCCACGGCCGCGGCGATGGTTCCGGCGATTGAGGCAGCAGCCGGAAGCCTGCCGCGCGGCTAAAAACCAGGTGATTTTTTCGCGGCTTTTTTTCGAAAAAGTCGCTGCTTGCTTTCTTCACGTCGCGCGACGCCGTTTGCCGCCCACCACGCCAGGTTGCTAAACCCGTGCCACCAGGCACGGCATAAGGGGGCCGGCATACCACCATGGACGAAGACTTTCGCAAAGCCGCGCTTGATTATCACCGCCTGCCTCGCCCGGGAAAGCTGCAAATCTCTCCCACCAAGCGCATGGGCACGCAGCGGGATCTCGCGCTTGCCTACTCCCCCGGCGTTGCGGCCGCGTGCGAGGCTATCGTCACCAACCCGGCCGAGGCCCGGAACCTCACTGCCCGCGGCAACCTGGTCGGGGTCATTTCCAACGGCACCGCCGTGCTCGGCCTCGGCAATATCGGCCCCCTTGCCGGCAAGCCGGTGATGGAAGGCAAGGCGGTTCTGTTCAAGAAATTCGCCGGCATTGACGTATTCGATATCGAGATCGACGCGGCCGATCCTGCCCGTTTCATCGATATCGTTGCCAGCCTCGAGCCCACGTTCGGCGCCATCAATCTGGAGGACATCAAGGCCCCCGAATGCTTCGCGATCGAGGCGGCGCTGCGTGCCCGCATGCGCATCCCGGTCTTTCATGACGACCAGCACGGCACCGCCATCACGGTCGCCGCCGCCATCCATAATGCGTTGCGCCTGCAAAACAAGGCCCTGGCCAGCGTCCGCCTTGTCACCGCTGGCGCCGGTGCCGCGGCCCTCGCCTGCGTCGATCTGCTGTGCGCCATGGGCCTTGATCCGCGGAACGTCACGCTCACGGATGTCGACGGCGTCGTCACCACCAGCCGCCCGGACATGCTGCCCAACATGGCCCGCTATGCCCGCGCCACCAACGCCGCCACCCTCGAACACGTGCTGGACGGCGCCGATATTTTTCTCGGCCTTTCCGCGCCACGTGTGCTGAACCCTGAATGGCTCGGTAAATTCGCCCCGAGCCCGATCATCATGGCCCTGGCCAACCCGGACCCGGAAATTCTCCCGGAGATCGTTGCGCAACGTCGGCCAGACGCGATCATTGCCACCGGCCGGTCTGATTTCCCGAACCAGGTCAACAACGTGCTGTGTTTTCCGTTCATCTTTCGTGGTGCCCTCGATGTCGGTGCCACCACCATCAACCAGGAAATGCAGATCGCGGCGGTCGAGGCGATCGCCGGACTTGCGCGCATGGAAGCAAGCGAGGTGGTTGCCGCCGCCTATGGTGGCAACGCCCCTGTTTTCGGGCCAGATTATATCATTCCCAAACCCTTCGATCCACGGCTGATTCTCGAAATCGCCCCCGCCGTTGCCCGCGCCGCCATGCAATCCGGCGTCGCCACCCGCCCGATCTCGAACGTTTCGCAATACAAGGAGACGCTCGAGGTTTTCGTCTTCCGCTCCGGCCAGGTCATGCGGCCGGTGCTCGAGGCCGCCCGGCGCATCAAGCCGCGCATCGCCTTCAGCGAAGGCGAAGACCCGCGCATTCTCCGCGCCGCGCAGACCTTGATCGACGAGGGTCTGGCCCGTCCGGTGCTGCTCGGCGACCCCGCGCGTATCGCCGCCAAAATCGCCCAGCTCGGCCTGCGCCTTGCCGCCGGCGAGCGTGTTGAAATTCTCGAGCCAGGCGCGGGGCTTCGCAACTACGCTGAACTGCTCGCCGATTATCAACAGCTGGTTGGTCGCCGCGGCATTCCACCCGAGCCCGCCCGTCGTCAGCTCGATACCCGCCACTCCATCCTCGCCGCCATGCTGCTGCGGCACCGGCTGGTCGATGCGGCGATCGTCGGCGGTATTTCGGACTGGCAGGAGAATCTGCGCCTCGTGCTGCCGGTCATCCCGAAATCCCCCGGCATTTGCCGCGTCTATGCGCTCTCTGGCCTGGTGCTGCCCACCGGCATCCTGTTCATTGCCGACACCCACATGAACCAGGACCCCGACGCCGAACAGATCGCGGAAATGACCCGCCTTGCCGCCGACCAGGTGCGCCGCTTCGGCCTCACCCCCAAGGCGGCCCTGCTTTCCCATTCCTCCTTCGGCGCCAGCCAGTCGGACAGCGCGCGCAAGATGCGCGCCGCCCTGGCGCTGATCCGCGCCCAGTCACCGGAACTCGACGTGGACGGGGAAATGCACGCCGACGCGGCACTCTCTGAATCCATCCGCGAGAAACTCGTCCCCAACAGCCATTACAGCGGACCCGCCAACCTTCTCATCATGCCCAATCTCGACGCCGCCAACATCACTTTCACAACACTTGCCACCGCCGCCGAGGCCCTGCCCATCGGGCCCATCCTGCTCGGGATGCACGCCCCCCTCGCCGTGCTCGTTCCCACCGTCACCGCCCGCGGCATCGTCAACCTCTCGGCGCTGACCGCCCAGTCTGTCACTCGCGGTCAGGGGAGATAAAAAGGGCAAAGAGACAAGAAACTTCTTTTTCTGAAGAAAAAGAAGCAAAAAGACTTTATGACCTGAGATATGAATTGGCACTGACCGCATTCGCGCCGAGACCTGGCTTTCCAGCGTAGTCGATCGGGCTGCGTCCGGCGAGGAACTCGTCATCATGAAAAACGGCGTGCCACTCGCCCGTCTTTGCCCCCTGCCCCACGCGCCGCGCCCACGCCAGCCCCGCAACGCCCTTGGCCTCACCCGCATCGCCAGCGATTTCGACAAAACCGACGCGGACATCATCCACGCCTTCATCCCCTCGGAATGACGCGCCTGCTGCTCGATACGCACGTCTTCCCGTGGTGGAACCTCGGCGCCGCCGCCCTCAACCCCACCGCCCCTCCGCCATCGCCAACCCCGATAACGAAGTCTTCATCAGCGCCGCATCGGTCTGGGAAATCGCCATCAAAAGCCAACACGGCAAACTCGAATTTTCCGGCCGCCTCGGCGAAGCCACAACCCAATGCGGCTTCACCGCGCTACCCATAACCGCAAACCACGCCGAAGCCGCCGCTGAACTCCCCTGGCCCCACCCCGACCCGTTCGACCGCAGGATCGTGGCCCAGGCACAAACCGAACACCTCACCTTGACCCAGGCCGACAGCAAAATCCGCAAATTCCCCACCATATCCCACCTCTAAGCCCGCCAATCACAAATTAATCCGCCCCAACCCATCCGGCAAAAAAGACAAAAATCTGAGATAAGCCCTTTGAGCCCCAAAATTTTCCCGCCCCGGCTCCGCGTTTCCGTAATGCCGGTAACTCTCTAAAAACAAATCATTCTTGCCAAAATCCGTGCTTATATTAGGCGTTCGGGCAAACGTAAGCCCGGGCCACTCCGCCGTGCCCAACCCAACCCCAACCGGAAAGCCCCACCCCACACAATCCCCTCCGCACCTGCCTCCGTTCGACACACCTTGAACCCCAAGGGCGCCACGCGCCCGCGGGACACCTGTACCGGTTGGAAAGGAGACGTGCCCATGATGCGGATCGAAGCCCCCTTCCTCCTCCTCCCCACCCAAGGCGCGGCCCGCGCCCTGGGCAAATTCCTTGGCCACGCCGGCCGCGCCGCCTTCCGCGAAATCGTCGCCACCCGCCAGGGCCTCGAAATCGCCCACCTCCAATTCCTCTTCCTGAACCTGACCCTGGCCACCTGCTCCCGCATCCGCCCAGACGGCCTCGTCGAAATAGAACTCGCCCTAGGCGACCCCCGCCTATCCACCCGCCGCTTCACCCAAGCCCAATTAAAATCCGCCCACGCCAAATCCCTCGCCCAAAAACGAACCCTACCCTCCCCAAGACGACCCTGACCCCAAACCGGCGGCCCTCCCCAAGGGCCGCCCCCCGTCGCCAGCTAGCGCCCCGATAGAAGGATTGGACCGGAAACATGCCCGACGTTGCAAAGATACAGGACTTTTTCCACCGGGTTGAAGGCGTCGCCAGCGCAGCCACCGCGGCCGAACGTGCCGTGGCACGCGCCATCGCCCACAAGTTTCGCCCAATCGAATTGCTTCAGCCTGATGAAATGACCATCAGCCGCATCCTGGCTCACCTGCTCGACCCGTCGCAGGCCCATGGTCAGGGCGCGACATTTCTCCGCCTGTTCCTCGGTCTCCTCCAATTACCGCCTGCCGATGAAGCATCGAAAGCCGTGCGTATTTTGACCGAGCCATCACTCGATTCAGGAAATGGCCGTGCAGACATTTGCATCGACTACACCGCGCAAGACCGCAAAATGGTGCACCTTCTGATCGAGAACAAACCGTGGGCCGGTGACGGTCATCGGCAGATCGCGCGTTACGCGGAACACATGCAAAACAGGCACGGCGATGCCTGGAAGATCATCTACATGCCCCCCGTTGAACAGAACCCCAGGGAACACGCGATTCCCGAACAGGATCTTCGCCGCATGCAAGACGCCGGGCGATTCTTCATTTTGCCTTACCAGGCAACGAACAACGATCGGTCAGTCCTGACCTGGCTTGACCAATGCGACCAGCACTGCGAGGCCGATCGCCCCAAGCGCTTCATCCAGGAATTCAAGACGTACATTCAAGAGAATATAGGCAATGAAGGAGAGCAGCCGATGAATGCCGCTGAACAATCGACCTCGACCATCGTTCTGGATTTTCTGCAACGCCGGGATGAGGATATCGACATCGCAATCGAAGTCGCGAGGTCCCTCACCCTCCTGCGCCACCAAATGGTTCAAGCCATCGGCGAAAAGATCACCGAGGCCGTTATCAATCCACTTGGAGAAGAATGGGCTTCAGAATTCAACTTTTCCGGCGTGAGGTGGTGCGGCTTAAAAGTATTCAAAGACAATTGGCGTAAACGCCGGAATCAGAAAAACGAACTCAAGAGACCATGGATCGGATTTGAATTCGAGGAACCGAATTTTAGAAGTCCAAAGTTTGGCGTTGCATTTGATCGGAGTGTTCTCGACCATTCCACTGGGGATACGCTTTCGTCAGAAATTAAGCAAAATAACCGCACGCTGCAATTAAGTAACGCTTGGTGGGCAGCCTCCAGCAGAAGCCTCGGCAGCATCCCAGGGAACTGGTCATCGGACGAATTTCTCAAATTCGCCCTTCGTGCCCAGCAGGACCAGTCGAAAGAAGCAAAAATCGTCTTGGGTTTTGCAAAAGAAATCGTCGATCTGGCCAACGCCGTCGCTAAGATACTGGACGAACAGAACTAACCGTCGGCGACGCTCACGGCGTAACTCGAGAACATGGGGGGCCACGAAGCGCCCCCCGTGCCACCCTCACCCCACACGCCCGCGCCGCCGCGGCACCGCTACCAAATCCGGCTCACTCCCACCCAAACGCGCCAACCGCCGCGCGCTTTCCCGCGCAACCAGCGCCATCAACGCCACCCGCACCAGGCCCGACATCTCCCTCACCCCGGCAACCGCCCGTGCCCTGGCCACCAACCCATCATCCACCACCAATCTCACCCGCATCGCCACCTCCCAAAAAATTCAACCGCAGGAATCAGGATGCATCCCA
>DAIDIQ010000280.1 GCA_027459285.1 Acetobacteraceae bacterium
TCAGGCGCAACTGCGGATGGCGGGCGCCAGGGCGGCGGATTTGGCGGCCTTGTGCGAGGGGTTGCGGAACCGCAACTCGCCTTCGGGCGCGCTGTCGGCCGCCGTGGGGTCGAGCATTTCGATGCGGGTGGCGGCGGTGACGGCGGCGAGGCTCGCGGCTTCCGGGCAGGTCAGGAACTGCCGGACCTCACCTTCCAGGTGCAGCGTTTCGCGCAGCGTGCGCCATTCGGCGCGGTCGGTATCCTCGAGGAAGATCGCGACGATGCCGGGATTGGCGCCGGTGAAGCGGGCCGGCGTGGCCGCGGCCAGGCGCTGACGCACCGCGGCGCCGATATGGTTTTCGCGCCCGGCGCGCGCGGCCATGACGAACATGCCACTGCCGGAGCGGGTGACGGCGAGTTGCGCTTCCGGGCCGAATTGTTCACGCAGCGCGTCCATCAAGCCAAGCTCCCCGGCCTGCGCGCCGGCCAGCAGCAACGGGTCCAGCCGGATGACGGCGGCCTCGTCCTGGTCGGCGCGGCGTTTCGCCGCCAGCATGTCACGGATGCGGCGTTGCAGGGTGGCCAGGGTCTCGAGGTTTGACTGATCGGGCGCGTGGCGCAGGCCATTCGGCAAGGTCATTTTCAGCAGGTAGCGGCCGGGGTGGGCGGACAGCCAGGTTTGCAGATCAGGGTCGATGCCATCGACCAGGCTGAACCAGGCGCTGCGATGCAGGTCACGCCCATCATCGGCGGAGATGGTTTCACAGGCGAGTTCGGCGCGCTCCGTGTCACGCGTCAGCAGCAGATCGAACGGCGTGCCCTCGGCAAGGCCCGCCGGATAGACGGTGAAGCCCCTGCCCTGCTGCATGTCGATGGCGCGGACGAGGTGAAACAGCGGCACCAGGCTTTGCGCGCCGACCAGCGCGGCATCGAGCGCGGCTTCGAGCCTTGCCTGGCCGGCGCCGGGCAGCAGGCCGTGCAAGGCGGCGACCCGGTTGGCGAGGGCAAGAATGCGACGCTCGGCAGCGGTGGCGGGCGGGCGGGCGGATTCGAGCAGCCGGGCCAGCGCCAGTTCCATGGCGTGACGGGCATGCAGCACGCGGCCGGTGCGCGGACTCGTGGCGATGGCGGCGGTGAGCTCATCAGCCCGAGCCAGTAATTTTGCACCGCACAATTCCAGAAAACGGTCGGTCAATGCAGCCCGTTTGCCAGGCGCGCCCATGGCTGGCGCCGACATTTCGGGCGTGGGCACGGGCATTGCGCGGTTTTGCATGACCGGCGCCAGATACCCCGCGTCGCAACCGTGACGCAAGCGGGATTTCTCTAAAAAATTTAATATTCGGGCGCGGAACCAAGCTGGGCCCGGTGGCGCAGCAGATGGTCGGCCAGCACGCAGGCCATCATGGCTTCGGCCACCGGCACGGCGCGGATGCCGACGCATGGGTCGTGCCGGCCGCGGGTGCTGAGGGACACGTCATGACCGGCGGCGTCGATGGTTTCGACCGGTGTCAGGATGGAGCTGGTCGGCTTGATGGCGATGCGGGCGACGACCGGCTGACCGGTGGCGATGCCACCGAGAATGCCGCCAGCCTGGTTGGATAAAAACACCGTCTTGCCGTTCTCCATGCGCATGCGGTCGGCATTCTCCTCGCCGCGCAGGGAGGCGGCGGCAAAGCCGGCGCCGATTTCCACGCCCTTGACGGCGTTGATGCCCATGAGCGCGCCGGCCAGATCGGCATCGAGCTTGGCGTAGATCGGTGCGCCAAGGCCGGGTGGCACACCCTCTGCCACCACTTCCACGACGGCGCCGAGCGAGGAGCCCTGCTTGCGGATTTCGCTCAGATGCGCGTCCCAGACCGGTACGGCGGCCGCATCGGGGCAGAAGAACGGGTTCTGGTCCACCTGCGCCCAATCGAACCGGGCGCGGTCGATGGCGAGCGCGCCGAGTTGCACCAGGGCGGCGCGGATGCTGACCGAGCGGCCGAGCACGAGGCGGGCGATGGCGCCGGCGGCCACCCGCATGGCGGTTTCCCGCGCCGAGGAACGGCCGCCGCCCCGATAATCCCGGATGCCGTATTTCATGTCATAGGTGTAATCGGCGTGGCCGGGCCGGTAGGCGCTGGCGATAGCGGCGTAATCCTTGGAGCGCTGGTCTGTATTCTCGATCAATAGAGATATCGGGGTGCCGGTTGTTCTGCCCTCGAACACGCCGGAGAGAATGCGCACCCGATCCGCCTCCTGGCGCTGGGTGGTGAATTTGGACTGGCCGGGACGGCGCTTGTCGAGGTAGGGCTGGATATCGGCCTCGGTCAGGGCGAGGCGCGGCGGACAGCCATCGATGACGCAGCCGATGGCCGGGCCATGGCTTTCACCCCAGGTGGTGACGCGGAACAGGTGGCCGAAGCTGTTGTGGGACATGGTTCTGGCCGGGCGCTGGGGCGTTACGCGATCGCGCGCCGGCCAAGCGTTGCAAAAGTTTTCTGGTTCTTTTTTTCAAAAAAGAACACGCCTTGACTTACTTCTCCGGGCCGCCGCCTGGCCCGGTGAGGTCCGGCGCGTTCGGATTCTTCATGCCCACGCTGTTGTAACCGGCATCGAGATAATGAATTTCCGCGGTGCAGCCCGAGGACAGGTCGGACAGCAGATAGAGCGCGGCACCGCCTACCTCCTCGAGCGTGATGTTGCGACCCATGGGGGAATTGTGCCGTACCCAGGTGAGGATATACCGGAAATCACTGATGCCGTTGGCGGCGAGTGTGCGCAGCGGCCCCGCGCTGATGGCATTGACGCGGATATTGTCCGGCCCGAGATCGGCCGCGGCGTAGCGGACCGATGCCTCGAGCGCCGCCTTGGCGACACCCATGACATTGTAATGCGGCACCACCCGTTCCGCGCCGAGATAGGACAGCGTCAGTATCGAGCCGCCCTGTGGCATGAGCCGCGCCGCGCGCCGGGCCACGGCGGTGAAGGAATAGCAGGAGATATCGAGCGCCTGCAGGAACACATCACGCGGGGTATCGACATAGCGGCCGCGCAGATAGGCCTTGTCGGCAAACCCGATCGCGTGCACGAGAAAATCGATGCTGCCCCATTCCCGCCCGATCTGCTCGAAGCAGGCATCGATCGCGGCATCGTCACCCACGTCGCACGGCACCAGCAGCGAGGCGCCGATGCTTTCCGCGAGCGGGCGGACCCGCCGCGCGACCGCATCACCGACATAGGAAAACGCCACCTCGCCGCCCTGCGCCGCCACCGCCTGGGCAATGCCCCAGGCCACCGAATGGTCGTTGGCGACACCCATGATGAGCCCACGCTTGCCCTGCATCAGCGTGCCGCGCAGCGGCAGCGTGGCTTGGGCTGGCGTCGGCGGGAGGGGCGATGGTGTGGCGTCTGGCATGAAGGGTCCCGCGGTTCGACTGCGCCTCATGGTCTCGCACGGCAGCATGACAAGGTTCAAGGGGTGCGCCGCAGCAAAGCCCGGCGGCGTGGGGGGGGTGGCGGCGAGACCCTGGGCAAAAGCGGGGCGCTGGGCCATGATCGGGTCGCGATGCCGCGCGCCCCCAAACCGCCCCGAACGCCGCCCCGCGCCAAGGCAGAGCCCGACGCCCGCCCACCGGAGGGTGGGCTGATCGGGTTCGACAGCGATGGCGCGATCGGCTGGGCCTGGTACCCGGACCGGCCGGACCGGCTGGTGAGCCTCGTGCTGCGCGCCGGCGCCGAGGACCTGGCCCGTTGCATGGCCAATCGGTTCGGCGATCCGCGCATCGAGACATTGACCGGCCCGGGCGTGCCGGGCTTTGCCGCGCGGCTGACCCACCCGCCCGCCTGCGGCGTGCCGTTTCAGTTGAGTGTGCATGCGGCCGAGGATGGGCGGCAATTGGGCGCGGCACTGCCGGTGCGCAGTGCCACCGAACTGGCGGCGCTGTTGGGCCAGGTGCAACGCGGCGCCCCGCAGGGCCATCTGGACGGCATCGAGAGCGGACATCTGCTGGGCTGGGCGCGTGACCCCGCCAACCCGGACCTGACGCTGCTGGTCGAGGTGCTGGATGCCGGCCAACCGGTGGCCGCCGGGCCGGCCAACCGGCCACGGCCCGATTTGCGCGACGCCGGCATGCACACCGGCTTGTATGGGTTTTCCATTCCGCTGCCGGCACGGCTGCTGGATGGCAAGCCGCACAGCCTGACCGCGCGCGTGATTGGCGAGGCGGCGCCGCTGCCCGGCGGCCCGGTGGAGTTCGGCCCGAACAGCGCGGTTGACGTGCAGCGCGACGTGACGGCGTTACGCGGCGAGGTGGCGCGGCTGCAGACATTGGTGGACGGGCTGCTGGCACCCGATGGGGTGGCGCAACGGCGCATGCTGCAGATGCTGGCCGAGCGGGTGGCGGCGTTCGGCGAAATTCAGCGTGAACAGAATGAACGCGAGATGGCGGCGCTGCGCGCGATGGTGTTTGCCGCCGCCGGCCAGAGCGTATCGGCCCCGACCGCCAAGCCAGATGCCGGCACGCAGAAGCGCCGCCGCGGCTGAACCGGCGCGACCCGGCCTGGTGGTGTTCACGCCGCTGCCGCCGGCGCGCACCGGCATTGCCGATTACAGCGCCGATTTGCTGCGCGCCCTGGCGCCGTTATACGCCATCACCGCGGTCACCGATGATCATGTGGTGGCCACGCCACAACCCTTCGCGGTGGTGAGCGCGCGGCGCTATGCGGCGCGGCCGGAATGGCAGGCGCTGCCGCATGTGTATATGATGGGGAATAACCCGGACCATCTGTATATGCTGCGGCCGATGGCGCGTAGGCCCGGGCTGGTTGTGCTGCACGACCCCGGACTGCACCATCTGCTGGATTGCGCGACCGCGGCGCTGGGGGACGCGGCGGGGTATTGCCGGGCGTTGGCGGCCGATTATGGCGCGCCGGGCGCGGTGCTGGCCGAACAATGGCGGCAAACCGGGCTGCGGGACCGCGCGATGGTGCGCGGCCTGCCGATGCTGCGGCAAATTCTCGGCCCGGCAAAGCATGTTCTGGTCCACTCGCATTACGCCGCCTGGCGGGTGCTGGCACAGGTGCCGCATGTGCCGGTCAGCGTGGCGCCGCACCTGGCGCAGGCGCCGGCCGCGCCGCCCGACCCGGCGGGCTTGCGGGCACGGCTGGGCATTCCGGCGGACGCGATGGTGTTTTTATCGCTGGGGTTCGTCTCGCACATCAAGCGCATCGATACCGCGTTGCGCGCCCTGGCGCGGATCGCGGGGCGGCTGCCGACTTTCCGCTATGTCATTGCCGGGGAATTGCAGCCGGAGGAAATCGACGTGCCGCGGCTGGCGGCGCAGCTTGGCCTGGCCGCGCACGTCATCACCACCGATTTCCTGGCCGAGAGCGATCTGGGCAGCGCCATCGCCGCGGCCGATGTGGTGATCAATCTGCGCCATCCGGTGGGTGGGGAAACCTCGGGCACGCTGATCCGGGCCCTGAGTGCCGGGGCCTGCGTGGTGGTGGTGAATGACGGGCCATTCGCGGAAATTCCCGAGGGGGCGGCGGTGAAGCTCGATTGGGGGCCGGCGATCGAATCCGACCTGGCCGACGCGTTGCTGCGGCTGGCCATCAGCACCGATATGCGGCGCGGCATCGGCGCCCGGGCGGCGGCGGCCATGGCAAGCGGGCACGCGCCGGCAAACGCGGTCAGCGCCTATCAGGCGGCTATTGCGGCAAGCGCGCGGGCGGCGGCGCGACCATGGCGGCGGCAGGCGACCCTGCTTTACCCGACCGCGCAGCACAAACCGCCGCGCGGCGCGCCGCTGTGGCTGGCGGTGGGGGCGATGCCGCGCTTTGCCGATGGCGGCGTGCTGCTGGCGCGCGCGCCGGCGGCGGATGGCGAGGCACTGGCCGCGCTCGGCCATAGGCCGCTGCCACTGCCGTGGCCGGGCACCCCAGCGGTGCCGCCGCGCGGCGCGGATGCGGCGCTGCTGGTGCTGACGGCGCGGGACGGGCTGGATGATGCCGCGCTGCTGCGGCGGCTGAACACCGTGCTGGGCTTTGACGGGGTGGCGGTGCTGGAAGTGCGCGGCCTGGCGCCGGATGCGCGGCCGCTCGCCAACCGGGCCGAGGGTGCGACGGCCTGGGCGGGCGCGGGCTTCACGGTCGAGGCGGTCTGGGTGGCACCGGACGTTACCGGCGATGCCCCTTCCCCGCCCGCGCTGGTCTGGCGCGCGGTCAAGCGCACCGAACCCTGGCCGCCCGAGAATTTGCCCGCCGACCAGGAAGCCCGGCCCGATGCGCGCTGAGCCGGGCGGGGATTTTCTTGACATGCTGCGCGGCATGGCCGCCGCGGATACATGCCTGGTGGCCAGCCTGCCGGCGCAGCCGCGCCCGGGACGCGAGCGGGCGCGGGAATTTTTATATCCTGACAAGGCATTACGCTGGCAGGATGCCAGCCCCGCGACACTGCTGGCGGCGGCGGACGATGATGCGAGCGTGCCCGGCGGGGCGCTGTGGCCGGGCAGCGCCGCGCCAATCCGCACCCGGTGGCGACGGCTTGATCGTCTGCATCCCGAGGCAACGCTGATCGGGGTGGGTGACCTGGCCGGCGCGGCGGCCGTGCTGGCCGGCGCCGCCGCCTGCCTGCGCACGACCTGCCCGGTGCTGCTGCTGGATGGGCGGGCGCCGGCGCCCATGCGCGCGGCGTTGCTGGCGGCGGCGTTGCGGCAGGTGCCGCCCGGCTATGCCGTGCGTGATGCGCATGCGTTTGTGCTGGCGGCGCCGGATTTGCCGGCCTTGCCTGGTTCATCGGGCGCCCGGGCGCTCGATTACCCGTTCGATGCCCGCCTGCAGGCCGATGGGCTGCACCTGCCCGAGCCCGACGCGCCCAACGGCGGACGCTATACCGGCGCCGCCGAGGCAACCGTGCTGCATGTGCCGCGGCCATTCGGCCGCGCGTTCCGGCTGCGCCTGTTTGTGGCGGATTGGGGGGCGGGGGGACCGTTTGCCCTGGCAGTCGACGATCAAACCCTGCCCGCCGTGCGAACCGGCCCGGATTGGGCGGAATATGGCCCGATCGATCTTTCCCGCGCGGCGAGCCCGGTGCTGAGTGTGCATCTGTTGGCGGCACCGCCGGTGATCGATACCATTCGCTGGCCGCGCAAAATCGGCGCGCGGCTGTTGCAGCTAAGCCTGCTGCCGGCATGAGCAGGGCGATGCCGGTGCGCGTGCTGATGGTATCGCCCGTGCCGTCGCACCCGCGCGACCAGGGCAATGCCGCGCGCATATATGCGCTGGGGCGCTGGTTGCAGGCCGAGGGCGCGCTGGTGCATTTTCTGTATTACACACTCGAGGGATCGACCCAGGTCAGCCTCGACGCCATGCGCGCCACCTGGGACGCGGTGCATCTGGTGCCGGCAAGGCCGTTCAGCCTGGCGCCGCGCCCGCAGGGCTTTCATGATCTGGACGATTGGTATGCGCCGGACGTGACCGAGGCCGCTTTCGCGTTGCACAGGCGGCATCGCTTTACGGCGGTGATTGCGAATTACGTGTGGTGCAGCGGCGTGCTGGACGCCTTCGATGACGGCACGCTGCGGGTGCTGGATACGCATGATGTGTTCGGCGGGCGGGATGCGCGCTTTCGTGACGCGGGGCTGGAGCCGGAATGGTTCTGGACCAGCGCCGCCGAGGAGGCGCGCGGTCTGGCCCGCGCCGACATCGTGCTGGCCATCCAGGACCAGGAGGCCGCGCAGTTTCGCGCGCTGGGCCATGCCGATGTGCGCGTGCTGGGCCATCTGCCACCCTGGCGGCAACGCGTGGCCCGGACAACGGCGCCGGTGACCATCGGCTATCTGGCCAGCCGCAACCCGATCAATGCCGACAGCTTCCGGGTGTTGCGGCAAGCCCTGCCGGCGGGCGGCGTGCGCGGCGCGCGCCTGGTGGTGGCCGGCGCCTTGTGCGACCGGCTGAGCGATGCCGCGCCATTCGAGATCATGGGCCGCGTGGCCACGACTGGCGCGTTCTACGACCAGGTGGACCTGGTGGTGAACCCGATGCGCTTTGGCACCGGCCTGAAAATCAAGTCGGTCGAAGCCCTGTTCGAGGATGTGCCGCTGGTGGCGACATGCGAGGCCATGACCGGCCTGCCCGCCCGCCACGCCTGGCACGGTTTGCCAGACGTGCGGGCGCTGGCGGCGTCGCTGCCGGAACTGGCCCGGCGCAAATCATGTCGCGAGGAATTGACGCTGGCGGGGCGGCGATTGGCGGCGGACTATGCGGCCGGCGTGCGCGCGGCGCGGGCGGCGCTTTGGCGGAGTATACAAGGACAGTGAATTCAGATCCACACTCAGAGCATGATGGGTTTCAGGAGGAATATATCCGAGATGCTCGAGGTATTTGGGGTAATCTTGTAATATGTCGGTAGCAAGCAGTCCGACGATAGCCAAGCACACCGCTTCATTCGCGTTGGCCGCGGTTTTGCGGAGCAGAAGTTTTAGCTTGGCAAAAATTCAAAATAAACACGCCATGCTTCGAGACATTCTTTCTTCCTTGGTGCGCCCCTGCTCAAAGTCTCGATAATTATTGTCCAACAGGCGGATTGCGACCGCGCGGCATGTCGCGAAGACGAAAGCTCACGTTATCAATAAATGTGATGATATTTGCTCTGGTCGAGCAGAGATTGCTCAAGATAGATTGAAGGCTGTATTGGTTGCATAGGCTATTCGTATTTTTCGTACGCGAAGCCGAGATAGCATCTGGCTTGCTGTGCAGGGCAAATGCAACACGCATATTTTCTAGTTATTTTTCGGAAGAAAATCTTTATTTCTGTCCGGGCGGGCAGCCCAGCCACGTCACGTGCCGGGCGCACAGGAAGTTGGCGCCGTCCTGCACGCCGGTAATGAAGCCGCCCAAGCCGCCGAGCACGGCGCCGATGGCGATGATGATGGCGCCGATTTTCTGTGCTCTCGACAGGTCGAGCGTGCGGCGGACCTCGACCGGCTTACCGTCCCAAAAGAGCCGGTTGCGCGGCCCGATACCGAAGCGGGCCAGGTCGGTCAGGGACTTTACGGGTGTAACGCCGGGTGGCCAGCTTGGTGGGTCAGCCATCGGCGGGGTGGCGTTCAAGCTTGGCGACGCGCTGTTCCAGGTGTTTGAGCGCGCGTTCCAGCTTGTCTATGGTTTTGACCAGGTCATCGACCGCTGCCACGGTGCGTTCGATCCGGACGAAGCTGTCATTGTCTGGCAAGCGTGCCCCGGCGTCAGGGCATACGCTCGAGCAATTCGTCGGCGCTGGCGGAAAGTTGCCGGATCCGCTCCTGCAGATCGTCGAGCTTGGCGTCGATCATGGCCCATTGGCTGGCCTGTTTCGGGCGCCTGGGGGCGGCGTATTCGGGGGTGCCGTTCTGGCCGCGAGGCTTGGTCTTGGTCTTGGTCTGGCTAGGCATGGCATGTCCTGTGCACGGCTCGTTTCATAGCGGAAAACCGCCTCGGGCGCAAAGCAAACCGGCGCCCGGCTTGCACATGGGGTGCCCCCGCCGCCCAACCAACCCCGGAACAGGGAA
>DAIDIQ010000282.1 GCA_027459285.1 Acetobacteraceae bacterium
CGTGCCGCGAGGAATTTCTTGCGGGCGGCGATGATGCCGGCCCGACGCTCCGGGTAGAATATCAGCAATTGGTGCAGGCTGAGGCTGGTTGCCACCCAGCACACCGCCAGTTGCACCAGGTTCCCCGACAGCACGAGCAACTGCACGCAGGCGATGGTTGCGCACAGCCAGCCGAGAAATGCCCCTTGCCGGGAATCACCATCCAGGTAAGTGCGGCTGAAGCGCAAAATCAGAAACGCAAGGCAACTGATCATGGCGAAAATCACCACGCTCAGCGGGTCCAACCGCAGGGCGAAGCCGAGCCCGGCGCGGCCCAGCATCGGGGTTTGCATCGGGCCGTGACGCGCCACCAGAAGCGCGGCGAGCAGGGCCACGGCACAGGCAAGGCCCGCGGTGGCAAGGCTCAGACCGCCCACCAGGCGCGGCCGTGGGCCGGGTCGCGCCAGGCCGACAACGGCCGTGAACAGAAAGGCAGCGGGGGCAATCAGCGCCAACAGGGCGCTCGGTGTCGGCGTCATGACCATCTCCTTCGGCATGCGGGTGAGCCTCGGGGTGATGGCAAAGAGCGTTGATAAAATAAAATGAATAGAAGTTCGAGGTATTATAGCTTATAGGTTATAGTCAGTCGCGGAAGGGGCACCATGGCGGGCCTGCACGTCACCCTCGGTCAGTTGAAGGCGTTTGCCGCGGTGGCGCGGCTGGGCGGGGTCTCGCGCGCTGCCCAGCATCTGCACGTGACGCAGCCGGCGGTTTCGAAAAAGCTCCGCTTGCTCCAGGAGGAAGTCGGCCTGCCGCTGGTCGAGCAGATCGGCCGACGCCTGCACCTCACCGAGGCTGGCGCGGCGCTGCTCGAGACCTGCGCGGGCTGGCTCGATATCTGGGAACAGTTCGAGCAGGCGGTGGCGGATCTGAAGGGCCTCAAGCAGGGCCATCTGCGGCTTTGCGTGGTCACCACCGGCAAATACTTCATGCCGCGCGTGCTCGGCCCGTTTTGCGATCTCTATCCCGGCATCGATATCGCGATGGAGGTGGCGAACCGCGACCGGCTGCTGGAGCGGCTCGAGGCTAATCGCGATGACCTTTACGTCATGGGTCTGCCGCCCGAGGAAGCGCGGATCGAAAGCGAGCGGCTGATGGAAAATCCGCTGGTGGTGCTGGCGCCCGCGACCCATCCGTGGCGGCATCGCCGCGCCATACCCTTCGCCGATCTCGCCGACACGCCGCTGATCATGCGCGAGAACGGGTCCGGCACCCGCATTACGATCGAGCGGGAATTTGCCGCGCGCGGCCTGACACCTCGGGTCAAGCTCGAAATCGGCAGCAACGAGGCCATCAAGCAGGCGGTCGCGGGCGGGCTTGGTCTTGCCATCCTCTCGCGTAGCACCTTCGCGCATGATGGCGGCGCATCCGACCTCGTCGCGCTTGATGTCGAGGGCTTCCCGATCCGGCGTTCCTGGTATGTCGTCTGGCCACGAGGCAAGCAGCTATCGGTGGTGGCACGCACCTTTCTTGCCTTC
>DAIDIQ010000106.1 GCA_027459285.1 Acetobacteraceae bacterium
CGACTGGTATGCGTCCCGCGTCCTCGATCTCAACCCGATCACCGGCGCCACCACCCGCATCCTGGCGGTGGGTCAATCCCCCAGCGGCATGGCCGTCACGCCTGACGGCAGGCGGCTGATCGTCGCCGACCGTTTGTCGGATGCAATTTCCATCGTCGATCTGCGCCAGGGGCGGGAAATCGCGCGCATTCCGGTCGGCAAACACCCGTTCGGCGTGACCCTCGATCGATCCGGCCATGTCGCCTACGTCGCCGATGTCGAATCCAATGCGCTCTCGATCGTCGATCTCGCCACGCGTCGCGAGGTCGCCCGGATCCGCGTCGGCACCCACCCCTACGCGGTAGGCCTGGCTGATGGCCGCGCCTTCACCACCGACGAGCTTGGCAGCACCGTCACCGCGGTCGATCTTGGTTCACGAAAAGTTCTTGCGCATATCGCGGTTGGCGACTATCCCGAAGGCATCGGGCTCGACCCCGCCACCGGGCTGCTCGTCGTCGTCAACTGGTTCAGCGACACGGCCAGCTTGATCGACCCGAAATCGCTGCGCGTGGTCGGCACCGTCCCGGCCGGCAACAGCCCACGCGCCTTCGGCACGTTCCTGCGATGAAGAAAGCCGCAACGTTTTTACAAAAACGTTGCGCAAAGAACTCTCGACACCCGGCGTCTGACCGACCGTGTCGATTGACGCAGCACGGAGAATAAGGACCGCGCGCACCCCGCCTGAAACGCTACGTCACGAATTGCTCGGCGATGATCCGCTCCGACAACCCTTGATCCGGATCGAACAGCACCTCGACCGCGATCGTCCGGTCTTCCGATACCGCGACCGAGGCAACCTCGCGCACCTCGGTGAAATCCGCGACCGCCGCGACCGGGCGTTTTTCCGGCTCCAGCACCTCGAACAGCACATCCGAACTGCTGGGCAGCAGCGCGCCGCGCCAGCGGCGGGGGCGAAAGGCGCTGATCGGCGTGAGCGGCAGCAGATTGGCCGACAGCGGCACGATCGGCCCGTGCGCGGAAAGATTATAGGCGGTCGACCCGGCCGGCGTGGAGATCAGCACACCATCGCAAATCAACTCCGACAGCCGGATGCGGCCATCGACACTGATGCGGATTTTCGCGGCCTGGCGTAATTGCCGCAGCAGAGAAACCTCGTTCAGCGCCAGCGCTTCCTCGACCGCGCCACCCATGGTGACGGCGTGCATGCGCAACGGGTGCATCATCGCCGCCTGGGCCGCGGCCAGCCGGTCGGGCAGCGCGTCCTCGTTGAACGCGTTCATCAGAAACCCGACCGAGCCGCAATTCATGCCATAAACCGGCGTCTCGGCGCGGCCGAGCAGCTTGTGCAGGGTTTCCAGCATGAAGCCGTCGCCACCAAGACAGACCAGCGTGCGGGCCAGCGCGGGTGGGGCATTGCCGTACCGCGCGGTCAGTCGCTCCAGGCTTTGTTGGGCCATTTCCGTCGGCGCGGCGATGAAGCCGATCGGGTGCGGGTCCCGGGCAAGGTTGATCGCCTCCAGACCGCTCATGCTTGCGGGGCGAACAAGGCGGGGCGGCGATGCGCCTCGATCGGCATGCCGCGGCGGACCCGCTCGGTCAGTGTCGGGTCGAGCCGGGCGCTTGCCCAGCCCGGACCATCGGAGGCCCGCGCGACGATATGCCCCCACGGGTCACAAATCAGCGAGTGGCCGTGCGTGAAGCGGGTTTCCGGCCCGCGTCGGGTCTGCTCGATATGGCCGCCGGTGGTGGCGGCGGCGGCCAGCCAGCATTGGGTCTCAATGGCCCGGGCGCGCAACAACGGCTCCCAATGGTCGCGGCCGGTTTGCGCGGTAAAGGCGGCCGGCAGCAGAATAAGCTCGGCGCCAGCCCGCCGCAGGGCCAGGAATAATTCGGCGAAGCGCAGATCGTAGCAGATCGTGAGCCCGGCGGTGGTGGCGCCGATGCGGCAGGTGGTCAATGCGTCACCCGCGCGATACGTCGCACTTTCCCGGTAGCCCTGACCATCGGGCGTGGTGATATCGAACAAATGAATTTTGCGGTAGCGGGCAATTTCCGTGCCGTCCGGCGCGAACACCAGGCTCGTGTTGCAAATCTGGTCCGCGCCGCCATCCGCCGGCAATTCCCCGATCGAGCCGCCGTGCAGATAGCAGCCGAGCCTGATGGCCGCATCGCGCAACAAGCGATAGGCGGGGCCGGCGGGCTCGTTCGTGCCGGCGGCCGGCAACGGCTCGGCGGCGGCGAATTTCGTTGCGCGGTCACCGCCAAGGCAGGTCCACATCTCCGGCAGCACGATCAGGTCGGGCCGGTCGGCGGCATGACAGGCATCGAGCCAATGCGCGGCGGCGCGCAGATTCTCAGCCTTGTCCGCGCCCGGACAAAGCTGCACCACGCTTATGCGCATCGGCCGGGGGCGGTCACCGCTGGCGCCAATCCAGCCTTGGCTCGGCGCGCGGCGATTGCGGTTGGTCCTGATAGGGGCGCGTCGGCTGCGCGGGCGGCGGCGGAGGCGTGAACTGCCCGCGGGCTGGCGCGGCGGCCGGCCGGGGCGGCGGCTCGGGCACCACATAGCCGCGGTCAGGCCGCGCGGGCGACTGATAAGGTTCGGCGCCATAGGACAGGCGGCCGCTGCCGGCTTCCGGCAGGCGCAGCACGATGGTGCGGATATCGGCGTGCAGCTCTTCCAACTCGGCTTCGATGCTTTCCAGGCGGGATTTAACGCCGATGACGCTGAACGGCATGATCAGCATCGAGAGCAGCCAGAGCCCGAGCGGCACCGCCACCAGAATAGGGACCCACCAGGGCAGCCAATCAGGCAGATTGAGCCAGCTCATGGCACCTGAATAGCACTGCCGGCGGTGGCGTGGCCAGCGGCCGGCGCGGCGTCGGTGGCATCCAGCAGCGCCAACAGAGCCAGAAAATCGGCCGGTGGCGGGCGCTCGAAATGCAGCGCCGCGCCGGTGATCGGGTGGGCGAAGCCGAGCGAGGTGGCGTGCAGCGCCTGGCGCGGAAAATCGAGCAGGGCGGCACGGGTGGGCGCAGGCAGGGCGCGCGCGTGGGCGGGCACGCGCCGCAGATAGACCGGGTCCCCGACCACGGGGTGGCCGCGGGCAGCGAGATGCACGCGGATCTGGTGGGTGCGGCCGGTGGCGAGCGTGCAGCGCAGCAGGGCGGCGGCGCCGTGCCAGTGGCGCAACACCTGGTAATGCGTAAGCGCCGGCTTGCCGCCGCGCGCGACCAGCGCCATGCGCTTGCGGTCTCGCGGGTCCCGGCCGACGGCGCCCTCGATGGCGCCCGCGAGCGGCGATGGCAGACCCCAGCAAAGCGCGAGATAGGCGCGGTCGAGGTCGCGGCTGGCGAAGGCGGCGGCGAGTTTGGCCATGGCCGGCGCGGATTTGGCGACCACCATGATGCCCGACGTGTCCTTGTCGAGCCGGTGGACGATGCCGGGGCGCCGCTCGCCGCCAATGCCAGGCAGGGCATCGCCGCAATGGGCGAGCAGGGCATTGACCAGCGTGCCATCCTGGTTGCCGGGCGCGGGGTGGACGACGAGGCCGGCCGGCTTGTCGAGCACGAGCAGGGCCTCGTCCTCATACAGAATGTCGAGCGGCATGGGCTGGGGCGCGGGGTGCGCGGCGATGGGCTCGGGCGGCGAAACCCGATAACGCGCGCCGGCCGGAACCTTGGCGGAGGCGTCTCGTACGGGGATATTGTCTTGCAGCACCCCGCCCGCCTCGATGATCTGCCGGAGGCGGGCGCGCGAGAAATCGGGCAGGGCGCGGGCAAGGAACTGGTCGAGCCGCCGGGCCGGGGCATCGGCGGTGACGGAAAGCGCCTGCGGTCCGGGGTCGACAACCGTCATGGGCGTGGCCATAGCCTGATTTGCGCGGCGCGGCGATACGCGGTGGCGCCGGATGGCGGGTTCAGAGAGGGTGGACGGCAATGACCAGGGGCATCAGGCTTGTCGCCGCGCTCGCGGTGGTGATGGCGGTGCTGATCGTCGCCGGCACGGCGCTGCTCGGGCTGTTGATCGTGCGGCGGCTGGACGGAGCGGGGGCGGCTTCCGGGGTGGTGACGCTGGGCCAGCCGGCGGGAACCAGGCTGATTGGCGTGGCAAGCGCGGGGCATGCGTTGGCACTGGCGCTTTCGGGCGGCGGCAAGCCGGACCGGGTGCTGCTGATCGACCCCGAGACGCTGCGCCGCAAGGCGGAACTGACGATCACGCCATGATGCTTGATTGGCCCTGCCGGCTGGCCTAGATGCTGGCGCTCCGGCCCGGTCCCGTTCGTCTAGAGGCCTAGGACACCGCCCTCTCACGGCGGTAACAGGGGTTCGAATCCCCTACGGGACGCCAAGGTTTTCATCCGCTTGCCTGATGAAACACCGCTTCACGGACCGCTTGCCATGTGCATGGCGTCGACCGCGCGGAACATGCTGGGGCAGCATGGGTGCGCCCGGATAGTCCGGAAATTTGCGCGCCGCTTTTGGCCGGGGCGAGCCGCCTTGGGGACATGGCTGGTCGTTTGCGCACCTCTCCAGCAACCCTGCCCTACGCTGCCGTGGTTCTGAAGCTCCCACGATATTGCTGGGGCGTGACGTTGAGCCTCCGCTGAAAAGCGCTGCGCATCTGGTCAGGGCTGGCAAAGCCGCAGTCGAAGGCGACGGCCTTGAGCGCCAGATCCGAGGCTTCCAACAGGTTGCGGGCTCGGTCCAGACGCACCCCTTCCACGAATTCGTGTGGCGTTACCTTCAGCTCACGCACGAATAGCCGCGCGATGCTCCGCGGGCTGACCCCGGCCAGCTCAGCAAGACGGTCAACCGGAAATGCCTCGCCGATATGCTCCATGACATAGGCCTGCACCTTTCCAAGCTGCGTCCCGGTATCTCCTGCGGAAAGCAACAGCGGGCTGAACTGCGATTGCCCACCTTGTCGCTGCGCCACCACCACCAGCGCCTTGGCACAGGCAAGCGAAAGCGCGGCGCCGTGATCTTCACTGACCAGCGCAAGGCTCAGGTCGATCCCCGCCGTTACCCCGGCGGAGCTCACCAGGCGACCGTCGCGCGCATGAATGCGATCATGCTCGACGATGGCCGTCGGAAATTCCTTTGCCAGTTGCCCTGAGCAAAGCCAGTGCGTCGTGACCGTGCGTCCCTCCAGCAGACCGGCCCGGCCCAGCGCAAACGCGCCCGTGCAGATCGAGCCATAGCGTTGGGCCGCAACGCCCCATTCCCGCAACCATGACGACATGGCTTCGTCGTCCGGACCGTCCGCAAGGGTGGGGCCGCCCGCCACCAACACCGTGTGAAATTCACGGCCCGCCTGATCGAAGCTGAGATCAGCGACCATCCGCATGCCGTTGGAACTGCGCAGGGGCTTCGTGCTGCCCGCGACCAGAGCACAGTCATAGTGCTCCTCCTCCGGCAGGAATCCATTGGCTGCGGCAAACACATCAAGGGGTCCGGCGACATCGAGCGCCTGAACGCCTTCGAAAATAACGAGAGCGACGCCTCGTCTTGCCATCGGTGCCTGTCTCCCTCGCGGCGGGCAGCGTCCGGCATTTGCCGACTTCAGACGGCCATCAGGTGCTCGCGGCAGTTTATCGCACATGGTTGGCAGCTTTCAAAGGCTCACAGTCGTTGCTGCCATGCCGGATTGCTGCGATTGATCATGGGCAGGGCGAAAGGCCCGCATCGAGAGCCATCGCCACCCTTGTTTCAGTCAGCGGCAGACACCGTCGGCATTTCCCATTCCAGGGAGCGCCTGGGCGTGTCTGCCATACACGGAGAGAGAGACATTGACCCAGACCCATCACGCGGTCTCCGCCATCAGCGGCGTCGCCATCCCCGATAGCGCCCTGGCCCGCGCAATCACCGCCTTCGTCCGCGATACCGAGACCGACCTGCTCTTCAACCATTCGAGCCGCGTTTTCTTCTTTGGCGCAATTGCCGGGCAGCAGCGTGGCCTGACGGTCAACCCCGAGCTGCTCTACGCGGCCACCATGTTCCACGATGTCGGCCTGATGCCATCGCACAGCAGCGCCGATCTGCGCTTCGAGGTGGACGGCGCGAACGCCGCCCGCGACTTCCTGCAAAGCTATAGCCTCGACCCTTCCGACATCGCGACGGTGTGGACCGGCATCGCGCTGCACACCACGCCCGGCGTGCCCGAATTCATGCACCCGGTAATCGCGCTCACCACCGCGGGCGTCGAGATGGACGTGCTGGGCCTGACCTATGACCGCTATCCCGATGCCACGCGCGAGGCCGTGCTCGCTGCCTTTCCGCGCACGCCCGCCTTCAAGGAAGACATCATCCAGGCCTTCTACGACGGCATCAGGCACAAGCCTCACACTACCTTCGGCAACGTCAAGGCCGACGTGATCGCCGATAAGGAGCCGCATTTCCATCGCGGCAACTTCTGCTCCGTCATCCGCTGCTCTCACTGGCAAGTCTGAGAGACTTCAATCCACTTATTTCCAAGGAGAAAGACAATGACTGTATCCAACGTCGTCCTCGTTCATGGCGCCTGGGCCGACGGCTCCTGCTGGGCCAAGATCATTCCGTCACTGGCCGCTAAGGGCATGACCGTCACGGCCGTCCAGCTCCCGCTCACCAGCTTCGAGGCCGATGTTGCCGCCGTCGGCCGCGCCATCGCCCTGGCGCAGGGCGATGTGGTGCTGGTCGGGCACAGCTATGCCGGCGCCGTCATCGGCGAGGCGGGAAACGACCCCAAGGTCACGCGGCTCGTTTATATCGACGCCTTTGCACCCGATGCCGGGGAATCGGCCGGTTCGCTGTTCGCCGGGTTCGAAGCCGCCCCGCTCAATGCCGAGATCCGGCCCGACGCGGCCGGCTTCCTGTCCCTGACGCCGAAGGGCATCGCCACCCTTTTCGCCCAGGACCTCGCCCCCGTCGAGCAGGCCGTGGTTCATGCCACACAGGGCCCGATCAACGGCGCCGCGCTGGGCGGCACACTGACGCAGGCCGCATGGCGCACACGCCCGACCTTCTACCTGATCGGCACCGAGGATCTGGCGATCCTGCGCGTGGATCAAGAACGTATGGCCGAGCGCATGAACGCGACGATCCAGCATGTCGGTTCCAGCCATGTGCCGATGCTGTCGCATCCCGCGGTCGTCACCGACTTTATTCTTCAGGCTGCCGCTTGAGCCGCCGTCACCCGATCATCATGGGCGCGAGGTTCGCGCCTGTCCCGGAGCAATCTCATGAGCCCTGCATCAAACACCATCACGCTTCATGTCGAGGAATTCGGTACAGGCGCCCTGGCGCTCGTCTTTCTCCACTACTGGGGCGGCTCGACGCGCACATGGCGGCATGTGACACAGGCGCTGGCGCCCGACTTCCGCGCCATCGCGATCGATCATCGTGGCTGGGGTCAGTCGGACAAGCCTGCCGAAGGCTACACGCTGGCCGATCTGGCCAAGGACGCGGAACGGCTGATCGAGAGCCTTGCCCTCGATCACTACATTCTGGTCGGCCACTCGATGGGCGGTAAGGTCGCGCAACTGATGGCCTCGCGGCAACCGGCAGGGCTGGCCGGGCTGGTGCTGGTCGCGCCTTCGCCGCCATCGCCCATGGATGTGCCGCTTGAGGTCAGACAGGGCATGGTCCACGCCTACGACACTCGGGACAGCATTATCGCGACTGTCCGGCAGGTTCTGGCAGCCAATCCGCTCGCGCCGGACGATCTGGAACAGCTTGTCACAGACAGCCTGCAGGGTGCGCCCGCGGCCAAGTCGGCGTGGCCTCTCGAAGCAAGTCAGGAAGACATCACCGCGCAGGCAGCGCTGATCCGCATCCCCACCCTCGTTATTTCCGGCGAGGAGGATCGGGTCGATCCACCCGCGGTGCTGCGCCAGGCGCTGCTGCCGAGGATCCCGCAGGCCATCTTGCACACGCTTCCGGGCATCGGCCACCTTTCGCCTCTGGAGGCGCCAGATGATGTCGTGAGGCTGATCCGACGCTTTGCCACGCCGCTATTTTCGACCGCGACGGCACAGGACCCGTATCGCGTCGAGCACGCCACCCTCGCGGATGGCGGCGCGAGGGGTGCAACTTAGGCGGCGCGAAAGGCCCTGGGCCAGCCTCGATGACGCCAGTTTTGCCGATGCCGCCAGCCAGCTGCTGATGAACAGACCCTGGCTTTTTCAGCCGACAAGCCTGGTGACGTCTCTTTCACCACACGATGCGGCGCCACGCACGGGCGGCCGTTCAACCAAGGAAAGTCCCATGTTCGAGACCCAGATCATTCCCATCCCAATCCTGCCATTCGGCATGGTAAACGCTCACCTCATCCGCAGCGAGGCAGGCTGCGTTCTCATCGACGCCGGAATTCCCGGTTCGGAACGCAAGATCGGCAAGGTTCTGGCCCAGCACGGGCTGACATTCCGCGACATCAAGCTGATCGTCGTCACGCATGCCCATACCGACCATGCCGGCAGCGCGGCCCGCCTGCGCGTGCTCTCGGGCGCGCCCATTCTCGCGCATCAGGAGGATGCCGATTTTTACAGTCGCAAGGAAAGAATGACCTATTGCACGACCGGCTGGGTCGGCAGGCTGTTCCTCAAAACGCCGATCCCGCACGAGCCTTACGAAGGGTTCGTCCCTGACATCATGATGACCAACGGTCACACGGTCAATTTGCTCGATTTCGGGGTCGATGGTGTCGTTCGACATACAGGCGGCCACACGCCGGGCTCCATTGCGGTGGAATTGTCGTCCGCAGACCTGATGGTCGGCGACCTGATCGCCTCGGGCATCCTCATCGGCGGCTTGATCTTCAAGGGCCGCGCCATCCGCCCCCCCTTCGAGGACGATCCCGCGATGGTTGCACGCGAATTGATACGCATGGTCGAGAGCGGCGGCAAGCGCTTCCACATGGGCCATGGCGGCCCCCTGGAAGCGCCTGAGGTCCTGCGCCACGCCCGCGTTCTCGCCAGGTTGGGCGGCAATTCCTCGGCACCAGGCGCATGCCATCACCACACTCACTGAGCACGTCAACCACTACCGGCTCGCCTCGTGTCAT
>DAIDIQ010000294.1 GCA_027459285.1 Acetobacteraceae bacterium
CCCGGCGTGCGCTCGGACGTGAAGAAGGCGATGGTGACGCTCGCCGCCGGCCAGCAGATCGATTTCACCACCGTGCTTGCGTGAGACCTGAATCATGCCGATGAAAAATTTCAATCCGGTCACGGCCAGCCTGCGCGGGACGGTTCTGATCGACCGCTCCGAGCTTTGGAAGGGCAAGCCCATCAAGGGGCTGACCGAAGGCAAGACCGGAACCGGCGGGCGCAACAACCACGGCCGCATCACCAGCCGCTTCCGCGGCGGTGGGCACAAGCAGGCCTATCGCCTGGTGGACTTCCGCCGTCGCAAGTTCGACGTGCCGGCCACAGTGCAGCGGCTGGAATACGATCCCAACCGGACCGCCTTCATCGCGCTGGTGAAGTATGCCGATGGCGAGCTGGCCTATATCCTGGCGCCGCAGCGGCTGCGCGTGGGCGATCAGGTGGTTGCCGGGGCGCGGGCTGATATCAAGCCGGGCAACGCGATGCCGCTGGCGGCGATCCCGGTCGGCACGATCGTGCACAATATCGAGATGAAGGTCGGCGCCGGTGGCAAGATCGCCCGCTCCGCCGGGACCTACGCGCAGCTGGTCGGCAAGGACTCCGGCTACGCGCAGATCAAGCTGATGTCTGGGGAATTGCGTCTGGTGCGGGCCGAGTGCATGGCCTCGATCGGCGCGGTCTCTAATCCGGACAACATGAACCAGAAGATCGGCAAGGCGGGCCGGTCTCGCTGGCTGGGTCGCCGGCCGCACAATCGCGGCGTGGTCATGAACCCAGTCGATCACCCGCACGGCGGCGGCGAGGGGCGCAGCTCCGGCGGCCGGCATCCGGTCACGCCCTGGGGCAAGCCGACCAAGGGGGCCAAGACGCGCGCCAACAAGCGCACGGACAGCCTGATCATCCGCCGCCGTAAAGTCGGCAAGTAGTTCGAGGGGCACGCAAGATGACACGCTCCGTATGGAAGGGCCCGTTCGTGGACGGGTATCTTCTGAGCAAGGCCGAGACGGCCCGCACGTCGGGCCGCAACGAGATCATCCGCATCTGGTCGCGGCGGTCCACCATTCTGCCGCAGTTCGTGGGGCTGACCTTCGGCGTGTACAACGGTCACAAGTTCCTGCCGGTGCAGGTGAACGAGAACATGGTGGGCCACAAGTTCGGCGAGTTCTCGCCCACCCGTACGTTCACCGGCCACACCGGCGACAAGAAGGCGAAGCGCGGCTGACATGAGCAAGCCCAATCATCCGCGCGGCCTGGCCGACACCGAGGCGCAGGCCATCGTGAGCAACCTGCGGGTCTCCCCGCGCAAGCTCAATCTGGTGGCGGGCATGATCCGCAACCTGCCGGCGCAGCAGGCGGTGGCGACGCTCGCCTTCAGCAAGCGCCGCATCGCCGGCGCGGTGAAAAAGGCGCTGGAAAGCGCGATCGCCAACGCGGAAAACAACCATCAGCTCGATGTCGATCGGCTGGTGGTGAGCCGCGCCGAGGTCGGCCGCGCGATCGT
>DAIDIQ010000001.1 GCA_027459285.1 Acetobacteraceae bacterium
CGCCCCCGCCGGCACCAAGGGCATTTCGATGTTCCTGGTGCCGAAATTCCTGCCCACCGAGGATGGCCGGCCAGGCCCGCGCAACGGCGTGCTGTGCACCGCACTCGAACATAAAATGGGCATCAAGGGCAGCGCCACCTGCCAGATGAGCTTCGAGCAGGCCACGGGCTGGCTGGTCGGCCAACCCCATCAGGGCCTCGCCGCCATGTTCACCATGATGAACAGCGAACGTCTCTCGGTCGGCATCCAGGGTCTCGGCGTCGCCGAAACCGCCTATCAGAGCGCGGTCGCCTATGCCCGTGACCGTATCCAGGGCCGCGCCCTCTCCGGCGCCAAATCCCCGACCCAGGCGGCCGATCCGATCATCGTCCACCCCGATGTGCGCCGTATGCTGATGACCATGCGCGCCTACACCGAGGGCTGCCGCGCCCTCTCCGGCTGGGTCGCCCGCGCGCTCGATATCGCCGAGCGGTCCGACGACAAATCCGCCCGCGCCGCCGCCGAGGATTTCACCGCGCTCATGACCCCCATCGTCAAGGCGCTCTTCACCGATCTCGGCTATGACGCCGCCAATCTCGGCCTGCAGGTGCACGGTGGGCACGGCTATATCCGCGACCATGGCATGGAACAATTGGTCCGCGATGCCCGCATCTCGCAAATCTATGAAGGCACCAACGGCGTCCAGGCGCTCGATCTGGTCGGCCGCAAGCTGCCCGCCGGCATGGGCCGCATGCTGCGCCAGTTCTTCCACCCCGTCGCCGCCTTCATCGAAACCCACGCCGAGCATCCGGCACTCGGCGCCATGGTCAAGGGCCTCGGCCGCGCCTTCGGTGCCCTGCAACTCGCCACCACCGAAATCGCCACCAGGGGCCTGACCGACCCCGAGGAAGCGGGCGCCGCCGCCACCGATTATCTGCGCCTGTTCGGTCTCGTCGCGCTCGGCTATATGTGGGCGCGCAGCGCGGAAATCGCCCTCGCCAGGCTGCCCGCCGCCAACGGCGATGCCGGCTTCTACCAGGCCAAGCTCAGCACCGCGCGCTTCTACATGGACCGCATCCTGCCGCAATGCGCCGGCCTGCTCGCGGCCATCAAGGCCGGCAAAGCCAGCACCATGGCCCTGCCCGAGGCTGATTTCTGACCCCGCCCGGCCCGCGCTGAGCCGGGGCGCGCGGGCCGGGCCTGGTCGTCACGCCGGCACATTACGTGAATTGCCTCGCCCGGCCCGCGTTGCTAGAACCGGGGTTTATCAACCGGTCGGCCGCATGCTCTCCCAAAAAGCCCGCTATGCGCTACGCGCCCTGTTCGTTCTGTGTGACGCGCCAAATGGCAGGCCCGCCCAGGCCGCCGAAATCGCTGAACGTGCCGCGGTGCCGCGTAAATTCCTGGAACAAATTCTGTTGCAATTGAAGCGCTCCGGCCTCGTCTTCAGCCATCGCGGCAAGTTCGGCGGCTACGAACTTGGCCGCGCACCCTCCGCCATCAGCTTCGCCGAGGTCATCCGCGCCATCGATGGCCCACTGGCGCTCACCCCCTGCGCCAGCCGCACCGCCTATCGCCGCTGCGATGATTGCATCGACGAGGAAACCTGCGCCATCCGCCGCGTCCTGCTCGATGTCAGGGACGCCACTTCCGCCATCCTCGAATCCCGCACGCTCGAACAGGTTCTGGCCGACCAGCCGCCAATGCCGGACGGGCTGGCTCAGCCCAGCGCTGGCTGATCCACGAACCAGGCTGTCTGCCCCAGCGGGCGCAGCATGGTCGCCGGCACCTCGGCCAGCCCCGCGCGCACGTCCCTGAATATCGCCTGCTTGCCCGCGCCGCTCACCAGAAACGCCACCGTCTCGCTCCGTTCCAGTGCCGGAATGGTCAGCGTCAGCCGCGTCTCCGGCCGGCCTTCGCTCACCGAAGCCGCCAACCGGTCACGCACCGCCAGCACGGGCTGTCCCGGCAGCAGGCTCGCCGTATGCCCATCCTCGCCCAGTCCCAGAAACGTCACGGCAAACAGCATGCCATCGCCCGCCACCTCCCGCAGCAGCGCGTCATACGCGGCGGCCGCCAGATCCGGCGACATATCCACCGCGAACGGATGCACCTGCGCCGGCGGAATGGGCACATGGTCCAGCAACAGCCGCTTCGCCTCGCCATAATTGCTGTCCGGGCTCGCGTACGGCACGCAGCGTTCATCGCCCCAGAACAGATGCAGCTTCGCCCAATCCATGCGCCGCGCGAACGCGGGCTGCGCCAGCAGCGCGAACATCTGCTTCGGCGTCGATCCGCCGGAAAGCGCCACCCGCACCGGCGCCGCATGCCGCGCCACAGTCTCGATCAGCCATTCCGCCGCCCGCCGCGCCAGCGCCGCCGCGTCCTCGCTCACGTCAATCCGCCCGATCATGCCGCCCCCTCGCGCGCCGCCAACAGTTTTTCCACCGCCTCGGCAAATCCCTCGTGCTCATTGTCCGCCGTCACATCGTGCGCGGCCTCCCGCACCTCCGCGTCCGCATTGCCCATGGCAATGCCAAGCCCGCCGGCGCGGAACATCGCCACATCATTCGCCTGATCGCCGATGGTCGCGATCTCCGCCGGGTCCAGCGTGAAATGCCGGGCCAGAAAGCGCACCACGCCCCCCTTATTCGCGTCCCGATGGGTAATATCGAGGTAATAAGGCTGCGAGCGCGCCACCGTCGCCGCCTCGCCAAACGCGTCATGCAGCGCCGTCACCGCCGCCCGCATCCGCGTCTCGTCATCGCAAACACCGACCAGCTTTATCACGCTGCCCGAGGCCGCCCGCGCCACATCACCCACCACCGGGGGAAATTTCACCGTGCGCGCCTCGCGCGCCACATGCGGTGCCTCGCCATCACCCACCACCCAATCCTTGCCGGCATAAACCCAGACATCCAGCCCATGGTTGCGCAGCCCCTCCATCGCGCCCCGCACCAGCCCCGCATCCAGGCTGCGTTCCGCCAGCACGGAAAAATCCGGCGCCACGATCATGCCGCCATTGAACCCCGCCACCGGCGTCGTCACCGCCAGCGTCTCGATCAGCATCCGCATGCCGCGCGGCGGCCGTCCCGAGGTCAGGGCAAATTCCAGCCCGGCTTCCCGCCATGCCACAACCGCCCGCCGCGCCCGCTCGGTCAGCACCTTGTCCGGCGTCAACAGCGTGCCGTCCACATCCGCCAGCAACAGCCGTATGCGCCGCGCCGCCGCCCGCAAACCGGTCATCACCCTCAGCCCACCGCGGTGCCGGAATTCTCGATATGCCCGCCAAACCCGAACCGCATCGCCGACAGCATCTTCTCACCGAAACTATGCGTCTCGCGTGACCGGAAGCGCGCATACAGCGCCGCCGACAGCACGGTCGCCGGCACCGCCTCCTCGATCGCGGCATTCACCGTCCACCGCCCCTCGCCGGAATCCTCCACGATGCCGGTGAATTCGCCGAGATCCGGGTGCGCCACCAGCGCCGACGCCGCCAGATCCAGCAGCCACGAGGAAACCACGCTGCCGCGCCGCCATACCTCGGCAATGTCGGCCAGGTTCAGCGCATAGCGCTCATCCTCGGGCAGCGCCTCCTTGTTCTTGTTCGAAAGAATATCGAATCCCTCCGCATAGGCCTGCATCAGCCCGTATTCGATGCCGTTATGCACCATCTTGACGAAATGCCCGGCCCCGCTCGGCCCGGCATGAATGAACCCGCATTCCGCCCGGCTCGGCTGTCCCGTCCGGCCCCCGGTGCGCTCGATCTTGCCAACCCCCGGCGCCAGCGTCCGCAAAATCGGGTCCACATGGTCCACCGCCTCGGCCGGCCCACCCACCATCATGCAATAACCGCGCTCCAGCCCCCACACCCCGCCCGAGGTGCCAATATCCAGATAGCGCACCCCGCGCGCGCTCAGCGCCTTGGCGCGTCGAATATCGTCCTTGTAGAAACTATTGCCGCCATCGATCAGAATATCACCCGCCTCCAGCATCGGGCCGATGCTGGCCACCATCTCCTCGGTCACGTGCCCCGCCGGCAGCATCAGCCACGCCACCCGCGGCTTTTCCAGCCTCGCCACGAAATCAGCCAGGTCCCTCGCCCCCTGCGCGCCCTCCGCGGTCAGGCTCGCCACCGCCTCCGCCGCGCGGTCGAACACCACCGCCTCATGCCCATCGCGCATTACCCGCCGCACGATATTGCCGCCCATTCGGCCAAGGCCGATCATGCCGAGTTGCATCGCGTGGTCCTTTACATCGAGAAAAGCTTAAAAACCAAGCAAGAACCTTCTTTTTCTGAAGAAAAAGAAGCAAAAAGACTTCGATTCAAGCATATCTGAGATCCGGGTCATCGGTGGTGGTCTCGCGGCGGGCTGCCCGCCCTCCTACCCCAGCACCTGCGCCAGCAACGCCTCCAGCGCCGGCAGCCCGGTTTCCCATCCATCCGCCAAATGCACCCGCAGCGCCCGCCGACCGCGCTCGTTCAACACCTGCAAATCGCCCAGCGCCTGCGCCGCCTTCACCGCCGAGAACCCATAGGGTTTCCCCGGCACCGGCAAATCCGCCTCGTCCGCGCAGGTAATCTGCACGAACACGCCGCTATTCGGCCCGCCCTTATAGGCCTGCCCGGTCGAATGCAGAAAGCGTGGTCCGAACCCGGCGGCAACCGCGGCCGCGTAGCGCCGGCCGATCAATGCCCGCATGCGGGTCATCGCGGCAATCGTCCCGGCGTTGCGCGGCACATAGGCCAGCAACGCCACATAATCGCCCGGGCCAAGCCGCGCCAGGTGCGCGCGCAGCACGCCCGCAACAGTCATGTCGCCGCTCAACGCCGCCGCATTGCGCGCATCGGCGAATACCGCGACGCCGCCATCGCTCGCCAGCGCCGTCTCGGCCGCCGGCGCCTCGCCGCGCTCCGCCGCGTCCATCAACGCCCGCGTCGCCACCTTGCTCGCTTCCACGTCCGGCTGGTTGAACGCGTCGATGCCGAGCACGCTACCCGCCACCGCGGTCGCCATCTCGAAGCGGAAAAATTCCCCGGCAAGGTGCGTCCGGTCGGCAACCGGTATCCGCGCCACCATCTGCCCGCACGCTTCCAGCCCGGCCACCAGCCTTTCCTGCGCCGCGTCCTCCGCGCCCGCCAGGCTCAGATACACGAACATCCGGTCCGCGCCATACAGCGCCGGCGGCCGCGGCGGTTCCGCGTCGATCGGAATAATCCCGTGCCCCTGCTTGCCGGTCGATTCCGCCACCAATTGCTCCAGCCAGGCGCCAAAATCGGCAATCGCCGGGCTCGCGATCACCGTCAGCTTGTCCCGCCCGGCGCGCCCCGCCAGCCCCATCGCCAGCCCCAGCTGCACGCCCGGGTTCACCGCCGCCGGAATATCCGCGCCGCAGCTCAACGCCATCCGCCGCGCGGCGGCGACCAGCGCCGGCAAATCCGCGCCGATAACCGCCGCCGGTACCAGCCCGAACATCGACAGCACCGAGAAGCGCCCACCCACCGACGGCTCGCCGGCGAACACATGCGCAAACCCCTCCGCCGCCGCCATCCTGGCAAGCGCGCTGCCCGGGTCGGTCACCGCCACGATCCGCCGCGGCGCGTCCAGCCCGGCCTGTTTTGCCTCGTGCATGAAATAGGCCAGAAACAGATTGGGCTCCAGCGTCGATCCGGACTTGCTCGAAACGATGAATATCGTGTGACTTATGTCGATCGCCGCCCGCACCGCGCGAAGCTGCGCGGGGTCGGTGCTGTCCACCACGTGCAGCCGCGGAAAGCCCGGCCGGTGGCCGAAACTCTCGCCCAGCACCTCCGGCCCCAATGACGATCCGCCCATGCCCAGCAGCACCGCGTCGGTATAGGCGCCGGCGGCCACCGTGCGCTGAAATTCCAGCAGCCGCGGCAAATCCGCCGCCGCCGCCTCCGGCAGCGTGAGCCACCCCAGCCAGTCCGCCTCGTCCCGCCCGGTCCAAAGCCCGGCATCGCCCGCCCACAGCCGGCGCACCGTGCCGCCGGCCCGCCATGCCTCGGTTTGTGCGCGCAGCGCCGCCAGCATCGGCTCGGGTGCGGCAAGCCGCAGCACGCTCGTATCCTCGCCCAGCAACGCGAGCCGCTTCAGCGCAACCGATGTCAGCAGCGCGTCGGCCGCGTCGATGAATTGCTGCACCCCGTCATCGACCAGCGCGTCGGTTATCGCATCCAGGCTGATGCCGCATTCCGCAAGCGTCGCCAGCACCGCGCGCGCCGCCGCCACATCCCCCGGCAGGGTCGGCGCCACCTGCCCGTGGTCACGCGCCGCCTCCATCGTCGCCGGCGGCATCGTGTTCACCGTCTCCGGCCCCACCAGCGCGTCCACATACAGCGTGTCCGGCAATCCCTTCAGCTTGGTGCCGGTCGATGCCCACAGCAGCCGCTGCGGCCGCGCGCCCAGCGCGGCCAGCTTCCGCCACCGGTCCGACCCGATAATGTCCTGATATGCCGCATAGGCCAGCCGCGCATTGGCAATCGCCACCCGGCCGCGCAGCCCGCGCAGCCTCTCCGCCATCGCCGCGTCCGCCTTCGGCAGCAGCCCCTGCACCGCCGCGTCCACCGCGCTGTCGATGCGGCTCACGAACACGCTCGCCACACTCGCCACCCGGCGCACATCGCCGCCCGCCGCCGCCAGCCGCTCGAGGCCGGTCATATACGCGTCAGCCACCGCCTGATAGGCCGCCACCGAAAACAGCAGCGTCACATTGATGTTCAGGCCCTCGCCGATCAGCGTCGCAATCGCCGGCACGCCCTCCCGGGTGCCCGGCACCTTCACCATCAGGTTGGGCCGGTCCACCTCGCGCCACAGGCGTCGCGCCTCGGCAATGCTCGCCTCGGTCTCGCGCGCCAGATAGGGGGCGACCTCCAGGCTCACATACCCGTCCACCGCGTCGGTGCGCTCATACACCGGCCGCAGCGTATCCGCCGCCTCGCGAATATCGCTCACCGCCAATTGTTCATACAGCGCCATCGCGCCGGCATCCCCGGCGCCGACCAGTGCCGCCAATTGCGCGTCATAGGCGCCGGAATGGCCAATCGCGCGCTCGAAAATCGCGGGGTTCGATGTCACCCCGCGCACATCATCGGCCTCGATCCGCCGCGCCAATTCCCCGTTATGCAGTATGTCGCGGCTGACGAAATCCAGCCAGACCGACGTACCGCTGCCCGCAAGCTGTGTCAGCTTGTTGGGACGCATCGGCGCGGTATCCATGGCTCACTCCTGTTTAATCAGGCGCCGCGCGGCCTCGACCACCGCCTCGGCGGTAAAGCCAAACCGCGGCAACAAATCCTTCAACGGGGACGACGCGCCAAACCCATGCATGCCCAATGCCACCCCTTTCGGGCCGGCATAACGGTCCCAACCGATGGTCGAGCCCATTTCAACGGTAACCCGCGCGGTCACCGCGTCAGGCAGCACGCCTTGCCGATACGCCTCGTCCTGCTGCTCGAACAATGCCCAGCTTGGCATGGAAACCACGCGGGTTCCCACCCCCTGCTCTGTTAACATTTTGTGAGCCGACAGGCACAGCGCAACCTCACTGCCCGAGGCGATCAAGATCACCGCCGGCTTGCCGTCCACCATCAGGGTCTCGGGTGCGTCGATCAGCGTATAGGCACCTCGCGCCAGCCCGGCCGCGGAGGCATAGGTGCCCCGGTCCAGCGTCGGCAGCGCCTGCCGGCTCAGAATCAGGCAGGTGGGCGTGTGGGTTTGCCGCAGCGCCACCCGCCACGCCTCGGCCACCTCGTTCGCATCCGCCGGCCGCAGCACCAGCATGTTCGGAATGGCGCGCAGGCTCACGATCTGCTCGATCGGCTGGTGCGTCGGGCCGTCCTCGCCGACACCGATGCTGTCATGCGTGAACACGAACAGCGATGGCACCTCCATCAGCGCCGCCAGCCGGATCGGGGTGCGCATGTAATCCGAGAAAATCAAGAAGCCCGAGCCGAAAGCGCGCAGCTTCGACAGCGCCATGCCATTCACCATGGCACCCATCGCATGTTCACGAATGCCGAAATGCATGTTGCGCCCGCCCGGGCTGCCCGCCTCCTGCTCGCCCGCGCCGCCGAAGGTCAGGTTGGTCTTGGTCGAGGGGGCAAGGTCGGCCGCGCCGCCCATCAGCCACGGCACCCGGGCCGCGATCGCGTTCAGCACCTTGCCCGAGGAATCGCGCGTCGCCAGCCCCTTCGCGTCGGGCGCGAACACCGGTATCTCCGCGTCCCACCCCGCCGGCAGGCCCCCCGCCAGCATCGCCTCGATCTCGGCCGCCAATGCCGGGAACGCGGCCTTATAGGCGGCGAAGCGCGCCTCCCACGCCTTGCGCAGGCCCGCGCCGCGCGCGCCGATGCCGGCGGCGAAATGCGCGTACACCCCGTCCGGCACCAGAAACTGCGCATCCTCCGGCCAGCCATAAAAGCGCTTGGTCAGCTTGACTTCCTCGGCGCCCAGCGGCTCGCCATGCGCTTCCTTGGTGCCCTGCTTGTGCGGCGCGCCATAGGCGATCACGCTGTGCACCAGAATGAAGGTGGGCTTGTCGCCATGCGCGCCCTCGGCGAATTTGCGCAATTCGGCGCGCAACGCCGCCCGGTCATTGGCGTCCATCACCTCGGCCACCGCCCAGCCGGCGGCGGTGAACCGCGCCTTCACATCCTCCGAAGTCGCGAGCGCGGTCGATCCCTCGATCGTGATCCGGTTCGAATCATAGATCCAGCACAGATTGCCCAGGCCCAGATGCCCCGCGATCGCGGCGGCCTCGTAGGAAATCCCCTCCATCAGGCAACCATCGCCACACAGCGCATAGGTCTTGTGGCCGAACAGCGCGTGCCCCTCCTGGTTGAACCGCGCCGCCAGAAACCGCTCCGCCACCGCCATGCCGACCGAATTGGCCAGGCCCTGCCCCAGGGGCCCGGTGGTGGTTTCCACGCCCGAGGTCACATGGTTTTCCGGGTGGCCCGGGGTGCGGCTGTCCAGTTGCCGGAACTGCTTGATATCCTCGAGGCTGACGGTCGGCGTGTTGGTCGGCTTGCCCTGCGCATCCAGCGCCACCGTCTGTGTCAGGTGCAGCAGCGAATAGAGCAGCATCGACGCATGCCCGACCGACAACACGAACCGGTCGCGGTTCGGCCAGGCCGGATCGGCCGGGTCGAAATTCAGGTGGTTCTGCCATAATTCATACCCGACCGGCGCCATCGAAATCGGCGTGCCCGGATGCCCGGCATTCGCCTTCTGCACGGCATCCATGGCCAGGGTGCGCATGGTATCGACACACAGCGTGTCGATATCGGTGGGCATCGTCGTGTCCATGGTCCTGCTCTCCCTCGGGTCGCGCGCTGTTGCATCAATCCGTCTGCCAACGGCGCCGCCGCTTTGTGCGCAGCCCTTGCATCCGGCCCGGCCAGGCGGCACGAAAAGGCAAACCGTGCCGCCAGCCGCGTGCCCGGCAACCTAAAGAACGGATACCGCCATGGAAAGTGACCAGACCGAACTGAAGCGCGCGGTGGCCGAACGCGCTGCCGCATTGGTGCAGCAGGGCATGGCGGTCGGTTTGGGCACCGGCTCCACCGCCGCCCTGCTGGTCGAGGCGCTGATCCGCCGTGTGCGCAATGAAAATCTCCACTTCGTCGCGGTGCCCACCTCCGAGCGCACGGCCCAGCAGGCCAGCGCCGGCGGCATTCTGCTGACCGATCTCGGCGCCCATCCGCAACTCGATCTCGCCATCGACGGCGCCGACCAGATCGCCCGGGGCAGCCTCGCCCTGATCAAGGGCTATGGCGGGGCCCTGCTGCGTGAAAAAATCGTCGCCGCCGCCGCCGCCCGCTTCGTCGTCATTGCCGATGACAGCAAGCTCGCCGACGGGCTCGACAAAAAAGTCCCGGTCGAGGTGGTGCGCTTCGGCTGGCAAGCCACCGACCGTCGCATCCGGGCGCTGGGCGCCGAGACCGAAATGCGCAAAACCTCGGACGGCAAGCCCTACCTCACCGATGGCGGCAATTTCATCCTCGATGCCGATTTCGGCCCCATGCCAGACCCCGCCGCCACCGACACGGCGCTCCGCGCCATCACCGGCGTGGTCGAGACCGGCCTGTTCATCGACATGGCGGACGAGGCCCTGCTCGCCTCCGCCTCCGGCGTCGTCACCCTCACCCGCGGCTGATCAGCCGCCC
>DAIDIQ010000029.1 GCA_027459285.1 Acetobacteraceae bacterium
CAGGTCGCCGCGCGCGAATTCGCACCCGATGCCTTCATCGTCACCGGCCCCGGCACCACGCTGAACAGCGCCGTCGCCCAGTCGCTGATCGCCGCCAACTGGCGCGGCCTTGCCGGCAAGGCGGATTTCCAGTCCCGCCAGACGACCGATCCCGTTCTTGTGTCACTGGGCATGGAGGCCCAACGTAGCCTCGCGGCGTGACGCAGGGCTACCCGGCTGGGGAAGCGAGCGCGCGCTCTGAGTCCACGCGAGAGAGTTAAGGGGGCCTAAAGCCTGAATCAGGCTCTAGGCTTTTGTTTGAGAGGGCGATTCACGTCTCAGGTTGACCCGGTACCCGGGTCAACCTGAAACGATCGCGCTCGAGGGCCGACCGATGCTCCAGAGCCCGCTTCGCATTTCAACTTGAGCCACTCTCTGTTTCAGGCCGAAACGATCACGCTCTCGCGACAACGGCGTTCACGCGGCCAGGAAGCGCCAATTTTCTACCGGGAATGCCCCGCAAAATTCCAGTCACTGACGAGCAGTGCAATCGCGCCCCCAAAATCTAACCAGCCTTTCCGTGCTTCGCTCAGGAACTCGCTGTCTGCCACACGCCGCCCACATGCTGTCGCACAGTCGTCAGCCCATCGTGCACGCGCCGACCGCTTTGGCTCGCTGGGTCGATAATGCCCAGTCGCAGGAACAAATCGATCAGAACGAGAGTCACGTTGAACTTGAAATCGTCGCTCAGCGCCACGCGGTCCAGCACCTGATGGATCGGCCAAAGGCTGAAGCCAGCCACTTCGTCATCGTTCGGGATGGGGATGATGTCGTCGGGCAACCAGAGGTCGAACACATATATCCGGTCCCGGCGCAGCCCCTCGGCGCGGTCCATCGCGTAGGTAAGGGTGGTGGTGTGGTCGGCCCGGCTGGTCAGGTTGGCGGGCAAGCTTGCCTCCTCCGTGGCTTCCTTCAGCAGTGTCTGGCGGGCATCGAGCCCGGCGGGAACCCCGCCGGCCACAATATGATCGAGCTTCCCAGGGTCCAGCAGCTTGCTGCGCGCGCGCTCGGCTACCCACAGATGTATGCCATCCGGGCGGCGCACCAGACCGTTCATGTGCACCCCATAAGCAAGCGTGCCCAGCAGCGGTATCGCGCCCCGATCGATGCTGGCAAGCACGTTGCCGGTGTCCTCATCGGGCACGTCGAACGACTCGTGTCGCGGCCTGAAGGCGCCGGTGCGCGCGAGGTGTCCGACATGCGCGTCCAACGCCGCCCGGTCCGCCAGCGGCCCGGCGGGCGCGTGGACCGGCAGCGCGAACCCGATGTTGCGTCCGCCCAGGGTTACGCGGTGGCGCCGACCCGGCAGCACTGCGTTGTTGCATGCAGAGATGTGGCGCAGAAAGGCCTGGGGCGGATAGTCCGTCATGCCGGCAAGGTGGCGGCAAACCGCGTCGTCGCCCACCCCCCTGGTCAGGCGTGGCGCATGGCGCCACATGGGGCGCATGAAACGACGCACTGAATTCAACCCGCAACCGATGGGGCATCCGCCACGATCTGGCATGGCAACCATGCGGTCGCTGCTGCCATATCTCTGGCCGAAGGGAGACTGGGCGGCGCATGTGCGCGTGCTGCTCGCCGCTGCCTTCCTCGTTCTCGCCAAGCTGGCCACGGTCTATGTGCCCTATGTGTATGCGCGTGTGGTGGACCATCTGGCGCCGCGCGGGCATGTGGTGTCACTGGCAGTCCCGGTGGCACTGATCCTGCTCTATGGCGGGTTGCGCATCGGCGCCTCTGGCTTTGCCGAATTGCGCGACGCGGTGTTTGCCGCCGTGCAGCAGCGCTCGGTGCGGCGCGTGGCGCTGCAAACATTTCGGCATCTGCACGCGCTTTCGCTGCGCTATCATCTGGACCGCCAGACCGGCGGGCTCGCGCGATCGATCGATCGCGGCACCCGTGGCATCGAGGATGTGCTGCGGCTTTCGGTGTTCAACGTCCTGCCGACCATTTTCGAGGTCGGGCTGGTATTGATTATTCTCTGGCGCGTGTTCGATTGGCGGTATGCGCTGATCACCGGCATATCGGTCGGACTATACAGCGCGTTCACGCTCCTGTTCACCAATTGGCGGGTAAAATTGCGCCGTCAGATGAACGAAAGCGACAGCGACGCGCAATCCAAGGCGGTGGACAGCCTGCTGAATTACGAGACGGTGAAATATTTCGGCAACGAGTCGCACGAGGCGCGGCGTTTCGACGGTGCGCTGGCGCGCTACGAGCGGGCGGCGATCCGCAGCCAGGTGACCCTGAACATGCTGAACCTGGGGCAGGCGAGCATCATCGCGGTCGGCTTGGCGGTGGTGATGCTGATGGCCGCGCGGCAGACCTTGAATGGCCAGATGACCGTCGGCCGGTTCGTGATGGTGAATGCTTATCTCATGCAGCTATACACGCCGCTCAACCTGCTCGGCACGGTTTATCGGGGCATCAAGCAGGGGCTGGTCGATATGGAGCAGATGTTCAGCCTGATGCGTGAAGTGCCCGACGTAGCGGACCGCCCATCGGCGCGTGGCGGCCCCCGGCTCGTGACAGATCAGGTGCCGGCGGTGGTGTTCGATGCCGTGCATTTCGGCTACCGGCCAGATCGGGAAATTCTGCACAATGTCAGCTTCAGCGTGCGCGGCGGTGGCAGCCTCGCGATCGTCGGGCCGACCGGCGCGGGAAAATCCACCATCAGCCGGTTGCTGTTCCGCTTCTACGACGTAGCCGGCGGCGCGGTCAGGGTGGACGGGGTGGACGTGCGGGATTGGCCGCAGGATGAATTGCGCGCCCGCATAGGCGTGGTGCCGCAGGATACGGTGCTGTTCAACGACACTATCGGCTACAACATCGCTTATGGCCGACCGGGCGCCACCACGGCGGAAATCGAGGCGGCGGCGCGGGCGGCGCAGATTCACGATTTCGTCATGCGCCTGCCCGACAAATATGCGACCCGGGTCGGGGAGCGCGGGTTGAAACTCTCTGGTGGAGAGAAACAGCGGGTGGCAATCGCGCGCACCATCCTGAAGGACCCCGCCATCCTCATCCTGGACGAGGCGACCAGCGCGCTCGACACACGCACCGAACAGGAGATTCAGTCGGCCTTGCGGGTGCTTGCGGCAAACCGGACCACCCTGACCATTGCGCATCGCTTGTCGACGGTTGTCGAGGCGGACCAGATTCTGGTGCTGGAGGAAGGTCGCGTGGCCGAACTGGGCACCCATGCCCAGTTGCTGGCGCGCGGTGGCCTGTATGCGGCCATGTGGACCCGGCAGTTGCAGGACGAAAGCGGGCAAAGCGCCGACGCCGCCTGATGGCCAGTGGTTGCCGCCGCCGCCATGAAACCGTAGGTGGGGAAGCAGCATGAAACCATATGGGCAAGCCAGGAAGCGGATGTGACGATTCCGACCACCGAAGAAGCCTTGGCACAGCTGGAAGCGCTGGCCAGGCAGCGTGACTGGACAGGGTTGCGCGATACCGCCGAGCAACTGATCGGCGCGGCTGATGTGCCCTGGGTCGTGTTCTACCACGCGGGACGCGCCCGCCTGGAATTAAAGGACGCAGCCGGCGCGGAAAAAATGGTGGAAGCCGGCATGGCGCGGTTCCCCTCGGTCCCTCAATTGGGCGTCCTCTACGGCATCGCCGGCGCGCAGACGCTGCCGCCGGAAGCCGCGGCCACGCGTTGGCAGGCCCTGCATGCACGCCTGCCAGATGGTCCTGGCGTTCGGCTGGGCTACGCCCATGCCTTGCGCGTGCTTGGCCGCGGCGGCGAAGCGGAGGCACTGCTGGCCGATGGGGTGCGGCAGCGTCCTGATCATGTGCCGACGCTGGTGCAATACGCGGAAGCGGCCCTGTTGCGGGCCGATTTTGCCGCCGCCGCAGATCGTTTTGCCGCCGCGCGTGCCCATGCGCCGGATCGGCCTGATCTCGCGGTGGCCGAAATCAACGCGCGACGCGAGGCTGGCCAGTGGGACCAGGCTGAAGCCTTGGCCCGCACGGCGCTCGCGACTTGGCCCGACGCAAGCGATATTCACGCGGCGCATGCCGCTGTGGCGGCAGCACGCGAGGATTGGCCGGCCGCGGCCTCCGCCTTGCGGCGCGTGGTGGCACGTGATCCGGCCAACGTGGCAGCGTGGGAAGGCTTGGTGCGGGCACTGGCACGCCAGAATGACGGCTCGGGTCTGGAAGCCGCCATCGACGAAGGTCTACGTCACCACCCGACCAACGCGACCATGCTGATGGAATCGGCCAAGAACGCCAGTGCCCGCAAGGACTGGGCAGGCGCGGTGGCACGCTGGCAGCGCGTGATCGAGCAATGTCCGCCGAGTGTGGAGGCTTATTTCGGTCGCATCGACGCGCTTATTCACGCGGAGCAGGTCAACGCCGCCGAAATCGTCTCGGCCGAGGCGATCGGCTTTGCGCCGGAAAATAGGGCGCTGCTGATACAGAACGCCGAACTAGCGGCGCTGCGTCTGGATACCGCCGGGGCAAAGCAGCGCTGGCAAGCGCTCAAGCATAAATTCCCCAATGATCCAGTCATTGATGAGGGTATGTCCGCCGCGCAAAAGCGTTTGACCGAAGAAAAGCGTAGCGAGAAGCTGGACGAGAAAATCGCCGAAAAAATCCCCGTGCGCGGGTCGATCCGACTTGAACAGAAGCCGACCGGCGAGCGAAGGGAGCCGCTGACCGGGCCGACCGCGCTCGACCGGCTGAAGGCGGGCATGCCGCCGGCGCCCAGGCCCAAACCCAAAGGGCTGTGGCAGAAGCTGCTCGGCAAATGACCAATCACACGGAGGATGTCCCGCCGGAGGCGCTGAGCC
>DAIDIQ010000079.1 GCA_027459285.1 Acetobacteraceae bacterium
TCATGCAACCGCTGTGCGATTTGGCTGCCGGTGCGCGTGCACAAGGCCGGCACCAGCGCGTGCACGAAGCAGGCGGCGGCGCCCATGGCCATCATCACCCCGAAGCGCGATGCCTCACGCATGTGGCGCAGATAGCTCTCGCCCACATCGCGAGGATGGTCCAGGAAGGCGTGCTCAACCAACCGGCCGACACCTCGCATGCTCCACCTCATCCCGCGCACACCGCAGACTAGCCCGGCATGCCGGAAACATGTTTATTTTTTTACCCCAAAATCGGGAACTGGCGACGGTAATCTTCTTCCCGATACCCGATTCAAGGCAAGTGCCTTCCTTAACCCATTCGGCCCGGTTGCATGACTCCCTCCGCCCGCCTCGCCGCCGCCATTGATCTGCTGGCCGACATCGCCCGCCAGTCCCGCCCGTCGGACGCGGTGGCCCAGTCATTCTTCCGCGACCGCCGCTATATCGGCAGCGCCGACCGTCGGGCCGTGTCCGAACGGGTCTGGTCCATGCTGCGCGCCCATCGCCGCCTGTCCTGGTGGCTCGACCATGCGAGGCTGCCCGACACGCCGCCGCTTCGCCTCGCCGCCGCCCTGCTGCTCGATGGCTGGACCGAGGCCGGGCTGGCGCAGACCTATTCCGGCGGCAAATATGCCCCCGCCCGCCTGACCGAGGCCGATCTCGCCCGCCTGCGCCCGTTGGTCGGCCACACGCTCGACCATCCGGCGCAGGACCTCGCCACCCGTCTCGAATTGCCGGATTTTCTGCTGCCCGCCCTGCAGGCGCGTTTCGGCCCCACGCTCGAGGCTGAGATGCAGGCCATGTTGACCGAAGCCCCGCTCGATCTGCGCGTCAACCTGCTCAAGGCCACCCGGGCCGAGGCAATCGAAGCCCTGGCCGCCGAAGGCATCGAGGCGACGCCCACCCCCCATTCCGCCTGGGGCCTGCGCATCCAGGGTCGCCGTCCGGTCGTCACCGGTCATGCCTTCCGCAACGGCCTGGTCGAAATCCAGGACGAAGGCAGCCAGTTGATCGCGGACCTGGTCGGCGCCGCGCCAGACATGCGGGTGGCCGATTATTGTGCCGGCGCCGGCGGCAAAACCCTCGCCCTTGCCATGACCATGCGCAATCGCGGTCACATCGTGGCGCTCGATGTCTCCGCCCCCCGGCTCGAGGCCGCGGTCAAGCGCCTGCGCCGTGCCGGCGTGCACAATGCCGAACGGCATCTGCTCGAATCCGGCGACAAATGGGTCAAGCGCCGCGCCGCCAGCTTCGACCGCGTTCTGGTCGATGCCCCGTGTTCCGGCACCGGCACCTGGCGCCGCAACCCGGATGCCCGCCTCAGCCTCACCGAGGCCGACATCGATGAACTCACCGTCAAGCAGGCCGAGATAATTCAGGCCGCCTCGGCATTGGTGAAACCGGGCGGACGGCTTATTTATGCAACCTGTTCACTGCTGCCGCGGGAAAACCAGGATCAGGTGGCCATGTTCGTGTCGCGCAACGCCGGCTTTCGTCCGCTCGGCCCACCCCTGAGCCTGACCCCGCGCCGCGACGGCACTGACGGGTTTTTCGCCCAGGTGCTGGAACGCCTGGCATGATCCGCGTCCGCCCCGCCCGCCCCGCCGATGCGCTGGCCATCGGCGCTGTGCATGTGGCGGCCTGGCGCTCGGCCTATGCCGGCATTCTGCCCGCCACCTATCTCGCCCGGCTTTCCGTCACCCGCCAGGCCGCCATGTATGAGCGCACCATTCTGCGCCACGCCGTGGTGCGCATCGCCGTCGATGACGCGCCTGAGCCGGGTCGGCCGCGCGTCATCGGCTTCGCCACCGCCGCCCGCCGCGCGCACAGCCTCGGCGAGGGTGAAATCGAAACCCTGTACGTGCTCGATGACTGGCGTGACCGTGGGGTCGGCCGCCAGTTGCTGATTGCCGCGGCCCAGGGTCTCGCCGAGGCTGGCTGTCGTTCGGCTTTCGTCTGGGTGCTGCGTGATAACCCGAGCCGCTGGTTCTATCAGCGCATGGGCGGGCGCGAGGCTGGCGCGGGCATGATCACGGTCGCGCGCGGCGCCATTCCGCAGATCGCCTTCGTCTGGAACCCGATCGAAACCTTGCTGGCCGCCACCCCCGGCCAAAGCGGCCACAACGCCGCCGGCTGAACCGGCCAGACCGCAAATTCCCACACTCAGCCCGCCATTCCGACAGCGCCTGTCAGAATGCAATTAAGTGTAAATCCCCATGGCGCGCGGCGGCGAACCGGCCCATGTAACACCCAGATCGACCAAGACGGGAGTGTCCCCCCATGCTGTTGAAACGTTCCACCCTGGCACTGGCGGGGGTGGCCCTCGTGGCTGGCTGCGTGCCGCCACCACCACCCGGCCCCACGGTCATGGCCGTGCCGCCGCCCGGCAAATCCTATGCCGCCTTCCAGCGGGACGATAATTACTGCCGCCAGGAAGCGGCCTACCGCACCGGCGGCGCCAACCCGGCCGTCGCCGCGCAACAAAACGGTGTCGCCGGCGCCGCCATCGGCACCGGCCTCGGTGCTGCCGCCGGCGCGCTGCTCGGCGCCGCGGTCGGCCGCCCCGGCGTCGGTGCGGCACTCGGCGCCGGTACGGGCCTCGTGGTTGGCGCCGGCGCCGGCGCCAATTCGGCCGAGGCCGCCGGCGGCTCCATCCAGCATCAAATCAATGTGGTCTATGCGCAGTGCATGATCGGCCATGGCAACGAGGTGCGCGGCCCTCGCGGCCGCTATCTCGGCGGCCCACCGCCGGGTTACGAAGGCGCCCCGCCACCCGGTTATGGTGGCCCCCCGCCCGGTTACGGCAACGGCTACCCGCCGCCGCCGCCACCGCCACCCGGTTACTAAGCCTGCCACGGCGGGGCGGGTCCTTCCCCGGGGAGTGCCATAGCTAAGTCCGGCACCGGGAGTGTTTGTGAGGCGCGCCTCACATACACTCCCGGTGCCGGACTTGCAATCTTGCACCCGCCGCCAAGCCTGCGTATCTCCGCCGCCTGCACACCGCGCCCGATCGCGCTGTTCCCAGGGGGCCGCATGCACCGCGACGCATTCACCGCGCAACGCATTCTCATTCTCGATTTCGGCAGCCAGGTCACCCAACTCATCGCCCGGCGCCTGCGCGAATCCGGCGTCTATTGCGAAATCTGGCCCTTCAGCGCCAGCCCCGACCGGATCCGGGATTTCGCCCCCGCCGGCATCATCCTCTCCGGCGGCCCCGCCTCGGTGCACGAACCAGGCTCCCCCCGCGCGCCGGATTGCGTGTTCACCCTCGGCGTCCCCGTGCTCGGCATCTGCTACGGCCAGATGGCCATGTGCGTGCAATTGGGCGGCGAGGCCGATAGCGGCGCCATCAAGGAATTCGGCCGCGCCTTCATCGATATCACCGGCAGTTGCGCCCTGTTCCACGGCACCTGGTCGCCCGGTGCCCGTGAACAGGTGTGGATGAGCCATGGTGACCACATCACCGCCCCGCCGCCCGGCTTCACCACCGTTGCCGTCAGTGACGGCGCCCCCTATGCCGTCATCGCCGACGATGCCCGTCGCTTCTATGGCCTGATGTTCCACCCCGAAGTGGTGCACACCCCGCACGGCGCGCACTTGCTGCGCAATTTCACCCACGATGTCTGCGGCTGCGCCGGCACCTGGACCATGGCCGGCTTCCGCGCCACCGCCATCGGCAAAATCCGCGCCGAGGTCGGGCAGGGCCGCGTGCTCTGCGGCCTCTCCGGCGGTGTCGATAGTTCCGTCGCCGCCGCCCTCATCCATGAGGCCATCGGTGACCAGCTCACCTGCATTTTTGTCGATCACGGCCTCTTGCGCGCCAACGAGGCCGAGGACGTCGTCACCACCTTCCGCGACCGTTTCGCCATGCGCCTCGTGCACCGCGACGCGTCGGACATGTTCCTCTCCGCGCTGGCCGGCGTGACCGACCCCGAGGCCAAGCGCAAGACCATCGGCCGCCTGTTCATCGAGGTGTTCGAGCAGGAAGCCACCAAACTCGGCGGCGCCGATTACCTCGCCCAGGGCACGCTCTACCCGGACGTGATCGAGAGCGTCTCGGTCACCGGCGGCCCCTCGGTCACCATCAAATCCCACCACAATGTCGGCGGCCTGCCCGAGCGCATGCGCATGAAACTGGTCGAGCCGCTGCGCGATCTGTTCAAGGACGAGGTGCGTGCGCTCGGCCGTGAACTCGGTCTGCCGGAAGCCATCGTCGGCCGCCATCCCTTCCCCGGCCCCGGGCTTGCCATCCGCATCCCCGGCGACATCGACCGCGAAAAACTCGCCATCCTGCGCCACGCCGACAAGATATTCATCGAGGAAATAAGGTCCGCCGGCCTGTATGACGCCATCTGGCAGGCCTTCGCCGTGCTGCTGCCGGTGCGCAGCGTCGGCGTCATGGGCGATGGCCGCAGCTACGACCAGGTCTGCGCGCTGCGCGCCGTCACCAGCACCGACGGCATGACCGCCGAGGCCTACCCGTTCGACCCCGGCTTCCTCAACCGCGTCGCCAACCGCATCGTCAACGAAGTCCGCGGCATCAGCCGCGTCACCTACGATCTCACCAGCAAGCCGCCAGGAACGATTGAGTGGGAATGATTCAGGCCCTTCCAAGGGTATCCCATAGCGTCCTGAAAACCTCCATAACTCACTGATAAACAAAATAAAATCATCCACAAACGTTCGGGGACTATCGGCCGGCAGAGATCGACGCTGACGGACTCCCCGACGGTCCGCTTCCCCATTGCGAAATCCGATTTCGTCCGATACCGTCAGGGTCTGAGTGGCCTCTGACGGTCTTTTTTTCTACCTAAGACACTGTAAGAAAAAGAGATTTAGTCGCGAGGACACCCGAAAATGGCCTGACGGTCTTTTTTCGAGGAGATGGCCCAAATGCTGACGGATGCAGCTCTTAAGCACCTGAAGCCAAAAGACAAAATTTACAAGGTGACGGACCGGGACGGCATGTATGTGCTCGTGAAGCCCTCGGGGACCCTCAGTTTTCGGCTGGATTACCGGATGAATGGGCGGCGCGAGACCATCACCCTCGGCAAGTATGGCCCGGCCGGGCTGTCGCTCGCTCGCGCCCGCGAGCTGTGCATCGACGCCAAGCGCGCGATCAGCGAGGGCCGATCACCGGCGATCGAAAAGCAGCGGGAG
>DAIDIQ010000080.1 GCA_027459285.1 Acetobacteraceae bacterium
CCTCGGTCGGGCGGCATGGCGGGCGTTTCGTCCGCGCGCTCGGTCTTCTGCCCGGGCTTTACCCCGCGCAGGCCGCGGCGCAACCGGCCCCGGCCGCGGTGGCGCCCATCGCCGCGCTCGAGGCCAACGGCATTACCCCCAGCCTCACGTTCACCGGCGAGTTTCTGCGCAACACGCGCGGGGGCTACGAAATCGGCAACGGCGTCGAATCCATGACCGAATTGTCCGTCAGTCTGGATACGGCGGCCGCTTTCGGCTGGCCGGGCGGCACGGTTTATGGCTCGGCCCTGGCAATCACCGGCCAAGGCCTCTCGACCGACGCGGTCGGCAGCCTCACCACCATCTCCTCGATCGAGGCCACGCGCTCGGTCCGTCTGTTCGAGTTATATTACGAACAGACCCTGGCCAATGGCCGCGCCTCGATCCGGATCGGCCAGATGTCCGCCGACGAGGAATTCATGATCGCGCCCGACGGCGCCGTGTTCGTGGATGCGAATTTCGGCTGGCCGACCCTGCCCTCGGTCGATCTGCCGGCGGGCGGTCCAGCCTATCCGCTGGCAACACCCGGCATCCGCCTGCGGCTCACACCGCGGCAGAAATGGTCGCTCTGGCTTGGCCTGTTCAACGGCAATCCTGCGCCGGACGGGCCCGGCAACCCCCAGCAGATGGACCCGACCGGAACCAATTTCCGGCTGAACGGCGGCGCCTTCACCATTGCCGAACTGCAACGGCAAACCGCCTTCGCCAGCCGCCACGGCACGCTGCCCGGCACCTTCAAGCTCGGGGCCTGGTGGAATCGCAACCGCTTCGCCGATGTGCTGGTCGATACACGGGGCATATCGCTCGCCAGCCCGCGCAGTAATGGCCGCCCGCGCGAGCACGGTGACGATTACAGTTTCTATGCCATCGCCGATCAGATGCTGTGGCGCGCCCGGGCCCGGAATGGGCTGCGCATCGGCGCCTTCGCGCGCGCCATGTGGGCCCCGCGAGATCGCAACCTCGTCTATGCCCAGGTCGATGGCGGGCTCACCCTCACCGGGCTTTTTCCTTCCCGGCCGAATGACGTGCTGGCCTTCGGCACCGGCCTGTTCCGCGTCAATCGCGCCGCGCTGCCGCTCAGGCAGTATTTCGTGCGCCTCGGCCGCAGCCCGGATGTCAACGGCATCGAAACCTTGATCGAGGCTACGTACCGCCTGCAACTCGGCCCGCACTGGCAGCTGCAACCCGATATTCAATATAGCCTGCAACCCGCCGGCTATAGCGCGCAGCTGCTGGAACACCATAAGGGCCCGGTCGATGCGCTGATCATCGGCCTGCGCGCGACCGGGGAATTCTAGGGCGGTCAGGCAAGCCTTGCCTGTGGCGCGGCTGAACGCTCACGGTCCACCCGCCCCGCGGCGATCCGCGCTCTGGCGCGCTTCCCGCCGGACGGGAACCGCGCCAAACCTTGCTTGTCGAGCGGATTCACGCCTACGGGCCACCCGCCCTGCGGCGATCCGCTCTATGCCGCTTGTCCCACCAGCGCCGCCTCGCCAACCCGCGCCTCTCCCCGGCCGATGCCATGATAGGCAAATCCGGCGGCGCGCATCTTTGCCGGATCATAGACATTGCGCAGGTCGATCACCCGCCGCCCTCGCATCAGCGCCGCCATCGCCGTCGCGTCCAGCGCCCGGAACTCGTTCCATTCCGTTATCAGCACCAGCACATCGGCATCGGCCAGGGCATCGCGCGCGCTCGCGCAATAGGTCACCGCCTCGGGCAGCAGCGCGCGCGCCTGCCCCATGCCGGCCGGATCGAAGGCACGAATTCTGGCCCCCGCCTCGACCAGTCGCGGCACGATCGTGATCGATGGCGCATCGCGCATGTCATCGGTCTCCGGCTTGAAGGCAAGGCCGAGCACGGCGATGCCGAGGTTCCGCACGGAGCCGCCGCACAGCCCGATTATTCTCGCCGCCATGCCGGCCTTGCGCGACTCATTCACGCTTACCACCGTCTCCACCAGCCGGCTCGGCGCGCCCGCATCCTGGGCAATGCGCATCAAGGCCATCGTATCCTTGGGAAAGCAGCTGCCGCCGAATCCAGGCCCCGCATGCAGGAATTTCCGCCCGATCCGGCCGTCGAGGCCGATGCCCTTGGCCACGTCATGCACATCGCCGCCCACCCGCTCGCACAGATCGGCCATTTCATTGATGAACGTGACCTTCATCGCCAGATAGGCATTGGCGGCGTATTTGATCAGCTCGGCCGTCTCCAGCCCGGTGAACACTATCGGCGTTTCTATCAGGTAAAGCGGCCGATACAACGCGCGCAGCGTGGCGCAAGGCCGCTCGCTCATGGTCCCGATGACAACCCGGTCGGGCCGCATGAAGTCCTCGATCGCACTGCCCTCTCGGAGGAATTCCGGGTTCGAGGCGACATCCAGCGCGAGGTCCGGCCGCAGTTCCGCGAGCAGCCGGGCGATCTGCCGCCCAGTGCCCACCGGCACGGTCGATTTCGTGACGATCACCGCATTGCCGGTCAGGTGCGGCGCCAGTTGTTCCACCGCGTCGAACACGAAATGCAGATCGGCATGGCCATCGCCGCGCCGGCTCGGTGTGCCCACGGCAATGAATATCACGTCCTTGCCGGCAACCGCCGGCCCCACCGCGCCGCTGAAGCGCAATCGCCCCGCGGCCATGTTGTCCTCCACCAGCTTGTCGAGCCCCGGCTCGTAGATCGGGATATGGCCCGCGCGCAGCGCCTGCAACCGCGCCGGGTCCGTCTCCACCACGCAAACATCCGTGCCCAGCGCCGCGAAGCAGGCGCCCGAAACCAGGCCCACATACCCACCGCCAATGACCGCGATTTTCATCAGGCAACGCTCCTCTGCATGAATTCCTCATCCTGTTCCGCCGGCTCCGCGTGCCACGTCTTGAACCATTCGGCAAAGCGGGGAATACCCTCCGCCAGCGTGGTCGTCGGGGCAAATCCGCTCAACGCCGCAATCCGGTCCAGCCGCGCGCACGTCGCCGGGGTATCGGCGCGGGGGCGCGGCGCCGCCCGCACCACCGCGCGCCGCCCCAGCGCGGCCTCGAGCAGCCCGATCAACCTGCCCACCGTCTCCGCGCGGTGATTCCCGATATTCAGCAGGCGTGGCATGTCACCCGCGGCCGGTGGCCTGTCCAGGCAGCCGATCACGCCAGCGACGATGTCATCGATATAGGTAAAATCACGCCGCGGCCGGCCATGGTCGTAAACCGTGATCGGCCTGCCTTCCAGGATGGCGCGGGCGAAGGTGAAATAGGCCATGTCCGGCCGGCCCCAGGGTCCATACACGGTGAAAAACCGCAGGCCCGTCGCCGGCACCCCGAACAGGTGCGCATAGGCATGAGCCATCAATTCGTTCGCGCGCTTCGTTGCCGCATACAGCGAAAGCGGCTGGTCGGCGCGGTCGGCCTCGTCAAACGGCAGCGCCGCGCTCGCGCCATACACCGAGGACGAACTGGCATAGACCAGGTGCCGGCAGGTGCCGAGGTTGCGCGCGAATTCCAGCACCTCCAGATATCCGGCAATATTCGCATGAATATACTGGCGCGGTGCCTCCAGCGAATAACGCACGCCGGCCTGCGCGGCCAGATGCACGATGCGCTCGATGCCGGGGTGGGCGGCGGCGGCGGTGGCGATCATCCCCGGCTCGGCAATATCCGCGCGCTGGAAATGAAACCCCGAAAGCCCGCTCAACCGGGCCAGGCGCGCCGCCTTCAGCCGCACATCGTAATACGGATTGAGGTCGTCGATGCCCAGCACCGTATCGCCACGCGCCAGCAGCGCTTTTGCCACATGAAAGCCGATGAAACCGGCACAGCCGGTCACGAGAATGGTCACCCGATTGAACTCCCCTCATTCGCCGCAATCCGGGGCAGGTCGCGCTCACCCCGCCCGTCTCCCGCCATTCGTAATGCCGAGCCGTGCCACACCAGGTGGCAGGCGGTGCCGGTCGCAACCCGCAGGGTGCGGTAAGCGGCAAGCTCGCGCCCCGTGGCCATCAGGCAGGCGAGCCGGATCATCGCTTCATGCGTCACCACCGCCAGCGCTCCCTCGCCCGGCAGGCTCGCATCCGCCAGCCCGGCAAGAAATTCCCGCAGGCGCGTCTCGGCCTCCAGCAGCGTCTCGCCAGTCGGAAACGCCATCAACTGCGGCGTCGTCTTCCAACACCGCAAATGCTCGGGATAAAGCTGCTTCACCTCGGCCTGGGTCAGCCCCTCCCAGTCGCCGTAATCGAGTTCGGTCAGGCTCGGTGCCACGCGTATCGGCGCACCGAGCCGTCCGGCCAGCAGGCATGCGCTTTGCCGGGCCCGGCGCAGCGGGCTGGTCAAAATCGCGCAAAGTCGGAGCCGCGCCAATTGTCCGGCCAGATGCCGCATCTCCCACTCTCCCCTGGCCGAGAGTTTGGTATCCGCGCGTCCCTGGTAGCGGCCGGCCTCGTTCCACGCCGTGCTGCCGTGGCGGATCAGCCATAAATCCCGTGTCGGGGCATATGATCCCGTCATGTCGGCGCAAGCCCTAGCCGGAAGCCCGTCCGCCCGGCGGGTGGCCCGGCGGGTGGCATCGTCAGGGTTTCGGCCTCCGGCATCTGGGCGCGCAGCAATTCGGCGTATGGTCCGCCGCTTCGTGCCAATACCGGGTGGGTCCCCGTCTCCACGATCTTGCCGCCGTCCAGCACCAGAATCCGGTCGGCATGGCGGATCGTCGCCAGCCGATGGGCAATGATCAGGGTCGCCCGATCGTGCGTCAGTCGGCGCAGCGCCGCCATCACCCGCGCCTCGGTGCCGGGGTCGAGGTTGCTGGTCGGCTCGTCGAGAATAACCATCGGCGCGTCGGCCAGCATCGCGCGGGCAATGGCAAGGCACTGGCGCTGCCCGCCGGAAAGGGTCGCGCCGCGCTCGGCGACGATCTGGTCGAATCCGCCGGGCAGGGCGGCAATGATATCGGCGATGCCGGCCGCCTCGGCCGCCCGCACGGCATCATCGCGCGTGGCGCCCGGCCTTCCATAGGCGATATTCTCCCACACCGTGCCGTGCAGCAGTAGCGGCGCCTGGGCCAGCAACGCGATGCTGCGGCGCACATGCGCGAGCGGCAGGTCCCTGAGGTCGATCCCGTCCAGCCATATCGTGCCCTGGTCGGGGTCGATGAAGCGGGTGGCGAGCGCCGCGATCGTCGATTTGCCCGCGCCACTCGGCCCCACCAGGGCGGTCGTCCGTCCGCGCTCCAGTATAAAGGAAATATGGCTCAGCGTGCGGGTATCGGCGGCAAACCCGAAGCTCACGTCATCGAAGGTCAGGTGGCGCGGCCGGCCGCGCGGCGCCACCGCCCCGGGCCGGTCGGTGACGCTCGGCCGCTCGGCGAAAATCTCCGCCAGGCGTTCCAGCGCCACGCTGGTCTTGCCGAAAATTGGCGCCGATTTGGCAATCTGGCGCGCTGGCGTCACCATGCCGCGCAGATAGGCCAGAAACACCAGCAGCGTGCCGGTCGAAATCTGCCCGGCCAGCACCAGTGTCGCGCCATAGAAAGTCAATGTCGCGGCGCCGGTGGCAACGATGAAATTGACCAGCGGCGGAAACTGCGCCTGGCTCAGGCTCGCCTTCAGGCTGGCCTCCAGGCTCTGTCTGGCCTTGGCCAGGTAGCGTGCCGCCTCGTGCTGCTGGCGCCCGCTCGCCTGTATCAATTGCACCGCGCCGAGCAATTCCTGGGCGGCGCCGTAAAGCTCGCCGTCGCGCTTGCGCACCTCCCGCATCCTGGTCCTGAGCAGCCCCGACCAGCGGGCGCTGATCGCAATCAAGATCGGCGCCATCGTGCTCACCGCCAACGCATAGCGCCAATCCACCGTCAGCATCACGCCCAGCATCCCGAGTATGGTGATCACGTGCGGCAGCACCCCACTGCCGATTACGGCAACGAAATCCTGAATGCGCTGCACATCCTCTGAAACCCGGGTCATCAATTCCCCGGCCCGCCGTTTCTTATGGAATTCCGGCGTAAGCCCGATCAACCGCACGAACAGGTCCCGCCGCACCGCGAGCACGATGCGCTGGCCGCATTGCAGGAAAATCCGGTTGCCGGTGAAGTCCAGCACCGAATCGAGCGCCCCCAGCACCAACCCGGCGCCGCTCAACACCAGCAGCAACAGCCGCCGGTGGTGCAGCGGGTCGGCCACCACTGCCCCGATCCAGCTCGGCGCGGCATGGCCCAGCAATACCGTATCCACGATATATTTCAGCGGCCAGGGAGCCAAAATCAGCACCGCGGCGCGCGCCGTCATGGCCAGCAGGCCCGCCGTCAGCGACGCGCCGTGAACACGCACATACGGGCCAAGCCGCCAGGGGTCGGGTGGCGCGCTCATGCCACCCGGGCCGGCCGCGCGGCCGCCGGCACCGCGGCCAGAATGCGCCGCGCCACCTCGGTCCAGTCCCAGCCCCGCGCGGCCACCGTTTGCGCGGCCCGCCCCATGGCGCGCCGCATCGCCAAATCGCCGGCCAGCGTCGAAATTCCGGCACCGCAGCCGGCGCGGTCATCGGGCGCGTACAGCCAGCCGCTCTCGCCATGCGTTATCAACTCGGGTATCTGCCCGGTCGCGGGCGCCACCACCGCGCGGCCCGCCGCCATCGACTCGACGATTTTCAGCGGCGAGAAATAAAAATCGGGCTGGTCTGCATACGGGGCGACGGTGAAATCCATCGCCGCCAGATAGGCGGGAATATCATCGTGCGGCACGCTGCCGGTGAAATGCAGCCGGTGCCCCCAGCGCCCCGCCGCGGCGCGCGCGCGCAAACCCGCCAGCAGCGGCCCATCGCCCACGGCAAGCAGGTGCAGCGCGTCCGCGCCGGCAAAAAGATCCTCGAGCGCATCGAGCAGGAAGCCCATGCCATGCCATGGCTTGAAGCTGCCGATGAAGCCGCACACCGTGGCGCCGCTCAGCCCCAATCGCGCGCGTCGCGTGTCGCGCGCGCGCGCCCCTTGCGTGAACCGCGCGACCTCCACCCCATTCGCGGCGACCATGACCCTGTCCGCCGGCACCCCGCGCGCCAAAACATAGTCCCGCACCGCGGCCGAAACCGCCACGATCAGATCCGCCGCGAGGAAGGATCGCCGTTCGATCGCCACCGCCGCTTCGCGCAAGGCAAGCCCGCGGTGGCGCGCCTGTTCCTCGATCAGCGGCGCATTCACCTCCAGAATGCGCGGCACCCCCAGCCGGCGCGCCAGCGCCGCGCCCGAGGCATGGAACAAGGCGTGGCGCTCATAAATCAACGCGGGCGGGAAATGCCGCGCGGCCAGGTCATCGGCCACCCGGGCGGCGAGCGTCGCATCCAGCGCCATCCGCCCGATGTCGCGGCACATCTGCCGGTCGGCCAGCGCGCTGTCGGGGTCGCGCCCCAGCGCCGCGCACATCAGGCGGACGCTGCTTTCCGGCGCGTCACGGCCGAATTCCAGCAGCAGCGCCGGCGGCGGCCGGTTGCCGGCGCCGAGACGCGAGCAGGCCAATGCCACCTCATGGCCAAGGGCTGCCAGCGCCGTCACGAAGGCACGCACATGCACCGAAGCGCCCTTTTCCCCGAGAACCGGAATTCCGCCATCCGGGTTGAGATAGAGAACCTTCATCGGCCCCTTCCTCACAGCGCGAAGGCCGGCGCGCGCGCGGGCGCCACCGCCGCGCACACCAGCCGGCTGCCACTGATCAGGGTGCTGATATGCCGGGTGGTCTGCCAGCAATCGTAGCAACGCTCCAGGTTGGCGCGGGCTTGCCTGGCCATTTGCCGGCCGAGCGCCGCATCCGCCAGCAGCGTGCGCATCGCCTCGGCCAGCGCCCATGGCGCGCGCGGCGGCGTCAGCAGCCCGGTTTCGCCATCGATCACCATTTCCGGAATGCCGGAAACCAGGGTCGAAACCACCGGCACCCCCACCGCCATCGCCTCGACGATGACATTGGGAATGCCGTCCCGGTCGCCATCCTCGGCGATGCGCGGCGGCAGCACGAACAGATCCGCGCCGGCATAGAGATCGATCAGCCTCGCATGGGTGATCGCGCCCATGAGCGTGATCCGCCCCGCGAGCCCATGCGCCGAAATCTGTGCCGCCAGCGCCGCGCGCAACGGCCCCTCGCCCACGATGGTGCAGCGGAACTCGAAATTCTCCGCGTAAAGCAGCGCGCATGCCTCGATCAGGTCATCGAGTCCCTTTTTCGCCACCAGCCGGCCGACCGACAGGATGTGGGGGGCGCCGCCTTCGGCCAGAAACCGGTACGGCGGCGCCCGATAGCCGAAACGGCCGAGATCGATACCGTGATAGACGAGGTTGATTTTCTCGCAGCCGGCTTCCGGGGCGAGCCCGCGCAGATGCTCGGCATTATAGCCGGTGCAGGTCACAACGAATTTCGCCGCCCGCATGCGCTGCGCCACCAGGTCTGGCGGGGTCAGATAGATGTCCTTGGCGTGCGCCGTGAAGCTGAACGGCAACCCGGTCATCAAAGCCACGAAATGCGCGACCGCCGAGGGCGCATTCGCGAAATGCGCGTGCAGGTGGGCAACCCGCGCGCGCCGCGCCGTGTGCGCGAAAAACCCGGCCCGCAGAAATTGCCGCCAGGCCGAAAGCCGCTTGTCGCGCGCCCGCGCGCTCAGTCGCAGCGCGTGCGCCAGCGCCCGCCGATAGCCGCCGGGGTTCGCCATCAGCGCGCCCGCATGCGCCCGCGCCAGCGCCATCAGCTTGGCCGGAATCGGCACCGGCAGATGCGTCACCCGCGCCCGCACCTCGGCCACCATCGGGTGGTGGGGCGGCGGCTCGGGTGGTAAAAGCGAGAATATCCGCAGCTCATGCCCGAGCCGTTCCATCGCCAGGATCTCGTTCAGTATGAACGTCTCGCTGAGGCGCGGATAGCGCTTCACCACATACGCGACCGGGCCCGCTTCCTGCCTCATTTCATGCTTCCTGTCTGCAAGGATCCATCGAGATATCGTCATTCGCCATGGCCTCGGCCGGCAGCCAGGCCGCGAGCAAATCCCCCAGCCGGCGCGCCCCGCTCATGTCCAGCCGGTCGAAATCCGGCAGCCCGTCCGCTGAGCCCGCCAGCACTTCGGGCAGCAGGTCGGCCAGCCTTTGGTCGAGCCCCTCACCCGGGGCGGCGGTCCAGGCCAGGCCGAGCCGGTTCAGGATTCCGGCGCGCATCTTCTGCTCCTCGCGCGGGGCCGCGCGCGGCACCAGAATGGATTTCTTGCGCAGGCGCAGAATTTCCACGCTCGTGTTATATCCCGCCATCGAGACCACGAGATCCGCCGCGACCATCAGTTTCGGCAGATCGGTGGTGTACGGCAGTATCGCCACGTCACGCCGCCCCCCGACATGGCAGTTCAGCACGGCCACCTGTTCGGGTGGCATGAGTGGCCCGGTCACGATCAATGAGCGGGTAAGGCCGGCCGGCAGGCGGGCAATCGCCCGCAGATAGCCATCCATCAGCGCCTGCCCGTCGCCGCCGCCGCCGGCGGTTACCAGAACCTTGTGGCCGCCCGCCGGCGAATTCTCGCCCGCCGGCCATGGTCCCGTTCCCGCGTCACGGGCGGCGGGAACGGGGCGCGCGATATAGCCCACATAATGCACCCGCTCGCTCACGGTCTGCGGCATGGCATAGGCGGCCACCGCGTCGAACACATCGCGGCTGCCATAAATAAGAATCTCATGATAAGCCTGTTCGAGCAGCGCATAGACCTCCTCCTCGGCCCAGAGCCGGCGCACCGTCTCCGGGCTGTCGAGAATGTCACGCAGGCCCACGATCACCCGCACCCCGGGCATTTCCCGCCGGATGAGGGCCAGGGCCGGCAGTAATTCTCCGCCCATGCCGGCCGGGGCATGGTCTATCAGCAGGAAATCCGGCTGGAAACGCTGGATGGTCTTGAGAATCAGCGCCTGGCGATAGCCTTTCACCATCGCGAAGGGTTCGTGGCTGCACCGGGAGGCATATTTCTCCGCGCCCACCTTCACTACCGGCGGGAGCGGTTGCACCCGCAGCCCGGCCGGCAGATCCCACGCGCGTATCACCGGCGAACCGGTCATCAGCTTGACCTCGAACCCGCGCCCGAGCAGATGTTCGGCAATCGCGAGGTTGCGCCGCAAATGACCGAGCCCATAGGTATCGTGCGAATATATGCAAACCCGTGGCCGCCGCCGGCCCGCGGCGGGCTGGCCGCGCCCCGGGTCGTGCGCATGGTCCGTATCGAGCGACGGCACCCGAAAGGGAAGAATTTCGCCGGAACCTATACCATCCAGCATAGCCCGCTCCATGGCTGGGATTTTGCCGTCCTGACCATGCCGGCAAATCATGTGCCGACATCGCCTGGTCGTCACCATGACCCTATCGGCTGAACCTTACGGTTGGATGAGATGCCGGAAAAAAGCGCGGCGGCCGCAACAATGTCCGGATGCGACGCCCGGGCGGTCGAAATTCTCAGCCATGGCGCCCTGCCCGCCGGTCGGCCGGGGCCGGCATGTCGGCGAGGGCGAGGCCCCGCCAGCCGCCGCCAATCGCCTCGGCCAGCGCCACACTCGCCTGCAACCGGCTCACCTGCAGCAGAATCATGTTGCGCTGCTCGGCCAACGCCGCTACCTGGGCGGTAATAACATTGGTGTAGACCGTGGTGCCGGCCCGATATTCATTCAGGGCGACGCGCTCGGCCAGCAGTGCTGAGCGTACTGCCGCCGCCTCCTCAGTCGCCTCGCGCTGCAAAATCCGCAGCGCGGCCAGTTGATCCTCCACCTGTTGGAAGGCGCTCAGCACGGTGGCGCGGTAAAGCGCCACACTCTGCCGGTAATTGGCGCCCGCCGCCGCCACGCTCGCCGCCCGCGCGCCACCCTCGAACAGGGGCAGCGCCGTCGCGGCGCCAATGCCCCATAATTGGTTCGCGGCGGAAAACACGGCGCTCGCCGGGCTCGCTGCAATCGAGAAGGCGGCGGAGAGGCTAATATCCGGGTAATAGGCCGCCATCGCCACGCCGATCAGCGCGTTCTGCGCCGCCATGGTCCGCTCGGCGGCGGCAATATCGGGGCGCCGTTGCAGCAGCACCGATGGCACCGCCACCGGCACCACCGGCACGGTGCCCGGCAGATCGGCCACCGTGAGCCGGAAGCGTTCCGGCGGCATGCCGGCCAGCACCGCAATCGCGTCGGCCAACTGGGCACGCTGCACGCCAAGCGCGGTTTCCTGCACCCGTGTGCTGTCCAGCAGGCTCTGCGCCAGCGCCACGTCGGACCGCGCGGCGGTTCCCGCGCTATACTGATCGCGGGTAATTCTGAGCGCCCGCGCATAGGCCGCAACGCTGCGGCGGTAAAGGGCAATCTGCGCGTCGTCGCCCCGCAGCAGGAAATAATCGGTGGCCAGCAGGCTTTGCGCGGAAAGCGTCGCCCCCGCGAGGTCGGCCGCGCTGGCCGCAGCCGCCGCCTTGCTGCTCTCCACCGCGCGGCGGATCCGGCCCCATAAATCGGTGTCCCACCCCACGGCCACGCCCATGCCCAGCGTGGTCGCGGTGCGGCCGGCGCCGCCGCTGCCCTGGCGGGACAGGCTTGCCGTGGTGCCAAGGCTCGGCAGCGCGCCGGCCCGGGTCTCGTCCACTACCGCCATCGAGAATTGATAGGCCGCCAGCGCCGCCCGCACCGTCTGGTTGGAAACCGCAACCCCCGCCTCCAGCCCCTCCAGCGTCGGATCGTGATAGATCGACCATATATCTCCACCCGCCTCCGGCACCGCCGGGCTCGCCGGCCGCCAATTCACGCCTTGGAGGAACCGCGGCGGCATATCCGCCGCCGGTCGATGATAATCCGGCCCCACCGTGCACCCCGTGGCGGCAAGGCAGGCCAACAGCCCGCCCAGGTATGGGATGCGTGAAAACCTCATGCCGGCCTGCCTTCAAGTGAGGGGAGCGTGCGTGGTCGGCGCCGCAGGCGGCTCAGCCACATATACATGGCGGGTGTCGTAAACAGGCTCAGGGCCTGGCTCACCGTCAGCCCGCCCACGAGCGCAAGCCCCAGTGGCCGGCGCAGCGCCGCGCCCACGCCACCCATCAGCAGCAGCGGCAGGGCGGCAAGCAGGGTGGCGGCCGTGGTCATCAAAATCGGCCGCAGGCGCTCGGCGCAGGCGGCTTCCAGCGCCACCCGGCAAGCGGCGCCGGCACGCTCGCCGCGCCGCGCCGCGTCCACGATCAAAATCGCGTTTTTCTGGCTTATCCCGATCAAAAGAATAATCCCCACCAGCGCCACCAGGCTCAGCATGGTGCCGCTCAGCCAGAACGCCAGCAGCGCGCCACTGCCGGCCGATGGCACGGTAGAAAGCACGATCAGCGGGTCGAGCAGGCTTTCATAGAAAATTCCGAGCACGACAAATCCGGCCAGCAGCGCCGCCAGCACGGCGGCCATCTGGCGCGCGCGGCCGGGCGCGGCCGCGTCGTCGCCACCAAGCGTGCCATGCAGGCTTGGTGGCATGCGCAATCCGGCAACCGCCGCCGCAATGGCGCGCCGCGCCCCGGCAAGGGTTTTCCCCCGGCCGAGATTGAAGGAAATCGTCACCGCCGGCAGGCCGCCATCATGGTTCACCGCCACCATGGCGGCCGCCTCGCGCATCCGCGTGACCGCGCCGAGCGGCACCAGCGTATCGGCGCCGAAGGCAACCGGCAGCGCGCCGGCCAGCGGCGTGCCGGGCACGGGCGGGGTAATGCCGGCGGGCAGCGGGGCATGCGCCCGCGCCACGTAAAGCCGGTCGAGTGCCGCCGGCGTGCGGCTGAATGCCGGCGCCAGCGTCATGACCAGCTGATAGGCATCGCGCGGACCATAAAGTGTCGCGATCTGGCGCTGGCCGTACGCATCGTCGAGGGTCTCATCGATCACCGCCGGGTCGAGCCCGGCGCGCGCGGCGCTCGCGCGGTCCAGTACCAGCCGCACCGCCCGCCCGCCCGGCGCGAAATCGGAGGTCACATCCTCGAGGCCCGGCACCGCCCGCATCGTCGCCAGCAGGCGCGGCGCCCATTGCGCCAGCAGGTCCAGCCGGTCGGCGCGCAGCGTATAGGCAAAGGCCGCCGGGCCTTCGCGCGCGCTCACCCGCAAATCCTGCGCGGATTTCAGGTAAAGCCGCGCGCCGGTCACCGCCGCCAGCCTCGGCCGCAACCGCGCCATCACCGCCTCGGCCGAAACCGCGCGCGCCCGCGGCGGCTTGAGGCTCGCGAACAGATAGCCTTCATTGGCGGCGCGCCCCCCGGTATAGGCCACCACCGAGGCCACCGCCGGGTCGGCCTGCACGATGCGGGAAAACCGCAACAGCTTGTCGCGCAGCGCCGTGAAGGAAATCGCCTCGTCACCGCGCAGGCTGCCAATCAGCCGCCCGGTATCCTGGCGTGGAAAGAATTCCCGCGGCAAGGTGCCGAGCGCATAGGCGCTGAAGCCGAGGCACGCCAGCAGCACGGCGCCGGCCAGCGCGGAATGGTCGAGCCCCCATCCCAGGCCGCGCCGATAGGCCCGCGCGAGCCAGGTGGCGGCCGCGCCCGCCGGCCGCCCAGGGGCAAAGCCGGCCGCGCCCGCGCCGAGACGCTGCTGGCAGGCAACCGGCGTCAGCGTCACCGCCACCAGAAACGAAATCGCCACCGCCGCCGCCAGCGTCATCGCGAATTCATGCAGCAACCGCCCGGCCACGCCCGGCATCAGCAGCAGCGGCACGAAAACCGCCAGCAGCGCCAGCGTCATGGCCAGAATGGCGGGACCGGTTTGCGCAAGCCCGGCCGTCACCGCCCGCGCCGCCGGCACCCCGGCCTCGAGCCGTTGCGCCACCGCCTCCATCACCACCACGGTGTCGTCCACCACGAATCCGGTAGCCAGGGTCAAGGCCATCAGCGACAGCGTGTCGAGGCCATAATTCATCAGATACAGAACCGCGAGGCTGCCCAGCAGCGAAACCCCGATCGCCATCGCCGGCACCACCACCAGCCCCGGCAGCCGCAGAAACAGGAACACCACCCCCACCACCAGCAGCACCGAAAGGCCGAGCGTGCGTATTCCCTCCGCGAGCGATGCGCGGATGGTGGCGCTGTCATCCGCCATCACCCGCACCGTCACCGCCTGTGGCAGCCCGGCCACCAGCGCGGGCAGGCGCGCGCGCACGCGCCGCGCCGCGGCCACGATATTCGCGCCCGGCTCACGGTAAATCAGCAGCAGCACCGCCGGGGTCGAGCCGGCAAACCCCGCGCGCCGCACATCCTCCACCCCGTTCACCACCCGCGCCACATCGCCAAGCCGCACCGCGGCGCCGTTGTGATAAGCAATCACCACCGAGCGGAAATCCGCCGCGCGGCGCGGGCGGTGCGCGAGCGTGAGCGAAACCGCCCTCGCCCCGGTCGAAAATCCGCCCAGCGGCCGCACCGCGCTGTTCGCCACCAGCGTCTGGCGCAGGCTCTCAAGCCCTATCCCGCGCGAGAACAGCGCCGCCGGATCGAGCTCGACCCGCACGGCGGGAATCCCGCCGCCGGTAATATCCACCAGCCCCACCCCGGCAATCCGGGAAAGTCCGGTCTGCAACGCCACCGCCGCGGTCTCATACAGGCGCTGTGGCGTCACCCGGTCGGATTGCAGCGCCAGAATGAGCATCGGCGCTTCGGCCGGGTTCACCTTGCGATAGGTCGGGTTGAAGCGCAGTTGCGCGGGCAAATCCGCAAGCGCCGCACTGATTGCCGCCTGCACGTCGCGCGCGGCGCCGTCAATCGCGCGGTCCAGGCCGAATTCCAGCGTAATCCGGGTGCCGCCGGTCACGCTTTCCGAGGTCATCTGGCGCAAATCGGCAATCTGTCCCAATTGCCGCTCCAGCGGCGTGGCCAGGCTCGCGGCCACGGTCCGCGCCGCCGCGCCGGGTAATTTGGCCTGCACCAACAGGGTCGGAAACGCGACGCGCGGCAGCGGCGCCACCGGCAGGTGCAGCGCCGCCGCCACCCCCGCCAGCGCAAGCCCCGCGCCAAGCAACCGCGTGGCCACCGGGTGGCGCAGCGCCAGGCGCCAAAGGCTCATCCCGCCGCGCCCTGCCAGAAGCCGCGCCGGCGCGCGCGCCGCCGCCCCAGCCGGTCAACCGCGAGATAAATCACCGGTGTCGTGAACAAAGTCAGCGCCTGGCTGACGATCAGGCCGCCGACGATGGCGATGCCCAGCGGCCGGCGCAGTTCGGCGCCGCTGCCCTCGGCCAGCGCCAGCGGCAGCGCGGCAAACAGCGCCGCCAGGCTCGTCATCAGTATCGGCCGCAACCGCAGCTTTGCCGCCCGGTGAATTGCCGCCTGCGGGCTCATCCCGGCCTCGCGCTCGGCCACCAGCGCGAAATCCACCATCATGATCGCGTTTTTCTTCACGATCCCGATCAGCAGCACGATCCCGATCACCCCCATGATGCCCAGCGGCTCGCCGGCCAGCCACAACGCAACCAGCGCGCCGATCGCGGCCGATGGCAGAGTCGATAATATCGTCACCGGGTGCAGAAAACTCTCATACAGAGAGCCGAGCACGATATACATGACAATGATTGCCGCCAGCACGAGCGAAATCTCGCTCGCCCCTATCCGCGTCATCGCGGCGGCCCCGCCGGTGAAGGCCCACGTCACGCCGGGCGGCGGCGGCATCGCGGCCACGGTGCGCCGGATCGCCGCCATCGCCTCGCTGAGCGCGTGCCCGGCCCCGACATTGAACGAAATCACCGTGGCCGGCTCCTGGTTCACCCGCATCAGGGCCAGCTTGCCGCGCACAGTCGCCTCGCTCGCCACCGCGGCCAGCGGCACCGCCCCGCCTTGCCCCGCGGCCGAGGGCAGATACACCGCGCCGAGCCCGGCGCCGTCGGTATCCGCGGTCAAAATCACCCGATATTGGCTCGCGCGCGTGAAAATCGTCGCGGCAATGCGCTCGCCGAACATGTCGTACAGCACATTGTCCACCAAGGCCGGGGAAATACCAAGCCGCGCCGCGCTCGCCCGGTCCACGGCAAGGCGCCGGAACCGCCCCGCCGCCGGCAGAAAATCGGCCGGGTCGGCCAGTTGCGGCAGTCGCGCCAGAGCCCCGGTCAGCCGCGCCACGTAGCGGTCCAGCGCCGCGCGGTCGCCGCCGCTCACCCTCAGTTGATAAAGGCCCGGCGTCACCAGCGTATCCACCGTCAGCGCCTGCAAGGGGTGCAGGCGGAGCGTCAGGCCCGGCAGGCCGGCCGCCGCCTGCCGCAACTCGGCCATCACCCGCGCCGCCCCCGGTCGCCGGCCGCGCGGCGCGAGGTCGATCAGCAGCCGCCCCTGGCTCAGGCTCGGATTGTCACCGTCCACGCCAATGAAGCTGGTCAGTCGCCGCACATGCCGGTCGGCCAGAAGTCGCGCCGCCAACCGGTCCTGCAACGCCGCCATGGACGTGAACGAAATATCCGGCGCCGCCTCGGTCACGCCAATGAGCGTCCCGGTATCCTGCACGGGGAATAGGCGGTGGCGCGCGACCAGCCCCAGCAATGGCGCAGCCAGCGTCATCGCCACCGCCGCCGCCAGCACCGGGCGCTGATGCGCGAACACCCAGCGCAGCGCCCGGTCATAAGCCGCAAGCCAGAAAGCCGTGGCCCTCGGCTCCGCGCCGGAGGCCGCCGGCGCGGCGCTCAGCCGCGCGCACAGCATCGGCACCAGCGAGAGGGAAACCAGCGCCGAAATCAGGATCGTCGCGGCCAGGGTCATCGCGAATTCCCTGAACATCCGACCGATCACGTCCTGCATGAACAGCAGCGGTATCAGAACCGCCACCAGCGATACCGTGAGCGACACGATCGTGAAGCCGATCTGCCGCGCCCCCTGCAACGCCGCCGCGCGCGGGGCCAGGCCGCCTTCCGCCAGCCGGGTTATATTCTCGATCATGACAATCGCGTCATCGACCACGAAGCCGGTCGCGATCGTCATCGCCATCACCGACAACGTATCGATCCCGTAGCCCGCCAGATAGAGAAAGCCGAGCGTCGCGGCGAGCGATATCGGCACGCTCAGCGCCGGTATCAGCGCAACGAGCGGCCGGCGCAGAAACAGCAGCAGCACGAGCCCGACCAGCCCCACCGCCGCCGCCAGTTCGAAGCCCAATTGCCGGATCGCGGCCCGGATCGCCACCGTCCGGTCGCTGGCAATCGTCAGCCGAACCCCGGCCGGCAGCAACGGACGCAGCCGCGCCAGGCTCGCGCTCGTCCGCGCGGCCACGCGTATCACATTCGCCCCGGGCTCGCGGTACAGCGTCAGCAGAACGGCCGGCGTGCGGTTCAGCCAGGCGGCCCGGGCCGGGTCCTCGGGGCCGCGCCAGACCCGCGCCACATCGCCCAGCCGCACCGCCGCGTTATTGCGAAAGGCAATTACCGAAGCGCGATAAACCTTGGCCGACACGATCTGGTCCGTCGCATCCACCCCGTAGGCGCGCATATTCCCTTGCAACATGCCTTTCGGCGCGTTGCTGTTGATGCCGGCAATCGCCAGGCGCAACGCCTCCATCGACAGGCCCTGGCTCGCGAGCTTGCGCGGGTCGGCCGCCACCCGGATCGCCGGTCGCTGCGCGCCGCTGATCTGCACATGCCCCATGCCCGGCACCTCCGCGAGGCGCGGCAGCAATTCGCGCTCCGCCACCTCGGTCAGCGCCATGCGCGTGAGCGTCGGGGAGGTCAGGGCCAGGGTCATCACCGGCGCGTCGGCCGGGTTGATTTTGGTGTAAACCGGCGGCTCGGGCAGGTCGGGCGGCAACAGGGTCGCCGCCTGGTTGATCGCCGCCTGCACATCCTGCTCGGCGATGTCGAGCCGCGTCGCGAGCGAGAATTGCAGCGTGATCACCGAGGCGCCACCGCCACTCACCGCGGTCATCTGCGTCAGCCCCGGTATCAGCCCCAACTGGCGCTCCAGCGGCGCGGTCACGGTTGCCTGCATCACATCGGCCGAGGCGCCGGGCATGAAGCTGCGCACCTGCATCGCCGGGTAGGTAATATCCGGCAGCGCCGAGACCGGCAGCAGCGGAAGGCAGGCAAGCCCGCCGAGAAACAAGGCCGCCATCAGCAGGGCAGTGCCGATCGGCCTCGTTATGAACGGCGCCGACAGGCTCATTGGCCGGCCGGCGCCGGTTGCGGGCGCACGGTCTCGCCGGGGCTCAGCCGGTCGGCGCCATCCACCACCACCCGCGCCCCCGGGGCAAGCCCGCCCGCAATCGCCCGCGTCGCGCCATTGCGCGCGGCCAGGCGCACGTCCACCGGCCACACCCGGTCATGCAAATCCAGGCGCCAGACGAAATTCCCTTGCGGGCCATGCATCACCGCCGCGTCCGGCACCAGCACCGTCCCGGTAATCGTGCCGAGCGTGATCCGCGCATTCACGAACTGGTTGGGATAGAGGTGGCCTTCCCGGTTATCGAACATCGCCCGCAGCCGGATGGTGCCGGTGGTCGGGTCGATCTGGCTGTCCACCGCGGTCAGCACGCCGCTCGCCAGACGCTGGCGGTCGGTGCGGTCATAGGCGCTCACCCGCAGCTTATGCCCGTTCACATATGCCGCCAGCAGCGGCGGCAGGTCATCCTCCGGCAGGGTGAATTCCACCGTGATCGGCGCCTGCTCGGTGATCGTCGCGATGCCGGTCACATCGGTGGTCTGCACGTAATTGCCGGCATCCACCGCGCGCAGCCCGATCCGGCCGGTGATGGGTGCCGTTATCCTGGCATAGCCGAGATTGAGCCGGGCATTGTCCACCGCCGCCTGGTCGGCGGCAACCGTGCCCTGATATTCCTGCACGAGATAGAACTGGGTATCCACCTGCTGGCGGGCAATCGAGTCCTGGGCGCGTAATTTCTGGTAGCGGGCCAGATCGGCCTCGGCGCCTGCCAGCAGGGCCTGGTCGTGCGCCAGTTGCCCCTGTGCCTGGGCCAGCGCCACCTGGAATGGCCGCGGGTCGATCTCGGCCAGCAGATCGCCCTTATGAACCATCTGTCCCTCATGGAAATCCACCGCAACCAGAATACCATTCACCTGCGGGCGCAGCACCACGGTCGCCATCGGCACCACATTGCCAAGCCCCTCGCGCATGATCGGCAGGGCGCCCGCGCGGGCCACGGAAATTCCCACAAAGGGCGCGGGCGGCGCCGGCAGGCGCAAAGCCCCCCTGCCATTCAGCCATGGTCGCGCCACCACGAAAGCCAAAGTCCCGCCAATCAGCAGCAACGGCAGCAGCAAGGGCAACAGGCGCGGGCGCTTCCGTGTCAGCGGTGTCATCAGGCGGCGCGCGGTCTTTGCATCGCCGCGCGCGCGGGTTTCGATATTGCCGTCCATCGCCCGTCTCCCTTTGTCCGGCAGGCAGGGCCAGACTGCCATGCCAACCTGACCAGTGTCTGAGACGAGCCAGACATTATATGGAAACTTCCGGCCACCCGGCCGGAGATGGCCGTATTCCCCGCGAAAAACGGCACAAGCGCGGGAATTCGGCTGGCGTCGGCCTCAGGCGGGCACGGGTCGCGGCATCGGGCGCGTATCGGCGGTCAGTGTCAAACTCAGCACGAAGCGGGCGCCGCCGCCCGGCACGTCCTCCACGGTCACGCGGCCGTCATGCAGGGCCATCACCCCGCTGACAATCGCAAGGCCAAGCCCGGCGCCGCCCGCGTGCGGCGCCTCGGCGCGCCAGAAGGGCTGAAAAATCCGCGCCTTGTCCTCGTCACTGACGCCCGGCCCGTGATCCTCGACGGTAATCGTGGCCCCCGGCCCCACCTGCACCCGGACGCAATCTCCCGGCGGGGTAAATCTCAGCGCATTCTCCACCAGGTTGCGCACGGCGCTGTTCAACGCCGCCTCGTTGCCCCGCACCACCGGTTGGGAAATTACCTCCAGCATCAACTGCCGGCGGGTCTGATCGGCCAGCGGCACCAGATCGGCCAGCACCTCGCGCACCAGCGGCACCAGGGCCAGCGGCGCCATCTCGCCCACCTGCCGGCTCTGCACCCGCGCGGTCAGCAGCATCTGCGCCACCGCCCGGCTCATGCGGTCGATATCGCGTTCGAGAAATTGCCGGGCTTCACCCGGTGGCAGCCCCTCCACCCGCGCGCGCAGCACCGCCAGGGGGGTGCGCAATTCATGCGCCGCGTTGGCGGCAAAGCGGCGCTGCGCCGCCACATCCGCCTCCAGCCGGGCCAGCGCCTGGTTGACGGCGTGGATCAGCGGCAGCACCTCGCTGGCAATCTCGTCGGTGCCCACACGCTGCCCCGGCGCATCGACCGAAACCCGCGCCGCCTCGGCCGAGGCGCGCCGCAGCGGTCGCAGGCGGCGGCGCAGCGTAAGCCACGTCACCAAGATCGCCAGAGTCAGCGCCGGCAGAAAGCACGGAATTATCTCCTGGGTGAACTCGTCGGTCAGGCCGAGAATCTCTATCTGTTCACGGCTCATCGGCATCTGCAGAATGATCCGGAATGCCTGGCCATCATGGTGCACGGTCTGCACCGTGCGCACGGTCAGCCCGTCCTCGACCAGGCTGATGCGCGAATTCAGCACCGCGTCGGCCGGGCTGTTCAGCAGCGCCGGCAGCAGGCCCGCCGAGGATCCCGCGACCAGCCGGTTCGAGGGCAGGGCAATCGCCGCAATGCCCGCGCCGCGCGTCTGGCGCGCCATCATGCGCCGGGTCGCGGCATTGAAAGTGAAGCCGCCATCCGCCGTGCGGTGAATATGCTGGCCGATGCTGGCGGCACGCTCGCCCACTTCCTCAAGCGCATGAAATTGCGCGTCGTTCTTGATCAGAAACAGGTAAACGACGCCGAACAGCAGAAATGAGCCGAGAAATATCGCGCTCAGCCGAAGCAGAAGCTGGCGCTCCAGTGAAAACGCGCGGTGCGTCATGGGTCGGCGGCCATGTCCGGCGCCGCCGCCGCGGTCGTCGCCACCAGCCGGTAGCCCACGCCGCGCACCACCCGGATCTCGATCGTCGCCCCCTCACCCGCCAGCCGCCGCCGCAACCGCGACACGCTGCTTTCCAGCACGTTCGACTGGCGTTCCTCGTTCATGGCGTAAATCGCGTCCTCCAGGGTCTCGCGCGTGATCACCCGGCCATCCGCGCGCATCAGCGCCTCCAGCGCCGCCAGTTCGCGCCGCGGCAGCAGCACCGGCCGGGCATCGATTTCCACGGCACAGCTCACGCAATTGAACCGGACATTGCCCAGCGCCAGCTCCACCCCCAGCGCCCGCCCCGGCCGGCGCAGCACCGCGCGAATCCGCGCCACCAGCTCATCGAGCGCGAACGGTTTCACGATGTAATCATCGGCCCCGCCATGCAGCCCCGCCACCCGGTCCTGCACCGCATCCGCCGCCGACACCACGATCACCGGCGTCTCATTGCGCTTCGCCCGCAGCCGCCTCAGCAGGTCGAGCCCATTGCCATCCGGCAGGCGCTGGTCCAGCAGCACCAGGTCATACCCCCCCGCCGACACGAAATCCGCCGCCGTCGCCACATCCGTTGCGAGGTCAGCGGAAAGTCCCAGCCGGGCCAGATTGGCCAGCAACAACCGCCCCAGCTCCGGCTCATCCTCCACGACCAACAGGCGCATGATCCATCCCCCCCCGATACGCTTGGGTTCGGACATGAAACTACGCCGGCAAACCTTACGGCAGAATGATCTATCGCAATCCGCCGCCTCAACCTGTCGCAAGTTTCGCAAGCCCTGGTTAGGGCCTCGGCAGGACAATCAATCCGGTGCCGGCGCTTACCGGCGTGATCAGCGATGGTAGTACTATCGCACCCATAGCGCATTTGCATCATGACGGCGCGGCACCGACGGTGTAGCCTGGAAAATGGAAGAGCCTTGTGGGTTTCCTGGCAGCCGGGCAGACCGGGCTGCCAACCAGATATACGCATTTCCCAGAAAGGGTAATCATGTCGTTCATCAAATCCATTGCCTTGGCCACGGCGCTGTCTACGCTGTCGGTGGCGCCTTATGCGTTCGCCCAGACCACGTTCACCAGCCAACCCATCGTGATCGGCAAGCACGCCAACGTGCAGGCCGTGAGCATCAATGATTCCGGCGCCTATGCCGCGAATGTCTATGCCTACGGCGGCACGCTGCTTGCCGGTGTCGTCGTCAATGGCGGCACCGTCACCACCATACCGCATCTATATCAGTACGGCGCGGCACCGACGGTGCAGGCGATCGATAATAATGGTGATATTCTCGGTTACGAGACAGAGGGCCTGTTCGCGGTTCCGCACATGTATTTGATCCGCAATGGCGTGCTCGACCGGCGCTACAATATCGTGCTGGTCGGCAGCTTTGGCGGGCAACCGGTGCAGCCAAACCCGATCGGGTTTGCGGATGGCCGGCTGATTTTCTACACCGAGGTGGTCAGCTTCACGGCGCCGACCGACCCGAGCTTCGGCATTCCCTCGCATCTTTTTCATTCGCCGATGTATGATCAGTTCCAGACCGCCCGCAGCATCAACAAAGCTGGCGTCGTAGCCGGCAATGATTACGGGCTTTCCGGCAATCACACCGTGTTCTTCGGCCGGTATCCGAACTTTACCCAATTGCTGCCGCCCGGCGCGGTCTCGGCTGGTGGCGGCTATGTGAACGACAAAAACGAGGTCGCCGGGTCCTATGTGGATGCCGCCGGCGTGCCGCACGGGTTTGTCTATCAGAACGGCGCCTATACCAGCTTCGACATGCCGACAAAGGCGAGAAAAGTGACCGTGACCGCGATCAGCGATACCGGGCGGGTTGCCGGCACCTACGTTTCGGGGTCGGGTGGCAAGCAATTTGGCTTTCTCTATAACGGCACCACCGTCAGCAGCTTTGGCACGTTTTCGGGCTTCGACAACGCGACCGTTGCCTTGAACAACAATAATCAGTTGTTGCTGGCAGTGCAAAACGGCGCCGATTGGCGGTCCTATCTGGTGACCTGCCAGGGCTCGGGCTGCTGAGATCTGCGCGCGACCGGTTTTTACTCACCAGTCGAGAAACTATCGCTCATGCCAACGGTCAGAAAGAATGACCGTTGGCATCGATCGTCGGCGGGCGTGCTTCGGCCCGCCGCCAGATCGCCCAATAAACCGTGAGCGGCACGGCAAAGAACGCGAGTAGCGCCAGCCAGTCGGACCAGGCGGCAAAGCCTGGTCCGACCACCGCGAGCGGCGATGCCTCGTTGGTGGCCACGATCAGCCCCGCCATCAGCACCTGAAACAGGCTTTCCCCGACGATCAGGCCACTGGCCACCAGCACCCCCAGGCGCTTGCGCGCCTCACCCGCCGGCCCGCTGGCCAAAGCGCGCCGGTCATGGAAATACCCGATCACGGCGCCCACGATCAGCGGTGTGGTTACCGCGCTCGGCAGATAAATCGCCAAGGCAACACCCAGTGGCGGGCACGACATTTTGCGCGTGCCGTGCCGCAACGCCTCGTCGAGCCCGACCAGCAACGCGCCCACCAGCACGCCCACGCCGAGCATCGACCAATCGAGATTACCCTCGATCACGCCGCGGGCGAGCGTGCTGATCAGCACGGCTTGCGGCGCGGGCAGGGGGGTTGCCGAGATGGCGTGGTTGTGCGCGCCGGCGAAGCCGAAGGCATGGTTCATCAGGTCAAGAATTGGCGGTATCACTAGCGCGCCCGCGAAAACGCCGATAACCAGCGCCACCTGCTGCTTCCATGGCGTGGCCTCGACCAACTGGCCGGTTTTCAAATCCTGGAGATTATCATTGGCAATGGTGGCCACGCATTCCACCACGGCGGTCACGAACAGCGTGAAGGCGACCAGCGCCGGCGCGCCGGTGGCACCCACATGGGCGCGCGCCAGCAAATTCAGCAACACCGCGGCCCCCAGCACGCTCAATATGCACAGGCCGGAAATCGGGCTGTTGGAACTGCCGATCAACCCGGCCATGGCGCCGCACACGGCGGCGACCAGAAACCCGGCAAGCACCACATAGACCATGCCGGCCGCGACCAGCGGCAGCCAGATTGGCGCCAGCGGCGTGCCGCGCAGAAACAGGCCCAGCAGCAGCGCCAAGGGCGGCAGGCAGGCCAGCATGACCGCGCCGACGATGGGCAGCGGCAAATCCCGCTCCTGCAAGGGCAGGCTGCCGCCATTGCCGCCGGCCGAAACGCGTGATGCCCGCAGCGACGATGCCAGACCGTTCCACACCGGCACCACCAGTTGCGCCAGGGTCCAGATCGACGCGGTGCCAATGGCGCCGGCGCCGATCAGCCGCACATCGTGCCCCCACACCGCCTGAGCAACCGTTGCCGCCGGGCCCGCCACCGGGTGCAGCGCGGTCAGCACCGGGGTGGCAATGCCCCAGGCGATGAATACGCCGAGCAGCATCGACAGCCCGACCGCGAGCCCGACCAGGTGGCCAACGCCGAACAGCGCCAGCGACAACGCGCCGCCAATGCCGCTGGCGGTGGTGGGGGTGGGCCGGAAAAACCAGTCCACCTCGTCGGCCAGTAATTTCATGCCCACCATCGCCGCCGTCGCGGCCGAGGCGACGCTCGCCAGCACCAGCGCCAGCACGCCCAGCCGCGCCTCCCGCCCGGCCTCGGCATCACCCTCGGCGGCGCCGACGCGCAGCACCGCGGCGGCGGCCACGCCCTCGGGGTACGGCAGGGGGGAGTTGGTAACCATGGCCCGGCGCAGCGGCACCGTGTACATGACGCCCATGGTGCCGCCGATGGCGCAGGTGGCAAAACTCGCCCAAAAGGGAAATCCGGTCCACCAGCCGACCATCACCAGCCCGGGCAACACGAAAATGATCGAGGACAGGGTGCCGGCGGCGGACGCCACGGTCTGCACGATGTTGTTTTCCCAGATCGTGCCGCCACGCAACGCCTTCAGCGCCGCCATCGAAATCACCGCCGCGGGAATGGAACTGGCGAAGGTCAGCCCCACCCTGAGGCCGAGATAGACATTGGCCGCCGTGAACACGGTGGTGATCAGGGCCCCCAGCACCACGCCACGCAGCGTCAGCTCACGCGCCGTCAAATCCCGCTCCGCCATGCCGTCTCGTCTCCCGCCCGCTGATCCCGGAGCCACCGGCACAGCCATGAGGTCACAAAAGTTTTTTGGGTCTTTTTTTCAAAAAAGAACGAAATTTGTTACCTCACCTCAACCCCTTCACGCGGTTTTCGCCAGTTCCGGCGCCAGGTCGCCGGCCAGCTCCGTCACCAGCGCGCGTTCCGCGTCGCTCAATTCAGCCTCGTGCTGGCCGCTGGTGCCGGCGCGGAAAAAGCTCGTGTCATCGGTCTCGCCCGGCTGGCGCCCGCCGGACATGGCCTGGAACGAACAGGCGGCGACCGAGTTGGCAATGATCTCGTCGGTAATGGTCACGCCTTCCAGGTGGGCATACAGCCGCCGGAATTGCGGTGCCGGGTCGGCCACCAGGTCCTCGTAGCGCACCTGCAGCAACCGGCCCTGCAGCCGCTCACGCGCGCGCCTGATGCTGTGGTTATGTTCAACCCAGCGCGCCATGGCATGGCGGATCAGCTCGTGTCGCTTCGCGGTATCGCCGCGCACATCGGTCAACGACCCGGCGCGCACACCATGATACAGCACCGACACCGCCACATCCCGCGGGTCGCGCACGATATCGATGAAGCGGCTCATGGGGAATAACCGGTCCAATTCCCCGATATGGCGTGAATAGGCCGGCGTCTTGTCACCCCACCAGAGCAGGCCGAGTTCCGCGAGCGCCGAGGCGCGCGCGCCCGCCGTCCCCCCCCGTTCCGCCCAGCGCTGGCGCCGCTTCTGGCGCAGTTCGGGCACGGCACGGCGCATCAGCCCGCCGATCAATGGCCGGATCAGGCTTATCGCGTCATCGCCATCGATCGGCGGGTAATAGGGTTGGCCGCCATACACCGCCTCCGCCACCACCTCGAGCTTCTGGTTGTAATGGCGCAGCAGCGCCTGCATCGGCAGCACGATCTGCTCGATGAAATGCCCCTCGCCGAAGCAGGCGATCTGCGGGTGCGCGTTCATGATGGTCTGCAGCCAGGTGGTGCCGGATTTCGGCGCCCCCATCACAAAGAATGGCTTCACTTCGGCGCCGCCGCCGGGCCGGCATCGGCGCGCGGGCCGCTGATGCTCGCCAGGCGCTGTTCCACATCCGCCCGCCAGGGCGCGTTGGCCGGCGCCGCGGCCAGCGCCTGGCGGAACAAGGCGGCGGACCGCGCGCTGACCCGCCCCTCGAGCCGGCTATCCGCCTCCGCGACCTCCGCGGCCAGGTTGGGGTCGAACCGGATGGCCAGCGCCGTCGCCCAGGACGTGGCGGCCGCCTTCAGGTCACCCTCGGAATCCTGCAAATTGCCCAACAGAATATACCCGTGCCGCGCCAGCTCGGAATGCGGGTCGAGAGTCGCGATTTTTGCCTTCAGCTTGGCTTCCAGCGCCGCCTGTTTCGCCGCCTGCTGCCGCAGTTCCGCCATCCGCGCCCGCAAGGGCTGCGCCGGCAGGCCGGGAATGGCGTTGGAATACAGATAAAGCGGCAGCGCGATCGCCGGCACGGCAAACATCAGCGCCAGCAGCACGGCGCGGTCGCTTTCGCGGGTCTTTTCGGTCACGGCCGCCTCGGCCAGGGCCCGACGCTCGATTTCCAGCACGGCCACCGCGTGTTCGGGCGCGCCGATGCGCCGTTCGGCCAGGTCGCGGTCCACCTCGGCGCGTTGCGCCCGATACAGCGCCAGCGCCGATTCGCGCCGCATGCGCGCCCGCCCTGGCCGGATCACGGTCCAGACCAGCGGGCCAAGGCAAATCACGGCCACCACGGCCAGTTTCAGCCAGATCATGGTTCCAGCAGCGCCCGCGCCCGCGCCCGTTCGTCATCACTCAGGCTGATGGGTGCCGCCGGCCGGCGCCGGCTGAGCGCCGCCGCGCCAACACCCACGCCCAACGCCAGCAGCGGCGAAAACCACAACACCCAGGTCAGGGGTTCGAACGGCGGCCGCAACCGGACGAACGCGCCATAGCGCGCCACCATCCAGGCAATGACCTGCTTGTTGCTTTTACCCGCCACCACCTGCTCGCGCACGATGTGGCGCAGTTGCTTGGCGAGCTTGGCGTCACTGTCCTCGATCGTCATGTTCTGGCACACGAGGCAGCGCAACTGGCTGCCAATCGCCTCGGCGCGCAATTCCTCGGCATGGTTGGGCAGCATCTCGGACGGGTCGGTCACGGCCCAGGCGCGCGCCGGCAGGCCGGCCAGCAGCACCAGGATGACCAGCCAGGCCCCGCGCCTCATGGATAGGCCGCCATCAGGCTGTGCAACCGGCCGATTCCCGTCTCCTCGGTCAGCGGGCCGGCCCAGCGCCAGCGGATAATGCCGTGCCGGTCGATGTAATAGGTCTCTGGCACGCCATACAGCCCGAAATTGATCGCGGTGGTGCCGGTATCATCGCGCGCCAGCCGTGTATACGGGTTGCCGTTGCGGGCCAGAAAATCGCTCGCCGCCGGCGCCGCGTCCTGATAGGCGACACCCCAGAGGGGAATGGTCTTGCTGTCGTGCAGCGCCATCAGCGTCGGCGCCTCCTGCAGGCACGGCACGCACCAGCTGGCAAAAAAATTGATCAATATCGGTCGGCCCGCCGCCATCACATCGGCCGAGGAAAAACCCCGCGTCGCCGGTGGCTGCGCCGGCAGGCTGAAATCCGGCACCGGATGGCCGATGCGCGGGTCGTTGATGGCGTGCGGGTTATAGGTGCCGTTGCGCATGCGCCGCAGCAATTCCATGCTGCCCAGCCCGGCCAGCCCGGCAATACCCAGCGGCACCGCCAGCAACAGGCGGCGGCGTGCCAGGCCAGGCTCGGGTTCGGCCATCACGCTCGCCTCAGGCCGGCACCGCCGGCACGTGCGCCCGCGCCGGCGCGCCCACCCGCACCCGCCGCCGGTCGACCAGCGACAAGCCGCCGCCGCCTGCCATTACCAGCGCACCCAGCCATATCCAGGGTGCCAGCGGGTTGAAGTGCAGCCGCAGCACCACCTTGCCGCCGCTCTCATCGCCCATCGCCGAATAGAGATCGAACAGGAAATTGGTGCGGATCGAGGTATCGTTGGTGGTCTGCTGCTCCAACGGAAAGGACCGCCGCCCCGGGTGCAGCACCGCGACAACGTGCCCATCATGCGCCACGGTGACGGTGGCGATGCGCGCCACGTAATTCGGCCCCTGCACCGTGCTGATCTTGTCGAGCGTCCAGTCATACCCGGCCAGATGCGTCACCTGCCCCGGCTTCACCGCCACGATCGCCTGGCTTTGCAACGCCATGCCGGCAATGCCCGCCACCGTGACGCCGAGCCCCGCATGCGCCATCGCCGAGCCCCAGGTGGCCAGCCGCAGGCCCTTGGCTCGGGCCCAGCTTTGCGCCAGGGGGGCGCGGAACAGCAGGGTGCGCTCGGCCAGTTCCGCCGCCGATCCGGCAATGATCCAGGCCGCGGCCATGAACGCCAGCGCCGGCAGAATACGGTGCCAGCCAATGGCAATCGTCAGCCCGACCGCGGCCGCGATCAGCGCCGCCCACCACAGCCGCGCGAAGGCCGGCATCAATTCCGCCCGCTTCCACGACAAGGTGGGCCCGACCGCCATGGCCAGCATCAGCGGTATGGCCAGCGGAAACACGGTGGAATTGAAGAACGGCTCACCGACCGAGATTTTCGCGCCGACCAACTCCGCGAACAGCGGAAAGACCGTGCCGGTCAGCACCACCGCGCACATGGCGCACAGCAGGATATTGTTCACCACCAGCATGCCCTCGCGTGAGACGGGGGCAAACAGGCCGGACGGCGCCATGGCCGGCGCCCGCCAGACGAACAATATCAGCGACCCGCCAATGACCAGGCCGAGCAGCGCCAGAATGAACACGCCCCGGCCTGGATCCTCGGCGAAGGAATGCACTGAATTCAAAATGCCCGAGCGCACCAGGAATGTGCCGGACAAGGACAGGCTGAACGTACCGATGGCCAGCAGCACGGTCCACACCTTCAGCGCCTCGCGCTTTTCGACGACGATGGCCGAATGCACCAGCGCGGTGCCGGCCAGCCAGGGCAGCAGGCTCGCGTTTTCCACCGGGTCCCAGAACCAGTAACCGCCCCAGCCCAACTCGTAATAGGCCCACCACGACCCGAGCGCGATGCCGCCGGTCAGAAAACACCAGGAAACCAGCGCCCATGGCCGCACCCAGCGCCCCCAGGCGGCATCGATTCGGCCTTCCAGCAGGGCGGCCACGGCAAAGGCGAACGGCACCGCGAAGCCGACATAGCCGCAATAGAGAATGGGCGGATGGAAGGCGAGCCCGGGGTCCTGCAACAGCGGGTTCATGCCCTGGCCCTGCAATGGCGCCGGCCAGATCCGCGTGAAAGGGTCGCTGGTCAGCAGCGCGAACAATTCGAACCCCGCCGCGGTAAGCCCCAACACCCCGATCACCCGGGCGCGCAGCCCGGTTGGCAGATTGCGGCCAAATACGGCCACCGCCCCGCCGCACAGGCCCAAAATCAGGCACCATAGCAGAATCGAGCCTTCATGGTTGCCCCAGGTGCCGGTGATTTTATACAGCAGCGGCTTCAGGCTGCTGCTGTTCTCGGCGATGTTCAGCACCGAGAAATCATTGGTCACGGCGGCATGCACCAGGGCGGCGGCGGCAATCACCAGCCCGGCCAATTGCCCCAGCGCCAAGGCCGGCGCCGCCTGCATCAGCCGCATATCCCGGCGGCTCGCGCCGAAGATTGGAAAAATTCCCTGTGTGAAGGCGAACACGCAGGCCAATGCCAGCGCGAAATGGCCAATCTCAGGCGTCATGCGTCAGGTCCCAACCGGTTTCGGCTTCGCCAGGCTGCGCGGGTTCAGCATGTCCCAGGTCGCGGCGGGCGGCGGCGCGCCCTCGCTCGGGTGCCATTTGCCCGAGGCGATCAGCGCCTGTTCCACGTCCTTCGGCATATAATTGGCGTCGTGCTTGGCCAATACCTCGGTGGCCAGGAACGTGCCGTTGGGCCGCATATGCCCCATCGTCACCACCCCCTGCCCCTCGCGGAACAGGTCGGGCAGTATGCCCTTATAGGTCACGGTGACGTCGCCCTTCAGGTCGGTCACCTTGAACACCGCCACAGGCTGGCCGTTCACGGTCTCGTGCTTCAGGCTGCCGGCCTCGACCAGGCCGCCAAGCCGGAAGGTGCGCCGGACCGAGGGGTGCTTCGCGGCGATTTGCGAGGGCGACAGATAATACACCATGTCGCTGCTCAGCGCCGAGAAAGCCAGCGCCGCGGCGCTGCCCACGCCCACCGCGCACGCCGTCAAAATCGCCAATCGCCTGTGTTTGCGTTTCATGATACCCGCGCCGCCTCCAGCGCCGCCAGGCGCCGCTTCGCCCGTCGCGCCCGCAAGGCGGCCGCCACCCCCAACCAGATGGGGATCGATATCCCCAAAATGTAGGCGGCGGTGACGAAGCGCCAGTCCTTCACGCCGCCCGCTCCGCCCGCGCCTGCAACAGCCCGCGCACCCGCCGCTCCATGATGCCCGACCGGGTGCGCGACACCACGATGGCGGCAAACAGCAGCGTATAGCCCAGCGCCGAGACGAACAGCGGCGCCAGCATGCCCACATACATTTTTGGCGCGCTGAACAGCGAGATGCTGGCCGGCTGATGCAGCGTGTTCCACCAGGTCACGCTGAATTTGATGATCGGCAGGTTGATGACTCCGACCAGGGCCAGAATGGCGCCGGCGCGGGCGCCACGCTCCCGGTCATCGAAGGCATTGATCAGCGCGATGTGCCCCAGATACAGAAAAAACAGCACCAGCACCGAGGTCAGCCGCGCATCCCACACCCACCAGGTGCCCCAGGTCGGCCGCCCCCACAGGCTGCCGGAGGCGAGGCACAGCGCCGTGAACGATGCCCCGACCGGGCTGATCTCGGCCGCCGCGATATCCGCCAGCGGATGCCGCCACACGAGCGATATCACCGAGCACACCGCAAGCCCGGCATAGCCCGACATCGCCAGCCACGCCGAGGGCACATGGATATACATGATCCGCACCGTCTGGCCCTGCTGCCAGTCCGCCGGGGAAAACCACAGGCCCCAGACCAGCCCGACCGCGGTGATCAGCACGCCGGCGATGCTCAGTGGCAGCAGGAAACGCGCCGAGACGCGCAGGAATTGGCCCGGATTGGCCAGTTTGTGCCAGTTCCAGCGCTTGCCGCGGGCAGCGCCAAGTATCGGTTGCGCGGAGTCCATGCCCCGCACACTAGACCCCTAAGCACGCATTTTGATAGAGGCCCCGCCCAACAGGGCCAGGCACCTGGTCAAACCCCGGACCTCTCATGTCGCAAATCCCGTCCGCCTATTGGCTCGTCAAATCCGAACCCGATGCCTTCAGTTGGGCGCAACAGCAGGCCAACGACATCGAGCCCTGGACAGGTGTGCGCAATTACGCCGCGCGCAATCATCTGCGTGCCATGCGCGTGGGCGACCTCTGCTTTTTCTATCATTCCAACCAAGGTAGACAGATCGTCGGCATCGTCCGCGTGGTCCGCGCCGCCTACCCCGACCCCACGGCGACCGAGGGAGACTGGTCGGCGGTCGATATGCAGGCGGTCGCCACCCTGCCCGAACCCGTGACCCTGGCCACCATGAAACAGGACCCGGCCCTGGCCGGGCTCGACCTGCTGCGCCAGTCGCGCCTGTCGGTCATGCCGGTGCGGGCCGCGCATTGGCACCACATCTGCGCGCTCGGCGGCCTGCCGGACCAGGCACGCCCGCAGCGGGGCAAGCGAAGCCCGCCAGCCAGATAAAGCCGTGCCGCCCCCGCTATGCACCCACCCAAGGCGCGGCCAAGGCGGCTGGGCTGCCCCCGCGGATCACGGGCCGTTTCCGGTTCGCTCGGTCAGCGGGATGCCGCCGTCTCCGACGCCCGTCATCCGCCCACGGTTTCCGGTGTCTTGCCTTCCGCCTGTGGCTCCGCCGGCGGCGGGTTCGCGACAATGTCGAACTCCAGCCGCCCTTCCTTCAGGGCCACCGTCACCGCGCCGCCATGCA
>DAIDIQ010000091.1 GCA_027459285.1 Acetobacteraceae bacterium
TGCTCAAGCCCGTTATTGGCCGCCGCGGCGGGCGCCTGCGCCTTCTGGCGCGCGCTGGTCGCCGGGTTACCCTGTATCTGCCCGCCCGGCGCGGTTTGCGCCAATGCCAGCGGCGCCGATGAGATCAGGGCCGCGCCACCCAACAGTGCCGCGCGCAGTCGTGCCTTGGTCATGCGGTCAGTTCCTCCCTTTGCCAACCACGCGGCTTACCGGTTTGCCCGGTGCCGGCGGTGATCATTGCCATCACGATATCGTCACCCGCAATCGATTGCAATGGGGTTTTGCAACCGATTTCCAGAAACCGCCGGGGCATGGGGGCTCCACGGGGCCGCACCACGGCGGCAGGGTCGGTCGGTCGAGCGATACAGCCTGGTCAAGAGAGCTTAGGGGGTCTGGCGACAGGTTCCGGGATCAACCAAAAGACGGTCGCCAAATGGAGGCGGCGGACGGAGGTGGACGATCTGCCAACCGGCCAAAGCGACGCCAAATCCAAACCGTATTCGCCGATACTGGCATCAAATTCCGTCGGCCCCCGCGTTACGCCGACGCCCCCCACTGCTCAATCATCGATCTGGCTGGGATCCGGTGCCTGGAAAGCGGCGGCGAGCACCGCTTCGCCGACGCCTTATTGGATCCTCGGGTTCTCCTGGCAAAAAAGGGAAACCAGCCTCGCATTCTGGAGGCCCGAGCCTTGACGAACATCATGATCGGCAATGGCAGGCATTCACCCGATCTGCAGACTTCGTGTCGCTTCCTCGAGTTCGGCGAAGCTTGGCATGTACTGGTTGGGCGCCATCTTGCGGCCGGTTTCCACGCTGACTTGTGGTGCGTTGCCGTGTAGATGCGCGATCAGTACCGCGCGGATCACCTCGAAATATTTCGACTCTTCCATGACCATGGTCTGCAGACGGGCTGCGCACGGTCCGACCATGCCATAAGCCAGCAGCACACCCAGAAAAGTACCGACCAGGGCACCGCCGATCATGGCACCCAGCACCGCCGGGGGCTCATTGATATGACCCATGGTTTTGATGACGCCGAGCACCGCGGCAACAATGCCCAGTGCCGGCAGTCCGTCGGCCATGGTCTGCAAGGCGTGCGCGCTATGCAATTCCTCATTCAGGGTCTTCTTGAGTTCCCGGCCCATCACGTCCTCGATCTGGTTAGGATCATCCGCATTCATGCCCAGCATGCGCAGATAATCACATATCATGGACGTCGCGTGCTTGTTGCTCAGGATTTTCGGGAATTTCTGAAAGGCTGCGCTTTCGGCGGGTTTCTCGATATGTGGCTCCAGTGCCATGGCACCCTTGCTGTTGGCAAGCTTGGTGAAATAGAACATCAGACTGAGAAGATCGATATAGTCCGCCTTCTTGAAGCTTTTGCCCTTGATGATTTTCAGCAGGCCGGCCAGGGTATGCTTTACCTCATGAATAGAATTGGCCATCACGAAAGTGCCTATGGCGGCACCACCAATGGTGAGCAGTTCGAACGGTAGCGCCTCCAGCAGGGGCGCCAGGCTGCCGCCAGACAACAGGTAGGAGCTGACCACGCAGATCAGCAGAAACGCGAGGCCCCCGAGTGTCAGCATCGGCCCACCTCAGTCCGGCTGCGCCGCGCGCAGCACCACAATCGTGATTCGGCGGTTGACCGCGGCCATTGGATTTTTTGGCAGCAATGGCTGGCTTGCCGCGACGCCTGAGACACGGCGGACCCGCGCCTCGGCCAGGCCGGCGCCCATCAGCAGCCGCAGCGTCGCCTCTGCCCTTTCCGATGACAATTCCCAGTTGGTTTTGCCGGTACCACGGTAAGGCGCTGCATCGGTATGGCCGGTGATCGCGATGCCTTCGCTCAATCCGTTCAAGATCGGCGCAATTTTCAGCAGCAAAGCCGCCGCTCGCGGATCAAGCGCGGCAGAGCCGGACGCAAACATGGGCTGCTTGTCCTGATCGACGATCTGGATGCGCAGACCTGCCGGCGTTTCGTCGATTTTCAATTGATCGGCCAAGCCCGCCAGCGCCTTATCACGCAGCACCGCGGCGCGCATGGCGCGGGCTGCCTCGGCAAATCGCGCCGCCTCCTCGGCGGGCGGCGGGGCGGCAGGCGGCGGGGCGGCGGGCGCGACTGCGGGCGGAACAGAGCGTGGTGCGACCGCGCCATGCGCAGGCGCGGCCTTGGCGGGGGCCGCGCCCACCCCAGCGGCGCCGCCGGCGGCGGCCATGCCGCTGGTGCCAGTGCCCGGCGCGTAGGTTGGCTGTTCACCAGCGCCACCATGCTCGGTCATACGCGGAGCGGCCTGCTGACTGGTATTTGTGTAGTTGGCCCGCGCTAGCGGCTGGTTGATGCCAGGGATGATTTCAGCCGCGCCACGGTCCGAAACCAGTGAGCCCTCGGAAAACGGTGTCGTGCCGCCGAACGGCTTGCCCGAGCCGGAGGCGGTTTCCCCCATCGCGTTCTGTGGGCTGAAATAATCGGCGATGCCGCGCCGTTGTTTTTCGGTGGTGGCATTGATCAGCCACATCAGCAGAAAAAACGCCATCATGGCGGTCACGAAATCGGCATAGGCGACCTTCCAGGCACCGCCATGGTGACCGCCCTGAACAATTTCTTCCCGCCGCACCACGATGGTGGCGGCTTTCGCAGCCTTGCGCGCCATTTTCCCGGCTCAAACCCCTTGCTCGGGCCAACCTCGCATGGGGGGCTTAACGCTCAGTTAGCTGCCGCCAACCGGGGTGCCATGCATGCGCGCGGACACCCCGGTTGGCTCGGCAATCAGCCTGGCTTGTGTTGATCCTCGGGCCGAGGTGGTTCGGGACGGCGTGGTTCGGGACGGCGTGGTTCGGGCCGCATTTGTGGCCTTGGCTCGGGGCGGGCCTGCGGCCGTTCAGGAGGATGAAACGCCGGTCGCGGTGCCGGGTGCATATCTGGCCGCGGTGCCGGGCGGAGCTGTGGCCGTGGCGCCGGACGCGCTTCAGGCCGCGGCTGTGGCCGTGGCGCGGGATGCATGGTGAACCGGTCCGCGGGGGGACGCGCCTCAGGGTGCGGGCTTGGGCGCGCCTCGGGCCGCGCTGCTGGTCGTGCCTCGGGATGAGGCACCGGGCGTTGGCCCGGCTGCGGGCGCGGTCGCAAATCGGGGCGGTTTGGCGCGGCGGGCGCATTCGGGCGGCTCGGCGCCGCGGGTGAGCGCGGGGGCGGTACAAAGCCTTGCAAATGCTCGGCACCCGGCGCCCTGACTTGCGGCCGTTCGCCACCTGGCACGCGCGCCGGCGGGTGCGGCATGCCTGGCCGCGCGCCATGGCCTGGTTGCAAAGGTGGCAGGTTGGTGCGCGCCGTTCCTGGCCGTAGCCGCGCCGGCGCCGGGCGAATTTCCGGCCCTGCCGCGCGCGGCGCCGCGACCGACGGCAGGTGCAGATGCTGTGCGACATGCGGTGTTATGCCCAACGTATGCGCCCCGGGCGCAATCGGCGCGCGGTTGATCAGCCCATGCACCCTGGCAAGCTCCGCGGGCGCAGGCTGGCGCAGCGCCGCACGCACCGGCCGGCTTGCCGCCATAGCCGATGCCGGCACCACGACGGCCGCGTGCGCATTCGTGAAGCGATTAATCGGCATTCTCTGCCGTTCATTGATGATGTTGGTAACGTTCACTGTGCGGATGTTGGTGATATTGACCCGGTTTATATAGGTGCGGCTGACCGCGTACGGCGGCAGATATGCCTCACGCGGGCCAAGCGGCACCCAGCCGATATCGGCGCCCGGGGCAAAAGCCGGGCCCCTGCCCAGGCCAAACCCCAGCGCCACCGCCGCGCCAACCGCGGCCCCGATGCCAAAGAAGGTGACCAGCGCCGGCGCATAGACGGGCGGCCCTTCGGGCCGATAGCCAGGATAGACCGGCACCCAGCCCCAGCGCGGCCCAACCTGCACCCAACGCCCGTAATGGAACGGTGCGAAGCCCCAAGGCTCGGCATCCACCCAGGTCCAACCCCAGGGCGCGACATAGGACCAGCGCCCGTCGCGATAGGGGGCCCAATCCGCGCCGACATTCGGATACCAGACATCGCCATAGCTCGGATCTGGCTGCCAGGTGCCGTACTGGTTCAAATCCTCGCCGCCGGTCATCTCGGCCACCACAGGCGGAGGCGGCGCGCCCTGCGGGGCCGCTATCTGATCCTGCCCGCGCATCTGGTCGATGAAGTCATCGCTTTGCAATGGACCGGTTTGAACCTGGTATGGGCTGTTGGCGCCGCTCAGGAATACGCTTTCGCCTGCGGACACCGGTTGCACCAGGCCCGCCGCCGTTATTTCGGCCCGCCCGTCCAGCGCGCTCACCACGGTCGGGTTGTCAGTATCGCCGGCGAGTATGTCGAACCGCCCTGGTCCGAACAGGGTAACCGTGCCGCGTGGAGTCTGGATGGCATAAATCTGGCCCGGAGCCGCCACGCGCAGATCGACGTAGATTTCGCCGGTCGGCAGGCTTGCGTTCAATGCCTGCTCGTCGAGGGAATTGACATCGAGCTCGGTCTGACCGTTCATCCAGAACTCGTTCGACTCAACTTCCAGCCGCGCACCGGCCTGTGGCTGTGTCCAATAAGCATCGCCATCGGTCAGCGGCGTATTTGGCACCGCGTCGGTCCAGGTGGTCTGGCCCGCGGCATGATAGGACGCCGCGCCGTTGACCGAGGCAAGCCGGCCCACCAGCGCCGGCGGGTCCTGGCTTGGCGCCTGATCATAGGCCGTCGCCTCCGGCGCCTGATCATAGCCCTGGGCCTGCGCCGGCAGCGGCCCCAATACCAACCCGGCCGCAACCAGACTGCTGGTCACGAAATAAAAGCCACGACGTAACGTCATCATACCCTCCCGAGGCTGGCAGGCCAGGCAGGCCGCCACGCGATATGCGCACACTATGCTCCCGATCTTGGCCAAAAGCAGGCGGCGCCAAGACAAGTTGTTACGCTTGCGTCGAAGTCGGGCGGGTTACGACTGGTAACCATGGATCACATAGTTGCGCCCGGGGCCGAACACGGCTTGAGCCCGGGTGAAACCCATATCATGTGTAGAGGGTGCGGGCGGGTGGACCATGCCCGACCCTGACCTGACGGACCCGAGGCACGCATGACGACAGCAATTTCCACCACTGGGCCGGGTTGGCGCTCTCGCCTGGCAAGACTGGCCAGCGCCGCTGTACTCACCGCCAGTCTCGCGGGTTGTTACTACCCGGCTTACGATTATGGCTATGGTTACGGGAGCTATGGTTACGCCGCCGCGCCGGTCTATGCCGACTGGGCTTATCCGGTTGGCATTTTCGGCGTCGGCTGGGGCTGGGGCCCGGGCTGGTATGGCGGCTGGGGCTGGCGCGGTGGCTGGTGGGGTCATCCGGGTTGGTGGGGCTGGCACGGCTATTGGCGCGGCGGGGCCTGGCATGGCGGCGGCTGGCACGGCGGTTGGCGCGGTGGCGCTTGGCATGGCGGCTTCCGCGGTGGTCGTCGCTGATCTGCACGGGTGACGGCAAGGCGGGGGCCAGGTAGCGCGCCAGCGTTCAGCGTTCCGCGTTTTCGCGGCCGATGGCCAGTTCCGTGACCACGCCGTGCAAAGTTCGCAACTCCTGCTCGGTCACCTCGCCACGCTGGAAAAGATGGCGCAGGTTGCGCACCATGCCAGCGCGCTTCTGGGCGTTGGCCAGGAACCGCGTATCATTCAGGCGCGCCACCAGCATCGCCAGAAAATTCTCCAGCTCTGCCTTGCTCGCCACGCGCGATTCATGCGTCATCAGCGATCTTGGTGGCGTCTCATCGGTGGCCAGGCACCATTCATACGCCATGACCAGCACCGCCTGGGCCAAATTGAGCGAGAGGAATTCCGAATTCAGAGGATAACGCACCAGCGTGTCGGCGTGCGTCATGTCGTCGTTGTCGAGCCCTGCCCGCTCCGGCCCGAACAGAATGGCGCTCCGCAATCCGCGCGCCGCGAGCGCGCGCAATTCCGCCGCCGCACCGCGTGCCGTCAGCACCGGCTTCACGATATGCCGCGGCCGTGGGCAGGTGGCGAAGACGCGCTGACAATCGGCCACCGCGTCCGCGACGGAGTTGAATATACGGGCCGCATCCAAAATCCGGTCAGCGCCGGATGCGGTGCGCCAGGCCTTTTCCTGCGGCCAGCCATCACGCGGGGCGACCAGGCGCAGATCGAACACGCCGCCATTGGCCATGGCGCGCGCGCAGGCGCCGATATTATCGGCCAGTTGCGGCCGCACCAGCACGATTGCAGGCGCATCACCCGGGTCGGTCAGGTCAGCCCCGCCATCCCGACCGGTCACGCCAGCCGCCAAATCGTGCCGGTCGGCGTATCCTCGAGCACGATGCCGCGCGCCAGCAAGTCGGCACGAATCGCATCGGCCCGGGCAAAATCCCGCAGGCGTTTCGCTGCTGCACGTTCGGCAATGGCGGCCTCGACTGTGCCGCCATCGACGCCGGCTTGAAACCATTGCGCCGGCGTCTGGCCAAGAACACCGAGCAGGGCGCCGGCGGCGCGCAGGCCGCCCGCCGCCGCCACATCGCCGCCAAGCGCCGCATCGGCCAGCCCATGCAGGCAGGCAATCGCCGCTGGCGTGTTCAAATCATCGCGCAGCGCGGCCAGGAATGCCGCAGGCACGGCCCCCTCGGTTGCCGGCGCATTTGCCATTGCCCGATAGAACCGGTCGAGCGCGCGCTTGGACTCGGCCAGTCCGGCATCCGTGAAATCCAGCTCCGCCCGATAATGCGTCTGTAGCAGGGTCAGCCGCGCCGTCTCTGGCGCGGCGCGCGCCAGTATGGCCGGAACGGTCAGGATGTTGCCGAGGGATTTTGACATCTTCTCGCCGTTCACGCGCAACATGCCCGTATGCAGCCAAGTATGGGCAAACCCGCTGCCAGGATGCGCGCACAGGCTTTGCGCGCATTCATTTTCATGGTGGGGAAAAATAAGATCCTGGCCGCCGCCATGCAGGTCGAAATCATGGCCGAGATAACGCTCGGCCATGGCGCTGCATTCAATGTGCCAGCCTGGCCGGCCGCGGCCCCACGGGCTGTCCCAGCCTGGCAGATCGGGAGGTGACGGCTTCCACAACACGAAATCACCCGGATCGCGCTTGTAGGGGGCAACTTCCACGCGCGCGCCGGCGCGCAGCGCATCGGGATCACGTCCCGACAGCGCGCCATATGCGGCAAAACTCGGCACCGAGAATAACACATGCCCCTCAGCCGCGTAGGCGTGGCCGAGGTCGATCAACGTCTCGATCATTCGCAGCATGTCGGGGACGTGCGCGGTCGCGCGTGGCTCGATGTCCGGGGGCAGAATGCCGAGGCTTGCCATATCCTCGGCAAAGAATTGCGCCGTCTCGGCGGTCACCGCCTCGATCGGCACGCCCCTCTCGGTAGCGCGCGCGTTGATTTTGTCGTCTACGTCGGTGATGTTGCGCACATAGGTCAGGCGCGGAAAATCGTGCCGCAACAACCGGGCCAGCACATCGAAAATCAGGAAGGTGCGGGCGTTGCCGATATGCGCGCGGTCATAGACGGTCGGGCCGCACACATATAACCGGACATGCGCGGGATCGATCGGGGTGAATAGCTCACGCCGCCGGGTTCGGCTGTTGTGCAGGAAAATCCCGCTCATGTGCGGGTCGTTTCGAACTGGCCGCTTGCCGCGGCGGCGCGCGCCTGGTCCAGCACCGCCAGCACGCTGTCACGCGAAAAACTTCGGCCAAGCAGGCCAAGCGCCCCCGCCAACAGAGCCGAGGCAATTTCCAGCGAGCCGATTTCCTGGCGCATCATATGCGCAATTGCCTTATCAACCACCGCGCCAGCATGGCTCAGCGCCTCCGGCGGGACATCCTCCGTGTGATTGGTCATTTGCCGAGCAGCTTCTGCCACAGCCCTTTGGGTTTGGGCCTGGGCGCCGGCGGCATGCCCGCCTTCAGCCGGTCGAGCGCGGTCGGCCCGGTCAGCGG
>DAIDIQ010000121.1 GCA_027459285.1 Acetobacteraceae bacterium
CAGGCGGCTGATGGCCGATATTCCCGCGCTCGATGCCCTGCTCCGCCAAGGCGCCGCCCGCGCCGCCGCCATCGCCACCCCCATCCTGGCCGAAGCCGAGGCGCTGGTCGGGCTGCTCCCCCGATAGAAGGGACAGGGCCGGGCCCGCCGGCGGTTGGCGGGGGCGACCGGGCGTCCGCCCATCCAATTATTTTTCTTTCTGAATCAAAACATTGATCGCGTCACAGGTTCATCGCCGCGCGGCCCCGGCCCCGCCCCCATTTGGCGCCGACCCTGCGAAAAGCCGGGGCGTTGTCCGCCACCCCCCGCGTCTCATGGCCAAAATGTAACAGACGCGAGAATGCCTCTTGTCAACCGAGGCGCGACTCTCCTAGCGTTTCAACGCCGACATAAACCGCCCCCGCCAGCTTCCGCGGCGCGGCCCGGTCCGGCGTCTGTCTTGCGGCATCCTCGTTCCTGGCTTTCCTTCTATAAAGAAAGGATATCTGCGTGAAATCCACTCTCCTCGCCGGGCTCGGGCTCGCGGCTTTGGTTGCCGCCAGCCCCGCTCATGCCGCCGGTGAAAAGCCCATGTTCGCGGTGCAGCCCTTGCCTCGGCAGACCAGCACCCGCGCAATGACCGCCTCCATTCCGCTCTGGACCTTCTCCTGGAGCAACGGGTCCAAATCCGGCAGCGAAGTGTTCGTCGGGTCCGACCCCACCAGCACCAGCGGGGTTACGGTTCCGGTCTATGTCATCCCGGTCAAGCTGACCTGGAGCGGCCATGTCGAGGACCCGAACGCCACCAGCGCCAATGGCGGCACGGTGGTAACCAACACGCTCGCCAGCCCGATATTCCAGAGCTCGGTGGATTACGTGCAGGGCGGCACGGACCTCGGCACCACCCAATATGAAGACGCGTTCCAACGCGCGAGCCTGTGGTATGCGGTTTCCAGCAACCAGAATTATCACATTCTGCTCGGCACGCCCACGGTGGAACCGGAAGTGTCCTGGTCGGTGCCGACGCGCGATGGCACGTACGGCAACCAGTTCGGCGCCCCGGCGCTGACGGCCTATATCAACTGGTTCGATACCCAGGCGCAGAAATACCTGAACTCCGGCAAGGTGCCGGCCAATGCCCTGCCGATTTTCATCACCTCCAACACCTACCTGACGCAATATGCCAAATCCGGCTGCTGCATCGGCGGCTATCACTCCTATAACGGCACCTACACCTATTCCCACTTCACCTACATCACCAAATCCGGCGCCTTCTCGCAGGACGTGTCGGCATTGAGCCACGAAGTCGGGGAATGGCTGCAGGACCCGCTGACCAATAACGCCGCCTGCAAAAGCGGCCAGGTCTGGGAAGTGGGTGACCCGTTGGAAGGCGATGCCAATTACGGCGACTATAATTACACGGTGGGTGGCTTCACCTACCACCTGCAGGACCTGGTGCTGCCGCCCTATTTCGGCACCGCGACCAGCGTCTCGGTCAATGGCTGGTCCACCTTCCAGGGCACCTCGATCTCCGTGTGCAAGAACGGCGGCTGATACCGCATCGCCTCGGGTTGGCCCGGTCATCCG
>DAIDIQ010000147.1 GCA_027459285.1 Acetobacteraceae bacterium
GGGGGCTTCGAGGGTTTTGCCCTGGGCGGTGAGGCGCACCGTGTATTGGCCGGGCGGGGCGAGCGGGCCGCGCGGCGCCTGGTCGGAATAAATCGCGCCGGGAATTTGCACGGGGTCGTTGTAGCGGAGGTCCCAGACCAGACGGTTCATGCCGGCACGGGCGGGGATGGTGCCGGCATCGACCACGCGGTCCGGCCATTCGCCGGGCTGCCGCGCGCGCGGCGGGGCGACGCTGGAGAGGTGGCGCACGATGGCGCCGCTGCTGTCGAGAATATCGACGGTCACGGGACCGCGTGGCTTGGCGGGAAGGACGTAATCGATCAGCGCGCCGCGGGGCGGGTTCTGGCCGGCGGGGCGGTGGGAATCGACATCGTCGGGGTAATGCAGGCGGAGCGCCGGTTCGGGCGTGTAGAGCAGGGTAGTGGTGGGTTTTTCCCCCGGTGTGAGTTGGCGAAGCGGGGTGATGTCATCGAGGATCCAGAAGCCGCGGCCGTGGGTTGCGATGGCGAGGTCGGGCCCGTGGATGAGCAGATCGTGCACCGGCGAGACCGGCATGCCGCGTTGCAGACTTTGCCAGTCGGCACCATCATCGAAGCTGACGAACACGCCGCGTTCGGTGCCGGCGAACAGCAGGCCGGGCTTGACGGGATCCTCGCGCACGGCATGGACGATGGCGCCCTGAGGCAGGCCGTGGACGATGGGAACCCAGGTGGCGCCGGCATCGGTGGTTTTATAGGCATAGGGAGAAATATCGTCGAGCTTGTGGCGATCGACCGCGATATAGGCGGTTCGCGGGTTGAAATGCGAGGGCTCGATCATGCTGATTGCCGACCAGGCGGGCAGCGCGCGCGGCGTGACATCGCGCCATGTGGCGCCGTCGTTATCGGTCAGGTGGACCAATCCGTCATCGGAGCCGGCCCAGATCTGGCCTTGCCTGATCGGGCTTTCGGCGAGCGCGAACAGGGTATCGTAATATTCGACGCTGGTGATGTCCTTGGTGATGGGTCCGCCGGAGGGGCCCTGCTTCGATATGTCGTCCCTGGTCAGGTCCGGGCTGATGATGTGCCAGGAATTGCCCTGGTCGGTGGTTTTGAAGACGACATTGTAGCCGAGATAGATCGCGCGCGGATCGTGCCGTGAGCGGAACATCGGCGAGGTCCAGTTGAAGCGGTATTTCAGTTCGCGTGCCGGGTGGCCGGAGGCATCGATCGGGTAGGCGCTGATATCCTGCGATTGCTGGCTGTGGCGATCGAAGCGGGAGATGGAATTTTCGCTGTCGCTGACGATGATGTCGGGGTTGGTCGGATCTGGCAGGACGAAGCCGCATTCACCGCCGCCGGCCTGATACCAGTCGGTCTGGTCGATGATGCCTTGATCGTCGTAAGTGGCGATGGCCAGGTTGGAATTGTCCTGCTGGGCACCGTAGAGATGGTAGGGGAATTGATTGTCGGCGGCGATGTGATAGATGGCGGCGGTGGGCTGGTTATTCTCGGTCGACCAGGTTTTGCCGTCATCGAGCGAGATGCTGGCGCCGCCATCATTGGTGTCGATCATGTGGTGGTTATTGGTGGGGTCGATCCAGAGGAAGTGATGATCTCCGTGCGGGGCGGGCAGGAGATGGAAGGTCCGGCCGCCATCGCGCGAGCGCAGGAGCCCGGTATTGACCGCGTAGACGGTGTTTTTGTCGCGGGGATCGGCGAATATTTTGGAGAAATACCAGGCGCGCTGCCGCAATCTTCCATCCTGGCTGACGCGTTGCCAGGTTTGGCCGGCATCGTCGGAGCGGAACAGGCCGCCATTTTTTGCCTCGATCATGGCGAAGATGCGCGCGGGGTCGGCGCGCGAGATCGAGACATCGATGCGGCCGAGCGTGCCGGTGGGCAGGCCGTGGCCGGAAAGCCGGGTCCAGCTTCGGCCATTATCGGTGCTGCGGTAGAGGCCGCTACCGGGGCCGCCGGAGCTGAAATTCCAGGGTTGGCGGCGAACCTGCCAGAGCGCGGCGTAGGCGATGCGCGGATCATGCGGATCGAAGGTGACGTCGATCGCGCCGGTATCGGGATTTTCAAAAAGGGTACGGGTCCAGCTTCGGCCGCCATCCTGGCTGCGGAATATACCGCGCTCGGCATTGGGGCCGAAGGCGTGGCCGATGGCGGCGACGAGCAGGATATCCGGGTTGTGCGGATCGACCGCGATGGCGCCGATCTGGCGGGTGTCTTTCAGGCCGATGACATGCCAGGTTTTACCGGCATCGGTGGATTTATAGAGGCCGGCGCCATAGGTGATGTCGCCGCGCAGCGCGCCTTCACCGGTGCCGACGTAAATTATGTCGGGGTTGGAGGGGGCGAGCGCGATGGCGCCGATCGAGAGATTCGGCTCGGCATCGAAAATCGGTTGCCAGGTGGCGCCGGCATTGTCGGTGCGCCAGACCCCGCCGGCGGCGGCACCCATGTAGAAAAGCTGACCATTGCCGGGAATGCCGGCGGCGGCGAGGGCGCGACCGCCGCGGAATGGGCCGATGTCTCGCCAGGCAAGGGCGGAGAACAGGGAAGGTGCCACGGGGCCGGACAATGGTGCCGCGGCAAGCAGCGGCAGGGGGATGGCGAGAGCGAGGAGCAGATGCCGAAGCCGCATGGAGAGGCGCCTTTGTGGTGAGCCATCACCAGCATGAGGCGAGAGCGAGAACGGAGCAAGAGACGCAGACCTGGCGTCGCGAAAGTTTTTTGGTTCTTTTTTTCAAAAAAGAACGTGCCCACTCGATTTGTTCGATTAAATTCGCGCCTCGGCAAAAATATGGCGGGCGTCGCCCTGCCAGGGGCCGTGATATCGGGCGAGCCAGTGTTCGGCCTGGGTGGGGGCGCCTTCGATGATGGCGTGCAGGGGGGCGAGATAGACGGATTCGTCGGCGCCGTCCTCGCGTCTGATGGCGCGGGCGCGCAGCCCCTGGTCGGCGATGGCGAGCACGTCGCGCGCGAGGTCGCGTGCCGTGTGATCTCCGAACGGGGAATTCAGGCCGAGCCTCGGCACGTCGACACGCAGCGCCTGGTAATGCGCGCAGGGGGATCGGGCGACGAGGGCGGCGGCGGCGGCGAGCGCCGCGGGATCGTACAGCAGGCCGACCCAGAGGGCGGATTGGGCGAGCATCATGGCCGGGCTGCCGGCGTCGGCGCCGCGCATTTCCAGAAAGCGCTTGAGGCGGACATCGGTGAAGATGGTGGTCAGGTGGTCGGCGAAATCGCCCATGGTCGCGGTGATGCCGGGGTGGCCGGGCAGATGGCCCTGCATGAATGCCCGGAAGGAGGCGCCGGCGACATCGAGCATCTGGCCGTCACGGACGATGAAATACATGGGCACGTCGAGTGCCCAATCGACGTAGCGCTCGAAGCCGAAGCCGTCCTCGAACACCACGGGCGGAATGCCGCTGCGGGCATTGTCGGTATCGGTCCAGACATGGGCGCGCGCCGACAGGAACCCGTTCGGGCGGCCCTCGGAAAGTGGGGAATTGGCGAACAGGGCGGTGGCGATGGGCTGCAGCGCGAGGCTGACACGAAGCTTGCGCACCATGTCGGCTTCCGAGGAAAAATCGAGATTGACCTGCACCGTGCAGGTGCGGAGCATCATGTCGAGGCCCATGCTGCCCACCAGGGGCATGTAGCGGCGCATGATCGCGTAGCGGCTTTTCGGCATCCAGGGCATATCGGCGCGGCGGGCGAGCGGATGAAAGCCGAGCGGCGCGAAGCCGATGCCGAGGGCGCCGGCGACGTTGCGCAATTCACTGAAATGGGCGGCGAATTCGGCGCAGCTCTGGTGCAGGTTGGCGAGGGGCGCGCCCGACAGCTCGAATTGGCCGCCGGGTTCGAGCGAGATGGAGGCGCCGGCCCATGGGCCGTCTCCGGCAAGGCCGATCGGGTTGCCCTTATCGAGAATGGGAGTCCAATCGGGCGATTGCAGGCCTTCGAGCAGGGCCCGGATGCCGCCCGGGGCGTAAGGCGGCGGGGCGAGGCTTTGGGTATCGAAGCCGAATTTCTCGTGCTCGGTGCCGATGCGGAAGGCGGCGGGCGGCTTGCAGCCGGCGGCGAGATAGGCGGCGAGCGCCGCCACGCCGCTGATCGGTGTCTGGTTGGTCTCGCCGGGGTTGGACATGGGCTTCCGTGACAGGAGGGGGGCAGGCGAAGGAACGTCAGGCAGCCTGCAGCAGGGCGAGGCCGACGATGGCGGCGGTATCGGCCCGCAGCAGGCGGGGACCGAGAGTGACCGGCAGAACAAAGGGACGCGCATGGAGCGCGTCAAGCTCCGCGTCGGTGAAACCACCCTCGGGGCCGATGAGCAGGGCGGTCGGGCCCGTGCCATCGCGCGGCACGGGCAGGTCTGCCGCGCGTTCGCAACAGGCGATCAGGCGCCGGGCGGGCGGCCAATCGGCAAGGACAGCGCTCAAGGCGCGCGGGGCGTGCAGGGTGGGCACGGTCAGGCGGCCGCATTGCTCGGCCGCCTCGGTGGCGATGGCGATGAGGCGGTCGGTGTTGGTGCGGTCGGCATTGGTGCGGGTGGTAAAGACGGGCAGCAGGGCGCCGACGCCGAGTTCGGTGGCCTTCTGGATGATAAGCTCGGTGGGCGCGCGCTTGAGCAGGGCGAACAGAAGCCAGAGATCGGGGTCCGGCTGTTGCGGGCGGGTTTGCTGGCCGATGGCAAGGCTCGCGGCGTCCCGGCGCAGGTCCGTGATGGTGGCGACGAATTCGCCGTCAATGCCGTTGAACACGCGCAACCGGTCTCCCACACCGCGGCGCATGACGTGGGCGAGGTAATGGGCCTGGCCGGGCGAGGTGATGGCGGTGCCGTGTTCCGCGAGCGGAAAGGGCAGGAACAGGCGGATGGACGGCAGTTGCGCCAGCACCTGGGTTTGGGACATGTGGGGTGGGCGTCTGGTCATGCTGAAGTGAGGATAGCAGCAATGTCCCGTCATACCGATATCGTAACCGGCGGATGGGTCGCGCTTTTGCCGGAATCGGCGCGCCCGTATGCGTTGCTTGCACGCTTGGACCGGCCGATCGGCGCGTGGCTGCTGTTTCTGCCGGGGCTGTGGAGCTTGGCGCTGACCGCGCGCGGGGTGCGCCTGCCACTGTTGCTGACGGAATTCGCGCTGGGGTCGGTGTTGATGCGCAGCGCCGGCTGCGTGGTGAACGATATGTGGGACCGCGAGCTGGACCGGCAGGTGACGCGCACGGCGAACCGACCGCTGGCCGCGGGCCGTGTGAGCCTGCGCGCGGCGATGCTGTTTCTGCTGGCGTTGCTGCTGGCCAGCCTGTTGATTTTGTTGCGGCTGAACCGGCTGGCGCAGCTTTTGGGGGTGGCGAGCCTGGTGCTGGTGGCGCTCTATCCGGCCGCGAAGCGGGTGACCTGGTGGCCGCAGGCGGTGCTTGGGTTGACCTTTGCCTGGGGGGCGCCGATGGGGTTTGCCGCCGGTGCCGGGCATCTGGCCTGGCCGGCGGCGGGTTTGTACGCGGCGGCGATTGCGTGGATTCTCGGCTATGACACGATTTACGCGCACCAGGACCGTGAGGATGACGCGTTGGTCGGCATACGCTCGACCGCTTTGTTGTCCGCCGCGCGGCCGCGCTGGTTCGTGGGGGCGTGCTACGGCCTGATGGTGGTGGCGCTGCTCGTGACCGGGCAACTGGCCGGGCTTTCGGGCGCGTTCTATGTGTTGATGGTGCCGGCGGCCGGGTTGCTGGGCTGGCAGGTGGCGCGGCTCGATGTGCATGACCCGGCCGGCTGCCTTGCGTTGTTTCGGGCCAATCGGGAGGTGGGGTTGCTGGTCGGGCTGGCGCTGCTGGCCGGGCGGTTGTGAGCCCGGACGCCTTCGTTCGCACGCATACGGCGGTTGGGGTGGCGCCCCTGGTGCCGGAGCTGCGGCTTTATTTGGCCAGCGAAATAACGCCGATCTGGCAGGCGAGCGAGGCGTGGCTCGCGGCGCGCTGTGAGCCGCCGTTCTGGGCATTCGCCTGGCCCGGCAGCCAGGCGCTGGCGCGGCATGTGCTGGACCATCCCGGGCAGGTGGCGGGGCGGCGGGTGTTGGATTTTGCCTGCGGCGGCGGGTTGGCGGCGCTGGCCGCCGCGCGGGCCGGGGCGGCCAGCGTGCTGGCGGCGGATATCGATGCCATGGCGGTGGCGGCGACGCGGGCGAATGCGGCGCTGAACGGGCTGGATGTCGCGGTTACGCAAGCGGATCTGGCGGGTGGGGACCTGTCGGGCGCGGCCGATTGGGACATTATTCTGTGCGGCGACGTGTGCTACGAGGCGCCGATGACACGGCATATCCTGCCCTGGCTGCGCGCCATGGCGGCGGATCGCCAGGTCTGGGTGGCGGACCCGGGACGGGCCTATCTGCCACGCGCGGGGATGGAGGCGTTTGCGACCTACACAGTGCCGACCAGCCTGGAATTGGAGGACCGGACCGAGCGGATAGTGAGGCTTTACCGGATGAGTATGTGAAGTCCGGTTGTTTTGTCGGAAAGTCCGGCACCGGAAGTGTTTATGAGACCCGCCAGCCGGCGCGAAGTCCCGCACCGGCCCGCACGTGCTTTGTTTTGAAGTCCGGCACCGGCCCGCACCCCCACCCGGCCACCCATGGCAGTGTACGCTCGTGGGTGGCCGGGTGGGGGTGCGGGCCGGTGCCGGACTTAGCGCCGGCAGGCGCGTCTCATAAATACAGCCGGTGCCGGACTTCGCGCCGGCAGGCGCGTCTCAAAAAAACTGCCGGACTTGATCAGCGCATGCTGGGCATCGGTTGAGCGAGCCGCGGGCGTTGGCGAAGGCGGGTGGCGAGGGCGGACAGGGCAACCAGGGCGATGGCGGCGAGGCACCAGAGCGCGGTCCACACCGCGGGACGCCAATGGGCAAGCTGGAAATTGGCGGCCCAGACGCGGGCAGCGTGCACATGGGTGGCGATGGCATACCAGGCATATTCGATGCCGGCGGTGGCAAGCACGCCGACCGGCAACAGCAGCACCGGGGCGGTGGGCGATTGGCGCCAGAGCGGCGGCAGCAGGCGCCAGGCCATGAGCCAGACATACAGCCCGGCGGCGATCGCGGCGTTATAGACCTCGGACTTGGCCTGCATGAAATAATGCAGCAGGCCGAGCACGGCGATGAGATAGACGAGCCGGTGCAGGCGCTTCCAGTTGCGGCCGAGCGCGCGCATGCGGCCATCGGTGGAGGTGAAAGCGAGCGCCAGCAGCATCAGCACGCCGATGAAGCCGAGCGTGAGATAGAGCCGATGGATGATCTCGCTGGCGACGTGCGGCATGCGCCAATTCTGCTGCGCGCAATAAAGCGTGACGTGCAGCACGGCATAACAGGCGGTACCGACGCCCACCATGCGGCGCACCAGGTTGAGCTTGGTTGCCTGCAACAAGCTGCGCGCGGGCGTGAGGGCGAGAGTGATGAGCAGCAGACGGAGCGTCCACAGCCCGGTGCCGTGCACCAGCGCGAGCACCGGCCGGGCGCCGAGCCGGCCCGCGACATATTGGGCGAACAGCACCAGCGCCGGCACGAACAGCAGCGCGAGCACGCCGGTTTTGAACGGCGAAAACTTGCCGCCGCGGGTGAGCACCGGGCTGGCCAGGGTCCGCGCGGCGGACATGGTTATTTATTGTCCAACCGCGTGTAGCCCTTGGGAATGGCGAACTCGCTTGCCGATACCGGGCCGTATTTGACCGCGGTGGCGATGAGCACGTTCTGACCGGTGCGGATGGTGTGCAGAAGCACGCCATCCTTGGTGTAGCACATGGTTTGTGGCGGACCCTGGTCAGCATTTTTGGGGGTCACCCGCCAGTCGGTGCAGGTGTGGCCGGCAATCGTCTCGGTACCGAGGCGGGTGAAGCCGGCCTCTTGCAGCGCCGTGTTGGGGTGGGTCTGGTAGTGCATGGCGGTGTGGGCTTTTGTGTCGACCACGGTGGCGGTGTGGGCGATACCGTCCTCGACGATATAGGCGGGCGAGGTGGCCAAGTTGATGCGTTGCAGCTTGCGCCTGACCAGCCACCAGGATTGCTGAAGCACCAGATTTTTGCCCTGGTGGGCTTGATAGGTGACGGTGACGTCGCGCGCGGGTTCGGTGCGTGGGCGGGCCGGCGCGGCCAGCGCCGTGGGCCCGGCGCCCAGCATCAACAGGGCGGGAAGAAGCACGATGGCCCCCCGCCGGCGGAAAGCGGCGCGCATCAGCCGGGGCCGCCCGGCGGCGCGCCACCCGGTGGCGGGCCCAGCACCTGCTCCATTTCCTGCGGGGAAAGTTCCCGGAAGCCGGCTGGCGGCGCGAACAGGCCGGGGTTTTGCGGCCCGTACTCGACGCGGGTGGCGGTGAGGCTGGTTTGCGGGCCGCCGGGCTGGCCCCCACTGCCGGCCAGCAGCACGCCATCGGCGGTGACGCAGGCATCGCCCGATGTGCCCCTGGTGGTGACCTTCCATTCCGTGCACGGATAGCCGGCGATGGTGCGGCTGCCTTCACGGGTGTAGCTCATGGTGTCGTTCAAAATGAAGCCGTTCTCGGTGCCGGGCGGCAGGGTCATGGTGGCGTAAACGCGCTTCGCGAAGATGACCAGCATCTGCGTGTTGCGGGCACGGTCGAGCACGGTGAAGCCGGCATCACCCGGCGTGTTGATGCGCAACATGCCGCCGCCGCTGGTGGTGTAATAAAGGCGGGTGGATTGCGCCGGATGGCCCGGGTCGGCGCCCAGCGAATACGTGACCGAGACCCCGCGCGTGGGCAGGAAAAGCGGGTGCTGCGCGCCCGTTTGCGCGTGCGCGGCAAGCGGCGGCAGCCCCAGGCCGAAGCCGAGCGCGAGGGTGGCAAGGCCGGTTCCGGCTGGGGCGGATCTGGTCATGCTGGCGGGTCCTTCTGTCGGGCGTGGGCCAAGAGCGCGATCGTTTCAGAATGACTGGGCATCCAGGTCACCCTGACGCGTTGCTCGCCCTCTCACTCAAATCCTGTGAGCACGATCGGCTCGGGTTGCCACGCATGGCGGTCCGACCGGACGCAATCGGGCTCTAACCGGCGGGCAGGCCCTCCGGCAAGCCATGAGTTGGCCGATTTCAGCCAGGAAACAAGCCGTGGCTTGGTTACAAAATGTGCGGGGGCGTGTGCGCGCCGCGCGGAGGAGCGGCGAGGTGCGCGAATTCGCGGGCAAGGCTTTGCGGATCTGGCTTGGCGGGGAAGCGCCCGGGGCGGGCGAGGGCGGCGGCGAGCATGGCGCGGTAATGGGCGCGCGGCACCTCTCGGGCGCCGAACTGGGCGAGATGGGTGGTGACGAATTGCGTGTCGAGCAGGGTGAAACCGCCAAGGCGGAGCCGCGCGACCAGGTGCACCAGCGCCACCTTGGAGGCATCACGCGCGGTGGAGAACATGCTTTCACCAAAAAAGGCGGCGCCGAGCGCCACCCCATAAAGGCCGCCGACCATTTCCGTGCCCAGCCAACATTCGATGGAATGCGCATAGCCGGCGCGGTGGAGCGAATTGAAGACGGATTCGATCTGGCTGTTGATCCAGGTTTGCGGCCGGCCCGGCAGGGGGGCCGCGCAAAGCTGGACGGTGGCGGCGAAATCAGCGTCCGCGGTGATGGTGTATGGGCCGGCGCGCAGCGTGCGGTGCAGGCGGCGCGGCAGATGAAACCCATCGAGCGGCAGGATGCCGCGACGTGGCGGATCAAGCCAATGCAGGATGGGCGAATCACGGTCCTCGGCCATCGGGAACAGACCGGCCCGATACGCGCGCAAAACGAGATCCGGTGATAAATCAGGCACGCGGCGCGACATGGCGCATTCAGGCGCCGAATTTTCGATCAGGGCAATCATCGAAAACGAGAGGGACGGGTCAGGTCGGGTTGGTGGCGTGCCAGGGCGAGGCGGGTGCCGGGGCGGGCGCGGTTTTGCGCAGCCGCGGGCGGCGATCGCAGGCGATGAAATACATGCCGGCGACAAAGGTGATGTTGGACGCGGCATCGAACAGCATGGCGGTCCGATCGGCCGGGGCGGCCATGGCGAACTGCCAGACGCTGAACAACGCATAGAACAAGGCGAGCAGGCGCAAGGGCCGATACAAGGCGCGCAACGGGTTGGCATGCCCTTCACGCACCATGCCGCGCCAGGCCTGCATGACCCGATAGAACCAGACGCCACAGGCCGCCGACAACGCGTCCCACGCGGCGCCGGCCCAGCCGAGCCGGTTGACCGCGAGCAAGGCGAGGTCTGCTGCGAGCAGAAAGACGATGGCGCCGATCTGCAGGCTCATGCCGATATCGAACGCATCCGGCTTGCCACCGAAGCGATCGGCGATGGGCTGAAACACACGGTCGAGCAGCGCATCATCGGCGCGGGTGAGGGTTTGGGCGAGGGACATGACAGAGCGTATTTAGGGTGCCGCGGGGCGGTAGGAAACCAGGGTGGGGGTGCGGGCCGGTGCCGGACTTTCTTTCACGACCCATGCCACGCGCGGGCCTCCCCAAGGCTTAGCCCGCCGCCGGGTGCGCACATCCGGCGCACAGCCCGAGGGCCTCGATGGTGGCGGCCTCGGGGTTGAAGCCGGTGGCCGCGGCGGCCTGGGCGAGGGCGGATTGCAGCGCGGTGTCGTGCAGTTCGATGACGCTGCCGCACGCCCGGCAGATCAGGAATTGGGCGGTATGGCCGATTTCCGCGTGCGCGTGGTCGTGTTGCAGATGATGGATGCAGGCGACATAGGCGGAAAGCCGCTCGACCCGGTGGATGAGGCCTTCCGCGAGCAGGAAATCGAGCGCGCGATAGATTGTCGGCGGCGCGGCCTGGCCGTGCGGCGGATCGAGCCGGTGCAGCAGGTCGTACGCGCCGGCCGGGCGCGGGCTTTCGATAACGAGGCCGAGCACGGTGCGACGCAGGCTGGTCAGGCGGGTGCCGCGACGGGTGCAGAGCGCCTCGGCGCAATCGAGCAGGCGCAGCGTTTGCGGGCTGAAGGCGGGCGGGGTGTGGGCGTCGGTCATGCCAGGGCGGGGCGCGAGAGGGTGGCAAGAATATAGGCGGCGAAGCTGAGGCTTGCGATCCAGAAGCTGACCGGCCAGCCGGTATAATAGGCGGCGACGAGGCCGGACCAGGCCTCGGCCAGGGCCAGCAGCGGGGCGATGATGAGCCCGGTGGTGACGCGGCGACTGAGCCGCTGGGCGGTGGCGGCGGGACCGACCAGCAGGGTGAATACCAGCAGCACGCCGACGATTTCGGCCGCGCCCGCGATGGCGAGGGCGGCCAGCGCCAGGAAGGCCATGCCAAGGCGGCTGGGGTTGATGCCGGCGGCCTGGGCGATTTCCGGGTGAATGGCGGCGAACAGCAGCGGCCGGGCGATGAGGCCGAGGGCGAGCAGGCTGACCAGGCTGAGCGCGGCCAGCGCGATCACGGTGCCGCGATCGACCGCGAGCAGGTTGCCGAACAGCAGCGCCGTGGCCTGCGCGGCATAGGCGACATAGAAATGCAGAAACAACAGCCCGAGGCCGAGTGAGAAGGCCAGGACCATGCCGATGGCGATATCGCGCCGGGCGAGGCGGGCGCCGAGCGCGCCCATGCCGAGGCCGGCGGCAAGGGTTGCGATGACCAGCCCGACCAATGGCTTGAGGCCGAGCAACACCGCGCCGGTGGCGCCGGTGAAGCCGACATGGCCGAGCGCGTGGCCGGCAAAGGCCTCGGCCCGGAGCAGCAGAAACCAGCCGACCAGCCCCGACAGCACGGCAACGAAGCCGGCGGCGAGCAGCGCGTGGACCATGAACGCATAATGGAACATGGGTGAGGCTACACCGCCTGATGCAGGGCGGCGGGCGCCTCGCCGGGAAGGACGAAAATGCGGCCGCCGGCACGCAGCACCTCAACCGGGGCGCCATAAAGGCCAGACAGCACCGGGCCGGTGATGACCCGATCGACCGGGCCGAGCGCGGCTTGGCCGCGCGCCAGATACAGCACCCGGTCCATAACCGGCAGGAGCGGGCTGATTTCATGGCTGCTGACCAGGATGGTGCAGCCGAGCCGGGCACGAATGGCGCTGAGCAGCCCGACCGTTTCGGCCTGGGCGGCGGGGTCCAGGCTGGTCAGCGGTTCATCGAGCAGCAACAGCCGGGGCTGGCCGGCCAGCGCCTGCGCCAGCAGCACCCGTTGCCGCTCGCCGCCCGAGAGGCTGGCGAAGGGGCGTTGGGCAAAGCCGGCGGCGCCGGTTTCGGCCAGGGCGGCGTCGATCGCGGCGCGGGCGGCCCGGTTGCGCCAGGGCAGGCCGGGCCTGTTTCCGGCATGGGCGGCGGCAACCACGTCCCACGCCGAGAGGAACTGGCCGTTCGGCTCCTGCTGCGGCAGATAGGAAATGCCCGGCCGCCCGGTGCGCGCCGGCCGGCCGAGTGTGGTGATGCTGCCGGCGCGCGGCGCGATGAGGCCGAGCAGGGCGCGGAACAGGGTGGATTTGCCGGCCCCGTTGGGGCCGAGCAGGCCGACGATTTCCCCGGGCACGAGCGTGAAGCTGGCCTCGGCGAGCACGACGCGGCTGCCATGCGCGAGGGTTGCGTTGTCCGCGCGCACGATGGGCAGGGGGTCGGTCATGCGGGGCCCGGTCATGACGGATGGTCGAGCGCCGCGCCGAGGGCAGCGACCGCCTGGCCGAGCCAGTCGGCATAGGTCAGGCCAGCCGGCTCGGATTCCGTGACCGTGACGATGGGCACGTGGCTCTGCCGGGCGATACGCATGAGCCGGCGGGTGAGATCGGTCTCCGCCTGGGCATTGACGATGAGGGCCGCCGCATCGTGCTGGCGCAGCGCCGTTTGCAGGGCGGCGAGGCTCTGCGCCGCCGGTTCGACATTATTCTGCACCGCGATTTCGAGCGCGGGGTCGAGGGCGCGAAAGCCGAGCGCGGCCAGCATGGGACCGAACACCGGTTCGGTGGCGGCGATGTTGGCATGCGGGTGGCGGGCGCTGAGGCGGGCCATGGCGGCCTCGAGGGTGGCGATGCTGGCCCGGAAAGCGGCCAGGCGCCGCCCGATTATGGCGGCCTGGGCGGGCATGGCCTGGCTGAGCCGGGCGGCAAGCAGGGTGGCGAGCGCCAGCCCGGTGTGCGGATCGTACCAGATATGCGGGTTGGCGCCGGCGCCGGCACGCACGAGGTCCGCCACGTCGATCACCTGGCGCGGGGTGGCGGTGGCGGTCGCGGCGAGCAGATCACGCATCCAGGGATCGTAGCCGGCGCCATTATAGATGACGATATCGGCGGCGCTGAGCCGGCGGGCGGCGTCCGGCCCGGCCTCGAACAAATGCGGGTCCTGCGCGGGGTTGGCGATCAGGGCGCGGATCGACGTGCCAGGCGGGGCGATGGCGCGGGCGATGTCGGCATAGACGGTTTCGGCCGCGACAATGCGCGGCGCCGGCGGCGCGGCACGCGCCACGGCGGGGCTGGCCAGCAACAGCAACAGGGCGGCGAGGCGGCGCATGCTGGACGTTATATT
>DAIDIQ010000197.1 GCA_027459285.1 Acetobacteraceae bacterium
CCCCAGACCACCCCCACCCCGGGCGCGCACCGCACCGCCGACCGCCCGCCCACCCTGCGCGCGCGGCCCGGCCCCGGCGACCTCGACGATATTCTCGCCCATTACGGCCAGGTGCTCGATGTCAGCCGCGACGAGCTGGAAGGGCTGTTCCAGGCGGCCGAACTGCGCGCCTTCGACCGCTTGTTCGGCGATGTCACCTGCGCGGAAATCATGTCGCGTGACGTTATTACCGCCGCGCCGGAAACGCCGGGCGCGGTCGCCCTCGCCGAGCTCAAACGGCACGATATCCGCGCCCTGCCGGTCATCGATGCGTCGCGCCACGTGGTCGGCATGGTCCATGACCGGGATTTCCTGACCGGCCGAAAGCGCGATGCCGCTTCGGTGCGCACCCTTATGCGGCCCAACCCGCGCACCATCCCGGCGAGCGCCCATGTCGTCGATCTGATCCCGCTCATGGCCGATGCCGGGTTGCGCCAGGTCGCGGTGGTGGACGAAGCCCAGCGCCTTTGCGGCATCGTCGCCCAGTCCGATCTGGTCGGCGCCCTGTTCCGCGGCTGGCTGATGGCGACCGAGGCATCGGCAACGACCGGGTGAAAAATACTGCGCCTGATATGGCTGCCGCGGCTTTTCCGCTCGGGAAAGCAAGACAAGGGACAGAATTGTTCTTTTTGTGAACAAAAAGAACCAAAAAAACTTTTTATATCAGATCCGGGCTTTTGGCGCGTGCGTGCTCTGGCGGCTGGGGGCTCCGGGGATAAGAGTTTTTTGGGCGACTTTTTCGCAAAAAAGTCGCGTCTACCCTATTCGCTTGCGCTTCTTCAGCGTGCTGGCCGGCAGCAGGGGTGCCAGGAATTTCCCGGTATGGCTCGCGGCGCAGGCGGTGATGGCCTCGGGTGGGCCTTCCGCGACCACCGTGCCGCCGCCGGCGCCGCCCTCGGGGCCGATATCGATGATCCAGTCGGCGGTTTTGATGACCTCGAGATTATGCTCGATCACCACCACGGTGTTGCCCTGATCGACCAGGGCGTGCAGCACCTCGAGCAGTTTGCGCACATCCTCGAAATGCAGTCCGGTGGTCGGTTCATCGAGAATATAGAGCGTGCGGCCGGTGGCGCGGCGGGCGAGTTCCTTGGAGAGCTTGATGCGCTGCGCCTCACCGCCGGAGAGGGTGGTGGCGGGCTGGCCGAGGGCGATATAGCCGAGCCCGACCTGCTGGAGGATGCGCAGACGGTCGTTGATGCGCGGCGCGGCGGCAAAATACGTCACCGCCTCGTCCACCGTCATTTTCAGCACATCGGCGATGGATTTGCCGCGGAATTTCACATCGAGCGTTTCGCGGTTGTAGCGGGCACCCTTGCAGACATCGCAGGTGACGAACACGTCCGGCAGGAAGTGCATTTCGATCTTCAGCACGCCATCGCCCTGGCAGGCCTCGCAGCGGCCGCCTTTCACGTTGAAGCTGAAGCGGCCGGGGGCATAGCCGCGGGCCCGCGCCTCGGGCAATTCGGCGAACCAGTCGCGGATCGGCGTGAACAGATCGGTGTAGGTGGCGGGGTTGGAGCGCGGGGTGCGGCCGATCGGGGATTGGTCGATATCGATGATCTTGTCGAGCAGATCGAGCCCGTCGATGCGGGTATGCGCCGCCGGCACCTGCCCCGAGCCCATCAACCGGCGCGAGGCCGCCTTGTAGAGCGTATCCACCACCAGCGTGGATTTGCCGCCGCCCGAGACGCCGGTGACGCAGGTGAAGGTGCCGAGCGGGAATTTCACCGTGATGTCGCGGAGATTATTGCCGCGCGCGCCAACAACGCTGAGCGCGCGCGCGTCATCGACCGGGCGGCGCGTGGCGGGCAGGGGAATGGCTTTTCGCCCGGAGAGATAGGCGCCGGTGACGCTGGCCGGGTTGGCCGCGACCTCGGCCGGCGTGCCTTCGGCAACGACGTGGCCGCCATGCACGCCAGCCCCAGGCCCGATATCGATCAGATGGTCGGCCTGGCGGATCGCGTCCTCGTCATGTTCCACCACCAGCACGGTGTTGCCGAGCGCCTTGAGGCGGCGCAGCGTGCCGAGCAGGCGTTCATTGTCGCGCTGATGCAGCCCGATCGAGGGTTCGTCGAGCACATAGAGCACGCCGGTGAGGCCGGAGCCGATCTGGCTCGCGAGCCTGATGCGCTGGCTTTCTCCGCCCGAGAGTGTGGCCGAGCCGCGGGCCAGCGTGAGATAATCGAGCCCGACATCGAGCAGGAAGCGCAACCGCTCCTCGATTTCGCGCAATATGCGCCGGGCGATTTCGGCGCGCTGCGGGGTCAGCGTCGCGAGCACGGTCGCGAACCAGGCACCGGCATCCCTGATCGAGAATTCACTGACCTCGGCGATGTTGCGCCCGCCAACCCGGACGGACAGGGCCTCGGGCTTCAGCCGCGCGCCGTGGCAGACGCGGCATGGCCGCTCGGCCTGGTAGCGGGTCATTTCCTCGCGCACCCAGGCACTGTCGGTTTCATGCAGGCGGCGTTCGAGATTGCGGATGACGCCCTCGAACGGCTTGGTGACGGTATAGGCGCGCACCCCGTCCTTGTAGGTCATGGTCACCGGGTCGGTGCCGGAGCCGAACAGAATGGCGGCGCGCGCCGCCTCGGGCAGGTCCTGCCAGGGGGTCGAGGTGCGGATTTTATAGTGTTTGGCAAGGCTTTGCAGCGTCTGTTCGTAATAGGGGCTGCTGGATTTCGCCCAAGGGTGGATGGCGCCTTCCTTCAGGGCGAGGCGCTCATCCGGCACCACCAGATGCGGGTCGAAAAAGCTTTCATGGCCCAGCCCGTCACATTCCGGACAGGCACCGTGCGGGGAATTGAAGCTGAACAGGCGTGGCTCTATTTCCTCGATCGAAAAACCCGAGACCGGGCAGGCGAACTTGCTCGAGAACAGCAGGCGGCGTGACGCCGCATCCTCGCCATCGGCGGGTTCGGCGAACACGACGCCGTCGGTCATGCCGAGCGCGGTCTCGAAACTGTCGGCCAGCCGCGCCTCTATTCCCGGGCGCACCACGATCCGGTCCACCACCGCCTCGATCTCGTGCTTGGTCTTGCGGTTCAGCGCCGGGACCTCGGCTATGTCGTACAGCGTGCCGTCCACCTTCACGCGGGTGAAGCCGCGGCGCTGCAATTCGGCCAGTTCCTTGCGATATTCCCCCTTGCGGTCACGCACCACCGGCGCCAGCAACAGAAACCGCGTGCCCTCGGGCTGCGCCATCATCCGGTCGACCATCTGGCTCACCGTCTGCGCCTCGATCGGCAGGCCGGTCGCGGGGGAATAGGGCACGCCGACGCGCGCCCACAACAGGCGCATATAATCGTGAATTTCGGTGACCGTGCCGACCGTGCTGCGCGGGTTGCGGCTGGTGGTTTTCTGCTCGATCGAAATGGCCGGGGACAGACCCTCGATGCTGTCGACATCCGGCTTGCCCATCAGTTCGAGAAACTGCCGCGCATAGGCCGACAGGCTCTCGACATAGCGGCGCTGGCCCTCGGCATAGATCGTGTCGAACGCGAGCGAGGATTTGCCCGAGCCGGACAGCCCCGTCACCACCGTCAGGCTTTCGCGCGGAATGGCGACGTCGATGTTCTTGAGGTTGTGTTCGCGCGCGCCGCGGACGGTGATGAAACCTGTCATTGCCCCATTTTGGGCCCCATTCTGTGCCCCCTTCTGGCATTGCCCCTTCCGGCCCCGCCGATGTTCTTGTATCGTTCTAGCATGACCGAGCGGAGTCGAAAAGCAGGTCCCGGCGCGGACAAGGCCGGGAAATGTGGCCGGTGCCCGGTTGGCGCAAGCCCGCGTTTGGGTTTAGTTTGAACCGACCTTTTGAGGGGCGAAACGATGGCAGGCAGCGTGAACAAGGTCATTCTGGTCGGCAATCTGGGCAAGGACCCCGAGAGCCGCACCATGCAGACCGGCGGCAAGGTGGTGAACCTGACCATCGCCACCTCGGATAGCTGGACCGACAAGGCCAGCGGCGAGCGCAAGGAACGCACCGAATGGCACCGGGTGGTGATTTTCAATGAACGCCTGGCGGAAAACGCCGAACGCTATCTGAAGAAAGGCGCCAAGGTCTACGTGGAGGGCGCGCTGCAAACCCGCAAATGGACCGACCAGAGCGGCCAGGAACGCTATACCACCGAAGTGGTGATCGACCGGTTTCGCGGCGAGTTGACCTTCTTGTCGGGGCGGGGCGACGACAGCGGCGAAAACGGTGGCTATGCCCGCGCAACCCCGGCGGCGGGCGGCGGCGGGGCACGCGGCAAATCAGGCGGCACCGGGTGGGAGCCGCCGGCCAGCGACCTCGATGACGAGATTCCGTTCTGAGGGCGGTTGGGTTTTCGGCGTTCGATACAACACAATAAGGCGAGGGCAGGTCGTGTCTCTGTTTGAAATCCGGCACCGGCCCGCACCCCCGCCCGGCCACCCATGGCAGTGTACGCTCGTGGGTGGC
>DAIDIQ010000198.1 GCA_027459285.1 Acetobacteraceae bacterium
GGTGCGCGGCTTCTTTGATGTGCACGCGGCCGAGGGCAGCACCCCCGGCGGGGTGCATGTGGAAATGACCGGACAGGACGTGACCGAATGCACCGGCGGCGCGCACGCGCTGTCTGAACAGGATCTGGCGGCGCGCTACGAAACCTTCTGCGACCCGCGGCTGAACGCGGAGCAAGCACTGGAACTGGCATTCCTGGTCGCCGAGGAATTGAAGGCACGCCGTGGCGGACCGGCGGATCTGGTGGCGGCGCAGTAAAAACCGGCAAGGCACCGACGCGCGGGAAAAACGCCGCTCCCGGCTGATTTGCTCTCATCCCGCCCAGGCTTCGCCGCCAGCCCATGCCCAAAAGCGCGCGTGACGGTTGACGCGTCTTCGTTTCTGCCAGACTGTTCCCGTCACGTCTCACCGTCACTGACCCAATTCGCCACATGGTTGGAGAAGCGGGGCATATTATTCAACCATGGGAAGAGAAATGCCAGAAAAACGAGACCCCACCGCGTGGCTTTGCCGCGCAGCGCTGCTGCTTGCTGCCATCGCCCTGTTGCCCGGCCCTGCGCGCGCCGCCGATCTCGACACCTATCACAACGATGCGTTGCGCACGGGCTGGAATTCCTCCGAAACCCTGCTTACCCCCGCCAATGTCGGCAGCGGCAAATTCGGCCTGCTTGAACAAGTCCCACTCGACCAGCAGGTCGATGCCGAGCCACTCATCGTCTCCGGCCTCACCTCGCCGCGGCATCCAAGCCCGGTCACCGTGGTCTATGTCGCGACCGAGGCCAACACCATCTACGCCATCGACGCCGCCACCGGTAAAATCCTCGGAAAACGCAATTTCGGCCCGCCGGTGCCCAAGACCGATCTGCCCGGCCAATGCTACAATAATTCCGATGATGTGGGTATCAATTCCACCCCGGTCATCGATCCCGTCAAAAAAACCATGTATTTCATCGCCTATAATTATATCAACGGCAGGGCCTCTTTCCGCCTGCATGAAATCAGCCTGACCACCCTGCGCGACGTCGTGCGCCCGGTCACCGTCGCCGCCAACGGCACGCTCGACAACGGCAAGACTTACGCCTTCAACGCCACCTATCAGCGCCAGCGCGCGGCCCTGCTGCTCTCCGGCGGCAATGTCTATGCCGGCTTCGCCAGCTGGTGTGACGGCAGCGCCAACCTCTCGCACGGGTGGGTAATGGGCTGGAACGCCTCCACCCTGACCCCGCTTGCCGCGTCCGAACTGGTCAACCGGCGCGCCACCGCGCCCAACAACTTCTTCCTGAGCTCGGTCTGGATGTCCGGCTACGGCCTCGCCGCGGATGCGCAAGGCAGCGTCTATTTCACCACCGGCAACTCGGATTCCAGCGGCAAAACCTACAACTCGGTCACCAATCTCGAGGAAAGCGTCGTCAGGCTCTCGCCCGATCTCTCCACCGTGCAGGGCTATTTCACCCCCTCTGGCAACAGCGTCGGCTATGCCCAGCTCGACCAGGCCGACAATGATTTCGGCGCCGGCGGCGTGCTGCTCCTGCCAGACCAGTCGGGCCCACAACCCCATCTCGCGGTCGCCGCCGGCAAAACCGGCCCGCTCTACCTTCTCAACCGTGATGCGCTGCCCGGCCTGTCAGATCCAGCCACCATGCCGGGAACCTATCCCAATGGCGGCTGCTGGTGCGGTCAATCCTATTTCGTCGGCGCGGATGGCACGCCCCGCGTCATCACCAGCACCGGCTCCAGCGTGCAGATGCTGGCCCTTTCCACCAACCCCACACCCAATCTCACCCTGCAAGCCAGTCAGGGCCTCTCCACCGGTCAGGCTGGCGGCTTCTTCACCAGTATTTCCTCCAACGGCACCACGCCTGGCACCGCCATCGTCTGGGCGCTCACCCGTCCAACCAGCAGCACCAACACAGACCTGACCCTGGTCGCGCTTGATCCCGCCAATAACCTGACCCCCATTTTCTCCGCCAACGCCGGCACCTGGCCGTTCGCCAGCTATGCCGATTCCAACACCGTGCCCGCCATCTCCGGCGGTCAGGTCTATGTCGCCTCCTACGAATCCCTGTCCATTTTCGGCCTGGCCAGCCCGACGCGGCCGATCATCGCCTTCAAGGCCCCACCCGCGCCTACCATCGAGCTGCCAACCGCCATGCCACACCGGCTCAGCGGCCTCGTGCTGAAAACCGGGCCCGACACGCTGCAGCTCAAACTCCGGGACGGTTCGGTTCGCACCATCCGTCTCGCCCGCCACATCACCGGGCCCACCCTCTCAACCCTCAAACTTCGCCCGGTCATCATCGAAGGCACCCGCCAGAACGGCACCTTCACCGCCCGCGCCATCCTCAAGGCCATGCCCCAACCGGCCCTCTGGCCCATGGATCGATAACCGAACCGGACCGGGGGGCGTGCCCCCGGTCCATCTCGCCGAGGCAGGCAAGCGCGTTCTTTTTGTGAACAAAAAGAACCAAAAAACTCCGACTGAAAAGAAAACAACCGTGGGGCGTCAACCCCCCGCGTCACTCCGCCATCAGCTCAATCCGGTTGCCAAACGGGTCGGCCACAAACACCCGCGCCACGCCCGCCAGCGCCTCATCGCGCACAACAACACACCCGCCAGCCTCGAGCCTCGCCACCAGCGCCGGCAAATCATCCACCACAAAGGCCG
>DAIDIQ010000210.1 GCA_027459285.1 Acetobacteraceae bacterium
CTGGCGCCACGGCCGCCACCCCGCCCGCTGGCGCCACGGCCGCCACCCCGCCCGCGGGCACACCTCCCGCCGCCCCCACCGGCGCGCCGCCTTCCGCCGCCGCCGCCAAGGCCGCGCCCCCCGCCACCATGGCCGTGCATAATCCCTATGGTCTCGCGGCACTCTGGCGCACCGGTGACATGGTGTCGCACACCGTGCTGTTCATCCTGGCCATCATGTCGCTTGGCAGCTGGTACATCATGATCACCAAAACCTGGGAGCAGTCCCGCCTGCTCAGCGCCAGCAAGCCGGCCAAGGACGTGCTGCGCAGCACCAACAGCATCCAGGAAAGTGTCACCAGCCTGAAGCCGTCCAGCCCGTTCCGCTATATCGGCGAGACCGGCATCTCGGCCGCCGACCATCATGAAGGCGCCCTGCTCGAGCAGATCGACCTCAGCACCTGGATCACCATGTCGGTGCAGCGCTCGGTCGAAACCATCCAAAGCCGTCTCTCCGGCGGCCTCGCCTTCCTCGCGACCGTCGGCTCGACCGCGCCGTTCGTCGGTCTGTTCGGCACCGTCTGGGGCATCTACCACGCCCTCACCGCCATCGGCATCGCCGGTCAGGCCTCGATCGACAAGGTCGCCGGCCCGGTCGGTGAGGCGCTCATCATGACCGCCCTCGGCCTCGCCGCCGCGGTGCCGGCCGTGCTCGGTTACAACTTCCTGGTCCGTCGCAACAAAAACGCCATGGAACGGGTGCGTAACTTCGCCGCCGACCTGCACTCCGTGCTGCTCAGCGGCGCGCGGGTAACCGGCACCAACCCGAACGTCGCCCGGGTCGCCTGACCATGGCAATGACCGTCGGCGCCGACTCTGGCGGCGAGGAGGAGGTCACCTCCGCCATCAACACGACGCCGCTGGTCGACGTCATGCTGGTGCTGTTGATCATCTTCCTTATCACCATCCCGGTGGTCACGCACACGGTTCCGGTCAAGCTTCCCGACGACCGGAACCAGCCGACCGTGACCAAGCCACGCAACATCAACATCTCGATCAACAAGGATGGTGATGTCTACTGGAACGAGCAGCTGGTGCCGGACAACCAGACGCTGCTGAAAAAGCTCGAGGCGATCGCGGTCGAAAAGCCGCAGCCGGAAGTGCTGATCCGCGGCGACCGGGATGCGCGCTACGAATATATCGGCCGCGTCGTGTTCGACGCGCAGCGTGCCAGCATCTTCAAAATCGGCTTCATCACCCAGCCGCAACCACGCGGCGCGGGCTGACGCAAATATCCGGCGCCCGCCGTTCCAGCCCGGCGGGCACCATTTTCAGGTAGGATAGCAACCGATGGCCATGAGTGTCGGATCGGGTGGCGACGGCGCCGAACCCGAAGTGATGGTGGAAATGAACACCACGCCGTTGATCGACGTGATGCTCGTTCTCCTCATCATGCTGATCATCACCATTCCCATCCAGACCAACTCCGTGAAGCTCGATCTTCCGGCCGGCAACCCGCCGCCACCGCCGGTGCCGCCCCCGGTGGTCGAAATCGACATCGATTTCGACGGCACCATCTCCTGGAACGGGTCGCCGATCAGCACCGAGTCCGACCTCGAACAGCACTTCATCGCCGCCGCGGCCGCCGATCCGCAGCCGGAAATTCACGTCAAGCCGAACAAGCTGGTCACCTACAAATACGTCATTCACGTCATGGCGGACGCTCAGCGCCTCGGCGTCAAGACCATCGGCATCATCGGCAACGAGCAGTTCATCAACGGGTGAAGTCCTATGCGTAATCTTATGTCCACCCGGGCCGCCCTGCTCGCGGCGTCGCTCCTCGCCGCCGGCCTGCTGGCGCCCGCCCTCGCTCCCGCCGCCTCGGAAGCCGTCCGCCCCGCCGTCGGCAAGCCGCTCGAGGCCGCCAAGGCCGACCTCGCCCGGCACGATTTCGCCAAGGCCCGCGACGAGGTCGCCCGCGCCGAGCACGCGCGCGACCGCTCGGACTACGAGAATTTCCTGATCGACGAAATGAAGGGCGCCATCGCCCAGCAATCCGGCGATACCGATGCCGCCACCGCCATTTATGCCAAGGTCATCGCCTCCGGCCGCGTCTCCGGCGCGCAGTTGCAGTCCATGCTGCTGGCCGAGGTCAGCCTGAATTACCAGGTCAAGAACTACGCCAACGTCATCACCTGGTCCCAGAAATACTACAAGGCCGGCGGCAAGAACCCGGTCGTGCGCACCCTCGTCATCCAGGCCTATTACCTGCAGCGGGACTATGCCAACGCCGCCCAGTTGCAATCCCAGGTCATCGACGAGGACCTGGCGGCGAAAAAGACCCCGCCCGAGGACCAGTTGCAGCTCCTCGCCGCCTGCCAGAAGGCGCTCAAGCAAAGCGCCGACCTGACCAAGACCATGGAATTGCTGGTCACCTACTATCCCAAGCAAAGCTACTGGGCAGATCTCGTCTACGCCGTGCAAACCACGCCCGGCTTCTCCGACCGGCTCGATCTCGGGCTCGACATGTTCAAGCTCCGCGTCGGCCTGCTCACCACCGAACCCCAGTTCATGGAAGCGATCCAGGTGGCGCTCGGCGACAATGACAGCGGCACCGCGCTCCGCTTCATCGCCGCCGCTCAGGCCGCCAATCTGTTCGGCAAGCCCGGCTATGCCGACCGCGAAAACCGCCTGATCGCGCTCGCCAAAACCCAGGCCGCGCAAACCCAGGCCTCCCTCGCCGCCAACCTCAAACAGCTCACCAGCTCGCCCGCCACCACCTCGCAACAGCTCTACGATCTCGGCCGGCAATATTGCGGCTTCAAGCAATTCGACCAGGGCACACAGTTGATCCAGCAGGCCATCGCCAAGGGCGATCTGCCCCGCCCCGACATGGCCCGCCTCCGCCTCGCCGAAGCCTATATCAATGCCGGCATGAAGCCCCAGGCCACCGAAACCCTGAACGCCATCCCCGAATCGACCGACGGCACCTCGGGCCTCGCCAAACTCTGGCTGCTCTGGCTCAACACGCAGAAAACGTTATCGCCGGTCTGAGGCAGGGCAGGGCGACTTTTTCGTAAAAAGTCGCGCGGGCGGCTATGGCGTGCGGTCGTCCGGCCAGCACCACCACCCTTCCCGTGCCAGCCGCCTCGCCGCCGCCGCCGCCGCCGCCGCGTCCGGATACAGCCCGAAACAGGTGGCGCCCGAGCCACTCATGCGCGCCAGCAGGCAATCCGCCGTCGCCCCGATAGCCCGCAGCACCTCATCGATCGGCGGGCACAAAGCGCGCGCCGGTGCCTCCAAATCGTTCGCGGTGCCGCGCAGAAACGCCGCAAGCTCGGCCGCGTCGGCCAGGGCCGGCAGCGCCACCGGTGCCGAAAACCCGGTGCCGCTCTCATGAAAGGCGCGAAACACAAGCCCGGTCGGCACCGCATGGCCCGGGTTCACCAGCACCAGGCCGAAGGGCGGCAAATTCACCGGCGTCAATTTCTCGCCAATGCCGCGCATGCGCGCGGTCTGCCCGGCCAGGCACACCGGCACGTCCGCGCCCAGCGACGGCGCCACGTGCCCGGCGGCATAATCGGGCAGGCGCCACAACCGGCTCAGCAGCCGCAGCGCCGCCGCCGCGTCGGCCGATCCGCCGCCCAGCCCCGCCGCGATCGGCAAATTCTTCTCCAGCCGCATCGCCGCGCCCATCGGCACCGGCGCAAATCCGGCCAGCCGCTCCGCCGCCCGCAGCACCAGATTGCTGGTCTCGGCCGCGAGCATCTTGCCGAACCGGCCGCTCACCGTGAGCGTGATTGTCTCGGCCGGCGCGGCGCTCAACCGGTCGGCGGCCCCGGCAAAGCACACCAGACTGTCCAACTCATGGTATAAATCCGGCCGTCGCCCGGTCACATGCAGGTAAAGATTCACCTTCGCGGGCGCGGCCTCGCCCGCTTCCCCGTCAGCCATCGGCTCACTCATGGGCGCGGCGCTTCGGTCTCGCGCAGCGCGGTCTGCAGCTTGGCTTCCAGCCGCGGCACCGCTTTCTTGTCCGGCTTCAGGGCCAACGCCTGCTGCCACTGATAGCGCGCCTCCAGCTTGCGCCCCGCCGCCCAATAGGCATCACCCAGATGCCCGTTGATCTCCGGGTCGGCCGGATCCAGCGTCACCGCCTTCTGCAATTCGCGCACCGCGTCCGCCACATCGCCCTGCCGCAACTCAACCCAGCCCAGGCTGTCGATGATCGCCCCGTCATCCGGCTGCAACGAAACCGCCTTGTCCAGCATCCGCCGCGCCTCGGCCAGATGCTGGTCGCGGTCGGCCCAGGAAAACCCCAGAAAATTCAGCACCGATGGCTGATCGGGCGAAAGCGCCAACGCCTGCTTCAAATCCGTCTCCGCCGCCTGCCAGTTGCCGGCCAGTTGTTCGGCATTGGCGCGCGCGAAATAGAGCGGCCAGGCCGAGGCATCGTCGGGTGCCAGCGCAATCGCCCGGCCATAGCTCGCAATCGCCGTCTTCGTGTGCTGCGCCGCCAATTGCACATCACCCAGCGCCGCCCAGGGCTCGGCCTGCCGCGGCATCGCCGCGATCAATTGCCGCAACCGCGCCTCGGCCGCGGCATAATTCCCCCGCGCGCTCTCCATGGTCGCAAGCTTGATCTGCACAATCGGCGCCAGCGGATCATCCGATGGCACGCCCTCCAGCACCGCCATGGCAGCGTTGCTTTCGTCCGGCGGCATCGTCTCGGCCAACAGCAGCCGCGCCGCGCTGAAATCCGGCCGCAGCGTCAGCGCCAGCCGCAGCAGCGCCTCCGAAACCTTGTCGCTGTTGCGCGTCGCGCGCTTATCGCCGCCCGCATCCGCCTCCAGATCGGCGGCGAACGAAACATAGGCCTCGGCCAGCCCGTCGGTCGCGCTCTGCACCGGCCGCCTGTCCAACGTGCGCAAAAGCCCAGGCTCGGTCAGCGCCAGATACGGCGTGCCGTGCGCCAGCGCCCGCACCACCGCCGTTGCCGCCGCCTTGTTCCCGGCCCGATACTCCCAATTCGCCACGATCGCCGCCAGGCGCAAATTCACGCCGCCGAAATCCTTGCGCGCCAGATCGTAATATTTCTGCGCCTCCGGAACCCGCTCGCCCAGGTCGGCAATCAGCGCCGCGTGCAGGGCATAGGTCGGCGCCAGTAAATTATCGGTCAGCTTGGGCTGCAACAGCGCCAGCGCCGCATCGGTGTCGTGCGCCCCGGCATCGGTCCAGGCGGTCAGCAACGGCACCAGAAACTCACTCAGCCCGCCCGCCTTCACCGCGCTGTAATCGACCCGCGCCGCCGTCCAATCGCCGCGTATCGCCGCCATGTTGCCCAGCAGCAATTCGGCCAGCGGGTTGCCCGGCAGCCTCGCGGCCAAATCCCCCGCCTCCGGCCGCCCCGCCATCAGGCAGGCCAAAAACGTCTGGTTCAGCACGAAATCATTGCCCGGGTTCCGCCGATACGCCGCCAGCATCAGGCTCGCCGCCCGGTCCAGCATTCCGGTATCGGCGGCAAACCGCCCGGTCAGATACGGTTCAAACCCCCCCGCCGCATCTCCAGGCGTCGCCGCCCCCGCCACCCCGCCGGCCACACAGCCGGTCAGCATCGAAAGCCCAAGCACAAAGGCACGAAAGGGTCGCGGTCGAACGGACATGCGGGTCTTTTACCAGCCTGTATGCCGGCTTGGCTATCGGCCGCGTCCGCTGGCAAGGTGGCGGCATGGATGCGCTCGCCTGCCTCACCCTGCACATCGAATTCGGCGCGCACGACGCGGTGCAATCCACCCCCCGCAACCGCCTGCGCGACCTCACCCCGCCCCCCGCCATCCAACCGGCCGCCGCCCAACCGCCGCCCACCCTCAAGCCGCCCACCACCGCGCCAAGCCTCGCCGCCCTCGAAGCCAGCCTCGCCACCCTGCCGGATTGCGCCCTCATCACCACCGCCACCCACATGGTGTTCGGCGCCGGCCCCGCCGGCGGCGCCATGCTGCTCGCCGATACCCCGGCCGAGGCCGAGGACATGTCCGGCCAGCCCTTCGCCGCCGAAGCCGGCTGGCTGCTCGACCGCATGCTCGACAGCATCGATCTCTCCCGCGCCCAGGTCCGCCTCGCCTACGCCATTCCCTGGCGCCCCCCCGGCAGCCGCCCGCCAACCGAGCGTGAACGCGCCCAATTGCGCCCCTTCCTGCTCCAGCACGTCGCCCTCACCCGGCCCCGCGCCGTGCTCTGTTTCGGCCTTTCCGCCGCCGCCATGCTGCTCGCCGGCCACTCAAACGCCGCTTTGCGCAAAATGCGCGGCACATGGCAGGCTCTCACCCTGCCGGGGCTTGACGCGCCAATACCCGTGCTGCCAACCCTTTCACTTGAGCAAGTGATTAAAAAACCAGCAGAAAAAGCGGAGATCTGGGCCGACATGATCCGGCTGCGGCAAATCTTGAGCGAATCCTCGCCATAGGCTAAACACATGTCCGCTATGTTAAAACCTCGTAAATAACCTGCCGTCACCTTGACCTAACATATTGAATTGTCCGGCCCGGCATCGCCGCCCCGGCTCGGGCGGCGTGTGTCAAGCCTCCAAAAAATTTGCGCCCAACCCGCCCCCCGGTGTAGCGCCGCCGGTCATGCGTGGGATTGTAACGACCTTCTCTCGCTTGCCACGGCTCACCGCTTGGGTCGCCGGGGCAGCGATCCTGGCCGGCATGGTCTCCTCTCCAGCCCTGGCCCAGACCGACGAAGTGGCCATGGCGGTGCCGCGCCTGTCCGCCCGTGGCCTCACCGATGGTGACGGCGCCGCCCTGCCACAGCCGCTCGGCCCGGCCGCGCGCGCCACCTTCAGCCATTATTTCGCCCTCGCCCGCCACGCCCCGTGCGGCAAACTGCCCACCCTCGCCGACGTGCCAGACCTGCCCGCCGGCCTCAGCCAGGGCCTCATCGGCCACGTCCTCGCCCAATATTACACCCGGTGCGGCACCACCGTGCCCGTGGCCGACCTTCGCGCCTGGCTCACCAGCCACGCCGCCCTCCCGGGGGCCGATGCCATTCTCGCCCTGCTCCGCCGCCGCGCCCCGCGCCAGCCTTTGCCGGCCCATCTCGCCCGCATCGCCGAAATCACCATCCAATCCGTCCCCTCCACCGAGCCCGATCCCAGTCTCGGCCCCATCCCGCCCCGCGCCCGCCACCTTGCCGAGGACGCGCAGGCCAAATTCACCAGCAATCACGACGAAGCCGCGCGCAACCTCGCTCTGCGCGCCGCGCGCCTCGCCCCCGGTTACGGCTTCGCCCACCTCATCGCCGGCCTCGCCGCCTGGCGCCTCGGCCGCGCCGATCAGGCCCTGCGCCAATTCGCCGCCACCGCCACCGCCAGACACGCCGATGCCGCAACCCAGGCCGCCGGCGCCTATTGGGCCGCCCGCGCCAGCCTCGCCGCCGGCGACCACACCCACTGGCAGGGCTGGCTGCGCATGGCCGCAAGCCACCGCCGCAGCTTCTATGGCCTCATCGCGCTGCGCATGCTCGGCTGGTCCGACGGGCTGGATTTCTCCCCAGGCCTCCTCGGTGAAGCAGACGGCGAAGCCCTCGCCGCCACAGAGGGCGGCCTGCGCGCCCTCGCCCTCCTGCAACTCGACGAGAGCAATCTCGCCGCGGCTGAACTCCACCGCCTGGCCGTAAGCCAGCCCAAACTCACCCGCTCCATCATGCTGGTCGCCGAACGCGCTGGCCTGTTCAACCTCGCCGCCACCCTCGCCGATACCCTCGACGCCAGCGGCAACTACGCCTCCGCGGCAGATCTCTACCCGGTCCCCGCCCTGCGCCCGGCCCAGGGTTTCCTGCTCGACCCCGCCCTGGTCTACGCCGTCGCCCGGGTCGAATCGAATTTCGACCCCCGCGCCACCTCGCGCGAAGGCGCCCACGGCCTCATGCAACTCATGCCGCTCACCGCCAAGGTGGTCGGCTGGCACGGCGCCAACCTCGACAACGAGGCCGACAATCTCGCCATCGGCCAACGCTATCTCGACCTGCTGGCAACCCAGCCCGCGGTGCAAGGCAACCTGCTGCGCGTGCTCGCCAGCTACAATGCCGGCCCCAGCAGTTGCGCCGCCTGGTGCGACAAAGTCAGGGATTTCAACGACCCGCTGCTCTTCATCGAAGCCATCCCGGTCGACGAGACCCGCAACTTCGTCAAACGCGTGCTCACCGCAACCTGGATCTACGCCGACCGCCTGCACCTCGCCTCACCCAGCCTCGATGCCCTGGTCGCCGGCCACTTCCCGCGCTATTCAAGCCCCGATCACGCCAACATCCAGCAGGTCGCCCTGCACTGAGCAAACACGCCATGCAAACCCCGGAAAAGCCAGGCCACAAAATCGACCCGGCCCGCCCCTTCAAACCCGTCCACATCGCCATCGCCACCATCACCGATACCCGCACCGCCGCCAACGACACCTCGGGCGACCTGCTCGTGCAACGCCTGACCGACGCCGGCCACGTCCTCAAGGCCCGCGCCATCATCCCCGACGACCGCGATGCCATCGCCGCTCAATTCTCCGCCTGGATCGATGACCCCGCCATCGACGTCGTCATCACCACCGGCGGCACCGGCATCACCGGCCGCGACGTCACTCCGGAGGCCCTGCTCAGCGTCGTCGAAAAAACCATAGACGGCTTCGGCGAACTCTTCCGCATGCTCAGCTACCAAACCATCGGCACCAGCACCATGCAGTCCCGCGCCATCGCCGGCGTCGCCCGCGGCACCTACCTGTTCGCCCTGCCCGGCAGCACCGGCGCCTGCAAGGACGGCTGGGACGGCATCCTGAAATGGCAGCTCGACAGCCGCCACGGGCCGTGCAACCTGGTCGAACTCATGCCGAGGTTAAGGGAAAAGTAAGACTCTTCTTTTTCTGAAGAAAAAGAAGCAAAAAGACTTCATGACTGGAGTTTGTTGGCTTCGCCGGAGCGCGCTGCCAGCCGCGCGCACCGGCCCAAAGTCGCCCCTTGCCTTATCCTACCCAACAATTTCCGTCTGAGCAAAGAAATACCCAATCTCCCGCGCGGCGCTCGCGTGGCTGTCGCTGCCATGCACCGAATTCGCCTCGATGCTCTCCGCGAAATCCGCCCGAATCGTGCCGGCTTCGGCCTTCTTCGGGTCGGTCGCCCCCATGATCAGCCGGTTCGCCGTCACCGCGCTCTCGCCTTCCAACACCTGCACCACCACCGGGCCGGATGTCATGAAATTCACCAGCTCACGAAAAAATCCGCGCTCGCGGTGCTCGGCATAAAACCCCTCCGCCTGCGCGGTCGTCAGCCAAATCCGCTTCTGCGCCACAATCCGCAGCCCCTGCTGCTCGAACCGGTCATTGATCCGCCCGGTCAGGTTCCGCCGGGTCGCATCGGGCTTCAGAATGGAAAGCGTGCGTTCAATGGTCATGGTCTCTCAGCCTCCGGGCATGTCGCGCGGCCCATACTCTCTCCCCGCCGCCCCGACAATACAGGGCAGGGCAGGGGAGTGTCTCAGTTTGAAAAGAAAGTCCGGCACCGGCCCGCACCCCCGCCCGGCCACCCACGAGCGTACACTGCCATGGGTGGCCGAGTGGGGGTGCGGGCCAGTGCCGGACTGCAATTAATCGCACGCCGGCCGGTGGTGGCCAGCGTCCGCCGGGGAAGCTAAACCCCGCCCATGAGCCTGCTCACCATAGAGTCCCTCACGCTGCGCATCGCCGGCCGCACCCTGCTCGACGCCGCCTCCCTCAGCATCGCCCCCGGCCAGCGCGTCGGCCTGCTCGGCCGCAACGGCACCGGCAAATCCACCCTGCTCCGCGCCATCGCCGGTGAAATCGAACCCGACGGCGGCAAAATCCGCCTCGCCAACGGCGCCCGCCTCGGCTGGGTCCGCCAGGAAGCGCCATCCGGCGCCACCACCCTGCTCGATTTCGTCCTCGCCGCCGATACCGAACGCGCCACCCTCCTCGCCGCCCTGCCCACCGCCTCCCCGCACGATGCCGCCGACATGCACGAACGTCTGCGCGTCATCGGCGCCGATGCCGCCCCCGGCCGCGCCGCCACCATCCTCGCCGGCCTCGGCTTCAGCCACGCCGCCCAGTCCCGGGCGCTGTCCGAATTCTCCGGCGGCTGGCGCATGCGCGTCGCCCTCGCCGCCGTCCTGTTCTCCGCCCCCGATCTCCTCCTGCTCGACGAACCCACCAACCATCTCGATCTCGAAGCCACCATCTGGCTCGAATCCTACCTCGCCCGCGTCCCCGGCGCCTGCCTCATCGTCTCGCATGATCGTCACCTGCTCGACGCCTGCGTCACCGCCATCGCCCATCTCGACCGCGGTAAAATCGCCCTCACCCCCGGCGGCTACGAAGCCTTCATGCGCATCCGCACCGAACGCGCGCTCCAGCAAAACCGCATGGCCGAACGCATCGCCGCCCGCCGCGCCGACATGCAACGCTTCGTCGACCGCTTCCGCGCCTCCGCCACCAAGGCGCGCCAGGCCCAGGCCCGTCTCAAGGCCCTCGCCAAACTCCCCGACATCGAAACGGTCGAGGACGAACACCAGGCCGTCTTCACCTTCCCCGAACCCGAGCCTCTGCCCCCACCCCTCCTCGTGCTCGACAACGCGAGCGTCGGCTACGACGCCACCCCCGTGCTCACCCGCCTCTCCCAACGCCTCGACCTCGATGACCGGGTGGCCCTGCTCGGCGCCAACGGCAACGGCAAATCCACCCTGGCCAAACTCATCGCCGGCCGCCTCACCCCCATGCACGGCCGCGTCACCCGCCCCGGCAAACTCCGCGTCGGCTTCTTCGCCCAACACCAGGAAGACGACCTCGTGCTCACCGAAACCCCGTTCGACCATATGCAGCGCGCCCTGCCACAGGCCGCCCCCGCCGCGGTCCGCGCCCAACTCGCCCGCTTCGGGCTCGACGCCAACCGCGCCCTCACCCAGGTCGCGCGCCTCTCGGGCGGTGAAAAAGCCCGCCTCCTGCTCGCGCTCGCCACGCGTGACGCGCCCCATTTGCTCATCCTCGACGAACCCACCAACCATCTCGACATGGACGCGCGCGACGCCCTGGTCCGCGCCCTCGCCAATTTCCCCGGCGCCGTCCTGCTCATCAGCCACGACGCCGCCCTGGTCGAAGCCGTCGCCGACCGGCTCTGGCTGGTCGCCGACGGCACCGCCAAACCCTTCGACGGCGACATGGACGAATACCGCGCCTGGCTGCTCGACCGCGCCCGCGCCGACCGCGCCGAGGCAAAACCCGAAAAACCCAAACCCCAGCCCAAACCCCGCAAACCAGACCTCGCCGCCCCCCGCCGCGCCGCCCGCGCCGCCGAAACCCGCCTCGAAGCCCTCACCGCCGAAAAATCCCGCCTCGAAACCTGGCTCGCCGACCCGGCCGCCTACACATCCGCCAACACCGCCAAAACCCAAGCCACCACCACCCGCCTCGCCCACCTCATCCAGGAAATCGAAGCCGCCGAACACGCCTGGCTCGAAGCCGAGTCCGCCCTCAGCGAATAACCAAATGAAAGCAGCGACTTTTTTGCAAAAAAGTCGCCCAAAAAACTCTCATAACTTGGCGCGCCCTCCGATCCGCTCGTATACGGATGAACCATGGCATTGACCAAACCCCTTGACGCCAACCTCCGGGAAGGCATCCACATCGTGTTGACCGGCCGCCCCTGCAAGCGCGAAAAACCAGATGGATAGAAATGAAATCCTGCTTGGTGGTCTCGACCGGTCAATGCGCCTCATTGAGATCGGTCCGAGTTTCAGGCCAATCCTTCCTAAACGCGACGGGTGGAATACCACGGTCGTGGATCACGCCCCGCGTGAGGCGCTTATCGAAAAATACGCAAGTCAATCGGTGGACGTCGCGGAAATCGAAGATGTCGACATCATATGGCACGGCGGCGATCTATCAGAACGATCCTCAACAGATTCGCTCGGAACCTTTCACGCGATCCTCGCGAGCCACGTGCTCGAGCATATGCCGGACCCCATCACCTTTCTGCAATCAGCGCGGCGGCTCATAAGGCAGGACGGCGTCATTATTCTTGCTTTACCCGATAAGCGATACACGTTCGACTTTTTTGGCCCAATGACAAACGCTGGGGATTGGCTCACCGCCCACGCCGTAGAGGCCCGGACGCACGCGAAACGCGTCGCATTTAATCATGTCGCCTATTCGGTCAGCAATTCTGGACGAATAACCTGGACACACGAAGAAAAGCTCTCTGATCTCCGCTTTGCGCACAGTCTCACCGATGCGCTGGTACATTTCGACGCTAACACCGATAATGGCACCGGCGAAAAATATCACGACTATCATGCGTGGAGATTGACGCCAGCAAGTTTCTCACTTCTCATCCTCGAAACCAGTCAACTCGTCGACATGGATCTCCGAATCGACAGATGCACCCCAACCCTAGGTCATGAATTCTTTGCGTTTCTTGTCCCGGGACGCAGAGTATTTTCGCACCCGGATGAGTTGAACGCACTTCGAATTTGCCTCCTTAAAGCAACGATTGGCGAGTTGAGGCACGCGACCGATCTGCTGCTGGGCGTACTGTAAAACAGGTACGGCCAGCCAAACGACCCCGACAAGCCTGAGCCGGGCATTAAAAAGTCTGTTGAAATAAGACTATATTTGATCAGATAGCGCCCAGGACTTGTTGCCTGAGCCAAAAAATGACCGTCGCAGCTTTGACCTTCGCCGGCGTGACGATCTCGGCATAAGGCGATGCGCCGCCAATCCTTCGGCATGAGGAACACATCCCCAAAACCAGACCGCCGACAGACGAGCGCGCCATCGCAAAAAATCGCGCGGTCGCGGCTCTTGCCGTAGCTGCCAACAGTCACCACAAAACCAAAGATTGATTATTCCTGGCACATTGACCGTCTCACGCGAAATGCGCCATGCTCCCCCCATGTTCGGCAAGTGGCGCAGCAAGGCGGCCAACCCGCCGCCGCAGGAATGGACGGCCTCGCCCTTTCCCCCGGCCGAGCCGCCGCGGGCCATTCCCGGCTTTGCCGAGGCCGCCGCTCATGTGGCCGAGGCGTTCGCTCGCCCGCCCCCGTCCGACCTGCCGTTTCCCAGCACCGGCCCGCACGGCCACCGTGCCCGCATGCGCCAGAAACTGCTCGAACGCGGTGCCGAGGCGCTGGCCGATTACGAATTGCTGGAAATGCTGCTCTTCTTCGCCCAGCCCAAGGGCGATACCAAGCCGCTCGCCAAGCGCGTCATCAACCAGTTCGGCAGTTTCGCCGCCGCCCTGTCCGCCCCCACCCGTGACCTGCTCGATGTCGCCGGCATCGGCGAACACAGCGCCGCCGCCATGAAACTGGTCCAGGCCTCGGCGGTCCGCCTCGCGCGCGCCGAAATCGCCGACGCGCCGATCTTGTCCAACTGGGATGCGCTGCTGGCCTATCTGCGCGCGGTGCAGGGGCGTGAGCGGATCGAACTGTTCCGCATCCTGTTTCTCAACAACCGCAACCGCCTCATCGCCGACGAGGCGCAGGCCCGCGGCACCGTCAACCACACCCCGGTCTACCCGCGTGAGGTCGCCCGCCGCGCCCTCGAACTGCACGCAACCGCCGTCATCCTGGTGCACAACCACCCCAGCGGCAACCCGGATCCCTCGTCGGACGATATTGCCATGACCCGGGAAATCATCGCCGCCCTCGCCGTGCTCGGCGTCGTCGTGCACGACCACATCATCGTCGGCTTGTCCGACTGGTTCAGTTTCCGCCGCGAAGGCCTGCTCGACTGATCAAACCTTACCCAGCCCACCCCTTACCCAGCCCAACCCTTACGCGGCCCAACCCTTACGCAGCCAAGCCCCGCGCCGCGCGCGCTTTCCCCACCCATCGCCCCGCCCGATACTCGCCCTCATGCCCAAAACCGCCCTCATCGACACGCTGTCCGCCCTGCTCGGCCCCGGCGGCGTGCTCACCGGCGCCGATACCGAGGCCTATGTCCAGGACTGGCGCGGCCTGTATCGCGGCCAGGCCGCCGCCGTGCTCCGCCCCGCCAGCACCGAAAGCCTCGCCCGCGCCGTGCAACTCTGCGCCCAGTTGCGCGTGCCCATCGTGCCCCAGGGCGGCAACACCAGCCTCGTCGGCGGCGCCACGCCAGATGCCTCGGGCGCCGCCATCCTCATCAGCCTCGCCCGTCTCAACCGCATCCGCGCCCTCGATCCGGTCGATCTCACCCTCACCCTCGAAGCCGGCGTCACCCTCAAGGCCGCCCAGGACGCGGCGGCCGATGCCGGCTGCCTGCTTCCCCTCTCCATCGCCTCCGAGGGCTCGGCCAGCATCGGCGGCATCCTCGCCACCAATGCCGGCGGCAACAACACACTCCGCTACGGCAACGCCCGAGACCTCGCCCTCGGCCTCGAACTCGTGCTGCCAGACGGTCAGATCTGGTCCGGCCTGCGCCGTCTCCGCAAGGACAATACCGGTTATTGTCTACGCCAGCTTTTCATCGGCAGTGAGGGCACGCTCGGCATCATCACCGCCGCCGTGCTCAAGCTGGTGCCCAAACCCGTGCAGCGCGAGGTCGCCCTCATCGCCGCCCCCAGCGCCGAAGCCGTGCTCGCCCTGCTCGCCGCCCTGCAACGCGCCGATGCCGCGTCCCTGGTCGCGTTCGAATATATGTCGGCCGAATCCATGTGCCTCGTGCTGCGCCACATCCCCGGTGTCACGCTGCCGCTCTCCAACGCCGCCGCCCATTACGCCCTGATCGAGCTTGCCGCCGCCAACCAGCAAGCCCCCCTCCGTGCCCTGCTCGAAACTCAGCTTGCCGCGGCGCTCGAGGCCGGCCTCATCGAGGACGCCACCCTCGCCTTGTCCGATGCCCAGCGCCTCGCCCTCTGGCGCCTGCGCGAGGAGCACACGGAAGCGCAAAAGCGCGCCGGCGCCAACATCAAGAACGATGTCTCCGTCCCCGTCTCCGCCGTGCCCGCCTTCCTCGCCCAGGCGACGGAGGCCGTCCGCGCCCTCATCCCCACCATCCGCGTCGCCCCCTTCGGTCATGCGGGGGATGGCAACATCCATTTCAACCTGGTCCAACCGCCTGACATGCCGGCCGCCGCCTTCCTCGCCCAAACAGACGCGCTCATGCAGGCCGTCAACGACGTGGTGCGTGGCTTCGACGGCAGCTTCTCCGCCGAACACGGCATCGGCCGGCTGAAACCGGGTCAGATGCAAACCTGGCGCGGCGGCCCCGAACTCGATCTCATGCGCCGCATCAAACACGCCATCGACCCACATGGATTGATGAACCCCGGTGTTCTGCTGCCAGCCCCCGCGGAGACGTAACCCAGGGCAAAGCAAGTCCGGCACCGGCCCGCACCCCCACCCGGCCACCCATGACAGTGTACGCTCGTGGGTGGCCGGGTGGGGGTGCGGGCCGGTGCCGGACTTAGCGCCGGCAGGCGCGTCTCAGAAAAACCTCCGGTGCCGGACTTCCAACCGAGCCATAACGCCGCTTGCCTATCGCATCGATTCCGGGAACAAGACCCGACGCCGAGGGGGGCCCCGCACACCCGCATGTCACGCCTGACCAATCTCGTCCTGCCGGGCAGCACCACCTATGATCGTTACGTGCTGCGCCAATTGCTGGTGGCGCTGGCCTCGGTCACCGGCGGTCTCGCCGCGCTCATCTGGCTCATCCAGTCGCTGCATTTCATCACGCTGGTGGTCGATCGTGGCTTGTCCCTGTTCGGCTTTCTCTGGCTCACCGGCCTGCTCGTGCCCAGCTTCATCGCCGTCATCCTGCCCATCACCACCTTCATCGTCGTTCAGTTCGTCTATACCCGCCTCGATGGTGACCGTGAGCTCACCGTGCTGCGCGCCACCGGCCGCTCGCCCTTCGCCCTGGCCAGGCCCGCCCTTATCGTCGCCCTCCTCTCCATCATGCTCTGTTACCTGCTGAACGTCTGGATCCTGCCGGCCAGTTTCCGCGCCTTCGAGCAGCGTGAGTTCGCCATCCGCAACCGCATCGCCGCCTTCCTCCTCCAGGACGGCGTTTTCACCCGCGTCTCGCCCGATCTCACCGTCTATGTCCGCAAGCGTGACCCCAATGGCGTGCTGCACGGCATCCTCATCGATGACGCGCGCGACAAGCACAGCCACGCCACCATCCTCGCCGAAACCGGCCGCCTCATTCAGGTCCATCATCAGCCGCGCGTGCTGCTGCTCAACGGCTCGCGTGAGCAGATCGACCGCCAGACCGGCCGGCTCGACATTCTCACCTTCTCCCAGAACGTCATCGATCTCAGCCAGCAAAGCCACGCCGCGGCCGAGCGCGACAAGGACATCTCCGAGATGTCGCTCTCCCAGTTGCTTCATCCCAGCGGCCCCTATCTCACCCACGACATCCCGAAAATGATCGTCGAGGCCAATAAGCGCCTCGCCACCCCGCTCACCGCCGGCTCGCTCGCCCTCGTCGCCCTGGTCGCCGTGCTCACCGGCCGGTTCCGCCGGCATGGCGGCGTGCTCCGCCCGCTCGGCGCCGTGCTCGTCGTCATGTTGCTGCTGGCCCTCCAACTCGCCCTGCCCAACATCGCCGCCCGCAATCCCTCCCTCGTGCCGCTCATCTGGGCCGAGGCCGTGCTCCCCGGCCTCATCTGCCTCTGGCTGCTGTTTCATGAACCGCTCGCCACCTGGCTCCGCCAGCGCCTGCGTCCCAACCGGGCCCACCCGGCATGACGCTCGCCATCACCCTCTCGCGCTATATCGGCCGGCAATTCAGCATCGCCGTGCTCGCCATGCTCAGCGCCATAAGCCTCATCGTCGCCTTGTTCGACTATATCGACCTGCTGCGCCGCGCCGCCTCGCAGCCGCGCGCCACCTTCGCCATCGTCACCGAGATCGAGATGATGCGCGTCCCCTTCGTCATCATCGAAATCCTGCCCTTCGCCGTCCTGCTCGGCGGCATTCTCGCCTTCTGGCGCCTCACCCGCTCGTCCGAACTCGTCGTCGCGCGCGCAACCGGTCTCTCCGCCTGGGAATTTCTCGCCGCCCCCCTCCTCGCCGCGGCCCTGCTCGGCGTCATCGCCACCACCCTGGTCAGCCCGCTTTCCTCCGCCCTGCTCGCCCGCGCCGACCGGCTCGAAAACCGCTATCTCTCCACCCGCAACGACGCGGTCGCCCTCTCCGGCGGCCAACTCTGGCTCCGTCAATCAGACCGCGCCCTGGTGCATAACGGCGTCGCCATCCTGCACGTGCAGCATGTCTGGCTGCGTCACGGCCAGCTCGTCGGTGATGGCGCCAGCGTCTTCCGCCTCGACCATCAGGACACATTGCTGCAACGCATCGAGGCGCCGCACGTCGCGCTCCGCGGGCATGACTGGCTGTTCCAGAACGCCCGCATCATCACGCCAGACCAAATGCCCGGCCCCGCGCGCGCCCTGGCCCTGCCCACCAATCTCTCGCTCACCCGGGTCGAGGAAAGTTTCGCCTCGCCCGACACGCTCAGCTTCTGGCAACTGCCCGGCTTCATCGCCCTGCTCAAGCATTCCGGCTTTTCCACCATCCGCCATCGGCTGCACTACCAGTCCCTGCTCGCCCTGCCGCTGCTCGCCGGCACCATGGCGCTGCTCGCCGCCGGCTTCTCCATGCGCCCCGCCCGCCGCGGCGGCACCGCGCAAATGATCGCAAGCGGCGTCGCCGCCGGCTTCCTGCTGTTCCTCGTCTCGAAAATCGCCGTCGAGTTCGGCGAATCCGGCGTGCTGCCCACCTTCCTCGCCGCCTGGGCCCCCGCCGCGGTCGGGCTCATGCTCGCGGTCACCCTGCTCCTCCACCTGGAAGATGGCTGAGGCATGCCGCATCGCCCCAAAAATGGTCCCAGCACGCGCCGCGCCGCCCTGCTCGCCCTGCTCGCCTCCGCCGCCGCCATGCCTGCCGCGGCCCAGATCGCCGACCAGAACACCCCCCCCGGCGCCCCGCGCCAAATCGGCGGCACCACGCCCGCGTCCGCCCCCGCCAGCCCCGCCGCCGCCAGCCCCGCCGCCGCCAGCCCCGCCCCCGCCAATCCCGGCACCCACGGCATCACCCTCTCCAAAAACCAGCCCGTCACCTTCCTCGCCGACCGCGTGCAATACGACCGCGCGCACGGCATCGTCACCGCCACCGGCCATGTCGAGGCCTGGCAGGGTGATCAGATCCTGCGCGCCGACAAACTCACCTACGACCGCAACAGCAACGTCATGGCCGCCTCCGGCCACGTCCAGATCATCGAGCCCGATGGCCAGATCCTGTTCGCCAGCTACGCCGAACTCACCAGCGACATGAAGCAGGGCGTGCTCAAATCCCTGCGCGGCCTGCTCGCCGCCAATGGCCGTCTCGCCGGCAACGGCGCCCGCCGCAGCCCCGGCCCCATCAACACGCTCAGCCGCGGCGTCTATTCCACCTGCAACATCTGCGTGCGCAACCCGAAAATTCCCCCATTATGGGACCTGCGCGCCCGCACCATCGTCGAGGATGTGCCCCACAAGCGCATCGAATACTACAATGCCTGGCTCGACGTCGAAGGCGTGCCCGTGCTCTATCTGCCCTATTTCTCCAACGCCGACCCCTCGGTGGACCGGCAAAGCGGCTTCCTCGTGCCCAGCGTCGGCAACCAGAGCAATGTCGGCACCTTCTTCACCGTGCCCTATTACCTGGTGCTGAATAAATCATCAGACATCACCATCGTGCCCACCGTCGGCACCGCCGGCGTCGGCGAAATCCAGACCCTCTACCGGCAGGCCTTCAACAACGGCAAACTCTACGCCGATGATGCCGTCGGCTACGACCGTAACGCCCTGCAAGGCTACATCTTCTCCAACGGCCGCTTCTCCTACAATAATTTCTGGCGCTACGGCTATGATCTCAACGTCGCCTCCTCCATCAGCTACCTCAGCGACTTCAACATCGGCAATCTCTACGGCAACACCCTGAACTCAGACCTCTACGCCGAAGGCTTCGGCGAGGGCGCCTACGCCAAAATCTCCGCCATGTCCTACCAGGGCGTCAATTCCACCGTCGTCAACTCCCTGCTGCCCTATGTGCTGCCGCGCTTCCAATATTCCTTTGTCAGCCAACCCGATATTCTCGGCGGCCGCATCAGCGTCGATACCAACGATTTCAACATCCTGCGCGAAATCGGCACCAACGACCAGCGGCTCAACCTCAACGCCCAGTGGCAACGCACCGGCATCGGCCGCCTCGGTGATGTCTGGACCGCCACCGTCCGCCTCGATACCGAAACCTACAACGCGTTCGATTTCAACCAGCAACCGAATTACGCGCAATACGGCACCAGCCAGACCTTCCGCGCTCAGCCCACCATCGCCTTCAAGGTAAGCTGGCCCTTCCTCAAAACCTTCGGCAATTCCTCTCTCGTCATCGAACCCATCGCCCAGTTCATCGCCGCCCCCAACACCGGCACCCACATGTATCTGCGCGTGCCGAACGAGGATTCCCTCGCCCCGGAATTCACCGACGAAACCCTGTTCTCCCTCAACCGCTTCCAGGGCACCGACCGCCAGGAAGGCGGCCTGCGCGCCAATTTCGGCCTGCACGCCACCTGGACCGGCCCCGGCGGCATGCTCGACGGGCTGATCGGCCAGTCCTACCACCTGCACGACAGCGCGGTCATGCCCACCTATGTGGGCCTCGGCGAACACGTGTCCGACTATGTCGGCCGCCTCACCTACGTGCCCAGCAGCTTCTTCGACATCACCGCCCGCGCCCGCGTCGATAAAAACAATTTCGACACCCATTTCGCCGAGGCGCTGGCCGATATCGGCCCAGCCTGGCTCCGCCTCAGCGCCGGCTATGTCTACTCGAACGTCACCCCGTTCTGGCTCTACTATCAGCCGCCGCAAGGCAATTTCTACCAGCCCCGCAACGAGGTCACGCTCGGCCTCACCGCCAAACTCGGTCGCTGGCGCCTGCATGGCTATGCCGCGCGTGACATGCAATTGTCGAAAATGGTCGATTCCGGCGGCACCATCGCCTATGAAAACGAATGCGCCATCTTCGCCTTCAATTTCTACCGGCGCGATACCACCATCAATCAGGACCACGGCTACACCGCGGCCACCATCCAGATCACGCTCAAAACCGTCGGCACCTTCGGCTTCCACGCCTTCTAGCCGCGTCACATCACCCGGATCCCGCATGACCATGCCGCGCTTCAGCCCTGCACGCCTCGCCACCCTCGGCGCCACCGCCCTCCTGCTCGCCTTGCCGCTCGGCGCCCTCCACGCCCAGGGCCTCGGCCCGATCGACCAGCCAGGCGTTCCCGGCACCGATCAGCAACTCGCCGCCAAGCGCCGGCACAAGCGCCTGCTCGACGAAGGCAAAATCAAGCCCGACACGCTCCACGAATATCTGCCGCCGCGCACCCCCATCTCCAAGGGCGGCACCCTGCTCTCCGCCATCGCCGCCACCGTCAATGGCGACGTCATCACCGACGCCGATGTCGATGCCCGCGCCAAGCTCTTCGCCCTCTCCACCGGCCTGCCGATCTCGCCCGAAATCATCGACCGCCTCAAGCCGCAAATCCTCCGCGCCCTCATCGATGAACGCCTGCGCCTCCAGGAAATCGAGCGCCGCCGCGTCATCGTGCTCGACCAGGAAATCGCCGCCGCCATCAAGCAGATCGAGGCGCGCAACCGCATGAAGCCCGGCACCCTCGAAGCCAAGCTCGAGGCCGACGGCGTGCCGCTGCGCACCCTCATCGACGAATTGCGCGTGCAAATCGGCTGGACCCGCGTGCTGCGTGAGGATCTCGGCAGCCGCGCCAAGGTCACCCAGGCCGAAATCGCCCAGCAGGAAGCCATCAGCAAGGCCGAGGCCGGCCGGCCGGAATACGACACCAGCGAAATCTTCATCCCCTTCAACAACCCGAACAGCGCCGCCAAGGCCCAGGCCTTCGCCACCACCGTCATCAAGCAGTTGCGCGCCGGCGCGCCCTTCTCGGTCGTCGCCACCCAGTTCAGCCAAAGCCAAAGCGCGCTCCAGGGCGGCGAAATGGGCTGGCGTCAGACCAACGAAATCGAACCCGCCGTCGCCAAAATCGTCCAGCAAATGCCCATCGGCGCCATCAGTGACCCCATCGCCGTGCCCGGCGGCTATGTCATCGTCACCCTCGAGGCCAAGCGCACCGTCGGCACCGACATGCAAACCGTGCTCGACATGCGCCAGGTCTTCCTGCCCTTCACCACCCCCCTCAACCCGCAAGCCCCCACCCAGCAGCAAAAAGACACCCTGGCCAAGGCCCGCCAGATCAGCGCCACCGCCCATTCCTGCGCCGACATCACCGCCGCCAACGCCGCCGCCGGCAATGTCCGCCCCGCCGACCCCGGCGAGGTCCGCCTGCACGATGTCTCGCCCCCGCAATTCCAAACCCTGCTCGCCAACATCCCGCTGCAAAAAGCCAGCCAGCCCCTCGTCTCCCAGGACGGCATCGTCGTGCTCGCGGTCTGCTCGCGCACGCAAAAAAACCTCGCCACCGAATCCCCCGGGCAGATCGCCGAACGCCTGGTCAACCAACGCGCCGACCTGCTCAGCCGCCAGCTCGACCGTGACCTGCACCGCCGCGCGGTCATCGACATCCGGCTCTACAACTCAACCACCTGACCGCCCCCTGACCGCCCCCTTAACCCCCATGCCCCCGGACGCGCCCACCCCGCCAGACGCGGACGCGCCCCCGCTCCGCGCCGTCATCGCCAGCCACGCCCTCACCGCGCGCAAATCACTCGGTCAGCACTTCCTGCTCGACCTCAACCTCACCGCCCGCATCGCCCGCCTCGCCGCCCCCCTCGACCATCGCCACCTGCTCGAAATCGGCCCCGGCCCGGGCGGCCTCACCCGCGCCTTGCTCGCAACCAACGCCGCCTCCCTCACCGCCATCGAGCTCGACCCCCGCGCCGTCACCGCCCTCGCCCCCCTCGCCGCCGACCCCCGGCTGCGCATCATCCAGGCCGATGCCCGCCATATCGACATCCCGAGCCTGCTGCCCGCGCCCCGAATCATCGTCGCCAACCTGCCCTATAATGTCGGCACCCCCCTGCTCATCGGCTGGCTCCGCCAGGCGCACCTGTTCGAACGCCTGGTCCTGATGTTCCAGCGCGAGGTGGCCGAGCGCATCTGCGCCGCGCCCAACACCGCGTCATACGGCCGCCTCGCCGTGCTCGCGCAGGCCACCTGCCAGGCCGAGCTCTGCCTCCGCCTGCCGCCCAGCGCCTTCGTCCCCCCGCCAGACGTGCACTCCGCCGTCATCCGCCTCACCCCGCACGCCACCCAGCCCACGCCCCAATTCATCGCCGCCCTCGAACGCCTCACCGCCTGCGCCTTCGGCCAACGCCGCAAAATGCTGCGCGCCGCCCTCAAGCCCCTTGGCGGCCCCGCCCTGCTCGCCGAGGCCGGCATCGCCCCGGAGCGCCGCGCCGAAACCCTGTCCATCGCCGAATTCGCGGCCCTCGCCACCACCCTGCTTTCCCACACCGCAAACCGCCCTATACTGGCGGCCAGACCCGCGGCACCCGCCGCGCCAACAGCAACAGGGGCCGACATGGCAAACACTTCAGGCGGCGATGTCGTGGCCGCGATGTTCGAAACCCACGCCGCCGCCGAGGCCGCGCAAGGCGCCCTCACCGCCGCCGGCATCCCCGCCACCAGCATCAGCCTCGTCGTCGCCCCCGCGCCGCAAACCCCCGCCCGCAGTGAGCACATCTGGCAGCGCATCCGCGAAATCTTCACCCACGACCATCACCACGCGCATATTTTCGCCGAAGGCGTCGAGCGCGGCCGCACCATGCTCTTCGTCCACGCCACCGACGCCACCACCCAGCAAACCGCCATGCACACGCTGGAAGCCCTGCACCCCATCGACCTCAACCACCGCGTCACCGAATGGGCGAGCCAAGGCTGGTCCGGCCAACACGCCGGCATGCCCGCCCACGACCCGGTGCCCCCTTTGCTGTTCGCCGACCAACCAGACCCCGACCACATCCCCGCCACCGGCCTCGTCAACGAACCCGAAACCATCCGCCCCATCGGCGCCAAACTGCTCAACCCCATGGGCATAGAAATTCCCGGCATAAGCCAGACCGGCTCAACCCGCGTCTCGCGCTATACCGTCACCTGACCAGCCATCCCTGGCGGGGAAAAAGCCAGGCAGAATCGTTCTTTTTGTGAACAAAAAGAACCAAAAAAACGTCGTAACCCCAGCGCCGCGCCAGCGGCGCCGACCGCACCTCCCTCCCAAAGTAACAAAAGTTTTTTGCGCGACTTTTTTTCAAAAAAGTCGCCCCTTTCCTCACTAATTTAAAACCCCACGCAACACCCGTCTCTTGCTATCGCCCCCGCCCAACCACAAATCCCGCGCATGAGCGATGCCGCCGGTGAAGACTCCCCCTATCTCGACGAAAAGGAGCAGCGCCAGGCAGCCGAGCGGACCCAGATCGGTCCCCTGGTCATCCACGAAATCGTCCGCGAGGAAGGTCTGGCCGAGCTTGCCCGGCCGGTGCCCGCGCTCGCCGTCTCCAGTGTTGCCGCCGGCCTGTCCATCGGCTTCTCCTTCATCGTCGAAGCCGCCTTGCGCGCCGGCCTGCCAGATGCGCCCTGGCGTCATCTGGTCGCCTCTTTCGGCTACACGGTCGGCTTCCTCATCGTCATTCTCGGCCGGCAGCAACTCTTCACCGAAACCACGCTGACCGCCCTCATCCCCGCCCTTGCCGAGCGTGATCTCAAAACCTTCGGCAAAACCTTTCGGGTCTGGGCGGTGGTTCTGGTCTGCAACTTGCTCGGCGGCGCCTTGATCGCTCTTGCCCTCGCCCGCGCGCCCGTGCTGCCGCACGATGTCATGGTGGCCATGGACCAGTTGGCCCACACCGAAATCGCCAGGCCCCCCCTCACCCTGGGCGTCGCCGCCATCGGCGCCGGCTGGCTGATCGGTCTCACCGTCTGGCTGCTACCCGGCGCCGGCCCCGCCCGACCCTGGATCATCATGATCCTCACTTACGCCATCGGCGTCTGCGCATTCCCCCACGTCATCGCCGGCTCGGCCGAAATCGCCTATTACTGTTTCCGCGGCCAGGGCGGCCTCGCCACCTATTTCGGCCACTTCCTCCTGCCCGTCCTCATCGGCAACACCATCGGCGGCACCGCCCTGGTCGCGCTCCTCAACCACGCCCCCATCGCCCACGCCTTCAACGAGTCACAACCATCCCGCGCCCATCACCAAACCCGCCCCAAACCGCGCAAAAACAAATAACCCACCGTCAGCCAGCGCCGAAAAGAGGTCAGACAAGGCCGTTCTTTTTGTGAACAAAAAGAACCAAAAAAACGTCATGACTTTCGCGCCGTGCTTGCGGCACCGTCCGCGTTTCAGCGTCAGCCGCCGGCAATGAAAGGCCGCCACGCGCGGTGCAACCCTCCACCCCCAAGTCACAAAAGTTTTTTGCGCGACTTTTTTTCAAAGCCCCGCCAGCACCGTCTCCGCCGCGCTCACGCTCAGCGCCCCCGGCGGTTCCACCGCCAGCATCGTCACCACGCCATCGTCAATCACCATCGCAAAGCGCTGCGCCCGCACGCCCAGTCCGCGCGCCACCAAATCCAGTTCCAGCCCCAACGCCTTGGTCAGCAAGCCAGACCCATCCGCCAGCATCGTCAGCTTGCCCTCCGTGCCGCTCGCCGCCGCCCAGGCCTTCATCACAAACGGGTCGTTCACCGCCAGGCACACAATCTCCGCCACCCCCTTGGCGCGGAATTGCTCGGCCAACGCCACATAGCCGGGCAGATGCTTCTCACTGCATGTCGGCGTGAAAGCCCCCGGCACCGCGAACAGCACCACCCGCTTTCCCGCCAGAAACGCTCCCGTCTCAACCGCCTGCGGTCCGCCCGCGGTCACCAGCGTCACACTCATCTCCGGAAACCGGTCGCCCTGCTTTATGCTCATGCCCTCATCCTCCTGCGTTTGCCTGGTCCGCGCCGGCTTTACCCCATCACCCGCCCGCCGTCGCGCCAATTCCATTCAGCGCCGCCATCGCATCCTCCGGCAGGTCAATCCGCCCCGCCGCCAAATTCTCGTGCAAATGCGCAACCGAAGACGTGCCGGGTATCAACAGAATATTCCGCGCCCGCCGCAGCAGCCACGCCAGCGCCACCTGCATCGGGGTCGCCCCCACCCGCGCCGCCACCGCATCCAGCACCGATGATTGCAGCTTCGTGAATCCGCCCAGCGGAAAATACGGCACATAGGCAATACCGTCCGCGCCCAGCGCGTCGATCAGCGCGTCATCGTCCCGATGCGCCAGATTATAATGGTTCTGCACGCACACAATCGGGCAAATGCCGCGCGCCTCGGCAATCTGCGCCGGCGTCACATTGCTCACCCCGATATGCCGTATCAGCCCCTCGCGCTGTAATTCCGCCAGCACCGCAACCGGCTCGGCAATCGATCCCTCGGCCGGCCCATGCGTGCCGAACATCGCCCGGAAATTCACCACATCCAACACATCAAGGCCAAGCCGGCGCAAATTATCGTGCACCGCCTCGATCAGCGCCTCGCGCGTGAACGCCGGCAGCCACGCCCCATCCGCGCCCCGCCGCGCCCCAACCTTGGTCACCAACACCAGATCATCCGGATACGGATGCAACGCCTCGCGTATCAGTTCGTTGGTCACATGCGGCCCATAAAAATCGCTGGTATCGATATGATCCACGCCCGCTTCCACCGCCGCGCGCAACACCGCAAGCGCCGCCGCCCGGTCCCGCGGCGGCCCGAACACCCCCGGCCCCGCCAACTGCATCGCCCCATAACCAAGCCGCCGCACCGGCCTATCCCCCAACCGCCACCCGGCGGGCACATCCAGATAACTCACAGCAAACCTCCAACGAATCCGTGCCACATATGGTCTTGCGCGGCCGGCAAGACAGGGAAGGCCAGCGCGTTCTTTTTGTGAACAAAAAGAACCAAAAAAACTCTACAACTCAATCACATACCAACCAACAGCAGCCCAGCAGCCACCCCCCCGTCATTGCGAGGCGCCGCCAGGCGCCGCGGCAATCCAGGGGCAACACACGCCAAGCCAAAGCCAAGCCCGTTC
>DAIDIQ010000230.1 GCA_027459285.1 Acetobacteraceae bacterium
AACGCCACCCGCACCAGGCCCGACATCTCCCTCACCCCGGCAACCGCCCGTGCCCTGGCCACCAACCCATCATCCACCACCAATCTCACCCGCATCGCCACCTCCCAAAAAATTCAACCGCAGGAATCAGGATGCATCCCATCCTCACCCGCCGCATACCCCAAACGCACCAACCGCCAGGGAAACCCCCATGTCGTTCCGCATCACCGGCCTCGATCCCGCCCCCTTCCGCCACCTCTACCACCTGCCGCAGGCCGAACTCGCCGCGCACGGCGCCCGCCGCCACCACGTCACAACCGAATTCACCACGCCAGACCGCATCGAACTCCGCGATCTCACCCCAGGTGAAACCGCGCTCCTCCTCAACTTCACCCACCAACCCGCCGGCACCCCCTTCCGCGCCAGCCACGCCATCTACATTCGCGAAGGCGCCGAAACCCCGTTCGATGCCACCAACACCATCCCCGCCCCCATCCTCCGCCGCATCATCTCGCTCCGCGCCTTCTCCGATAGCGGAAATCTTCTCGCCGCCGACCTCGCCCCAGGCACAAACCTCGCCCCCCTCATCGAAACTTTCTTTGCCAACCCGGAAGTCGCCTGCATCCACGCCCACTACGCCAAACCAGGCTGCTTCGCCGCCCGCATCACCCGCGCCTGAAACATCATTTATTCTCTCGAAATAGAGAGAAGACCTGCCGGTTCCGCTACTGCATGCCGCGTGCTCCTCATCAGCCGCGCCCACACGCGCAACCGGTCCGCCACCCGGCCCACCGCAATCGCGACCATCAACGCCAGCGGCAGCGCCACCGTCGGCCGGCGGCCTTTCGGTCCGCGGGCGATATAAAAATCTTGCTTCAGGAAGGCCGAGAGGAAGCCACGCAGACCCGCTAAAGGGCGTATTATCGCCGACAATGGCACAAAAAAAGTGCGGCAATCCCTGCTGCGCCCCCGCTTCCGTTGGCGGATGGGGCCGGTCGATCCGTCGCCCCGCGAAACCCCCGGCGCTCATGCCGCCCGGCAATTGGCAGGGCGCGCCGGCCCCGCCTATCTCCCACCCGGCCCATCACGACCGGTTCTGTCGCAAAGCCGGTCCATTCTCTCACCGCCGCGCCATCACCAACGGCATACTGGAGTATTCCGCCTCCCTTCCTTCAGAATAGCAAAGTCGATCGCCTTATCCTCGCCGCCACTTCGCCCTTGCCCAGGCCCAAACCCCATGCCAAGGTTATGCCTCGATGCGTTATGGTCCCGCCGAGAATTTGCTCCGCCTCGCCCGGCGCCTCGCCGGCACCCGCGTCGGCCTTACCCTCGATGAAATGGCCGCCGAACTCGGCTGCAGCCGCCGCACCATCGAGCGCATGCGGGATTCCCTCGCCGCCCTTTTTCCGGAACTCGACGTCACCGAGGATGATGGCCGGGTTCGCCGCTGGCGCTTGCCCGCGAGTGCCCTCAACGGCCTCTCCGCGCCAACCCCCGAATGTATCGCCGCCCTTGAATCCGCCGCCCGGGACTATCACAGCCGCGGCGAGGAAAGCCGGGCTACCCTGCTGCGGGACGGCGCAACCGCGCTTCGCACCCTCATCAACCCACAGGCGCTGTGCCGCGCCGAGACCGATATTGCCGCCCTGATGGAGGCCGAGGGCGTCGCCATGCGCCCGGGGCCCCGCCCCATCATCGGCAGGCCCCTGCTCGCCACACTCCGTCACGCGATTCTTGGCATGCGCCTCATTGCCGTGCGCTATGCCTCACCCACCACAGGCACGTCCACCCGCCTGCTGTGCCCGTACGCCCTGCTATACGGCGGCCGCGGTTGGCTCATCGCCCACGCTGACGGCACGCCGGACCTGCATCTGTGGCGCCTGGACCGCATCCTCAGCGCCGACACGCTGGACCGCACCTTTCCCCGCGATGAAAATTTCTCCCTCCCTGGCTTCGCCGCCCGCGCCTTCGGCGTTTTTCAGGAAGATCCCATCGAGGTGACACTCCGCTTCGCCCCCTCTGCTGCCCAGGATGCCGCAAGCTGGCAATTCCATCCCAGCCAGACCCTCGAGCCGCAGGAGGACGGCAGTTTGATCGTCACCTTCCACGCCGGTGGAACACGGGAAATCTGCTGGCACCTGTTTACCTGGGGCGATACCGTCCAAATCCTCGCCCCTGCCACGCTTCGCGACGAGATGCGCGAGATGTTGCTTGCCGCCCTGGCGGTGACTCAGCCATAGGCGAGCCAGCGCGTTCTTTTTGAAAACAAGAAGAACGGAAGGGCCTTATCGGTCCCATTCGTGACGCGGTGAGTGTAATCCGTTGAAAAGGTTGGTGGGCGCGACAGGGATTGAACCTGTGACCACCGCCATGTCAAGGCGATGCTCTACCGCTGAGCTACGCGCCCACGAACAGTCGCGGCGCTGTAGCAGCGGTTGCGACGGTGAGCAAGAATGGTGAGAGCAGTCCCGCTGGAAAAAAGGTGTGGGACTTGCGATGGGCGGTGTTCGGGATGGTCGCCAGGGCTCGATTGCGCGAATGAGGCCATGGATTGCTCGGGGGTGGCGCGCCCTGGTGGATTCGAACCACCGACCCACAGCTTAGAAGGCTGTTGCTCTATCCGACTGAGCTAAGGGCGCCAGGGGTTTGGGGTCAGGGGTGGGGTCAGTGGGTCCAGTTCTCGGGGCGGCCGAAGCGGAAATTGTCGGCGTAGGATTTCGGGCGGATCTGGCGCGGCTCCTCCGGTTCGACGATGGCGATGAGGCCGTTGCGCTCGGCGAAGGCGATGGCCTCGGCCTTGGTCGCGAAGGTGAGGCGGAGTTGGCTGACGGTATCGGACCCGCCGATCCATCCCATCAGCGGGTCTGGCTGGCGGGGGGTGGTGTTGAGATAGTCCATGAGCCAGCGACGGGTGTTGGCGCGGCCGGATTGCATGGCCGATTTGGGCGAGAGGAAGATGCGGACCTGTTGCGCCATGGCTGACCTTGCGTGCCATGGAGCGGTGCCAGCAGGACTGGAGCCGCTCCAGCTATGGATTGCGGAGCGCATTCACGCCCGCGGGTTCATGCACCCGATGGCGATCCGCTCCGGGGTCCGGGACCGGCCGATTGGCTGTCCCGGGAGAGTGGTCGGGGCGAAAGGATTTGAACCTTCGGCCCTTGCGTCCCAAACGCAATGCTCTACCAGGCTGAGCTACGCCCCGACTTGCGGGAGGATATGCGGCAATTCGGCGCCGAATGCCAGATTGGTGTGACGGGGGCGGCGTGAGCGGGGACCGGCGGCGCGTGCCGGTCTGGGGTCAGGATTTCGGCAGGCCGGTTACCTTGTCACCGACGGTGATGTTCAACTTGGCCGTGATGCCGCCCTGGAGTTCGAGCGTGTAGCGGACCGGGCCGTCGGAATCGATGATGGCCTCGCTTTCCGGCACGGTATCCTCGGCGATGTGGTGGATGGTGCCATCCGCGGTGATGAAGACCATGTCCTCGGGGATGGGGCAGTTGCGCATCCACATCTGCGCCTCTTTGGTTTCGCCCCAGTCGAACAGCATGCCGCCATTGGCCGGGATGCTGGTGCGGAACATTTCGCCCACTTCCTGCTGACGCGGGGTGAGGGCTTGTTCGACGATGAATGTGTGGGGCTTGCCATCCTGCGTGGTGATGGTGAGGGGGATTGTGCCTAGTTTGGGCTGCGGGCCGGTGATGGGAGCGCCGACCGGGGGGTCTGCCAGCGCGGGGGTGGCAAGCAGGCAGAGTGAGGCGGCGAGCATGACGGCGCGGCGGCGCGAAAGGAGGAACGACATGGGAACCTTTCTGGCGATGGCCGGCGCGAGGCGGGCCGGGTTGGCACGGAAGCGCGGGATTGGGGGCGAGCCGGGCGGTTTGCGCAAGAGGCCGGCGCGCTGATGAGCGTGGCCATGACTGCATTGCGGGTGGCGTTGCTGCTGCTGCTGGGGCTGGCCGGGCGCGAGGCGTGCCGGCAGTTGCGCGTGCCGGCGCTGGTGGGGCTGACCTGCCTGGGGGTGGCGCTGGCGCTTGGGGGGCTCGCGCCAGATGCGCTGCTGCCGCCGGACGGGTTGTTTCTGGTGTTGCTGCCGCCGCTGATTTTCGAGGCGGCGATCCAGATGGAGCCGGCGCGGCTGCGGCACGACGGCTGGATGTTGTTCGTGCTGACGGTGCCGGGGGTGGCGCTGACCGCGGGGCTGGTGGCGCTGTGCCTGTGGGCCGGCTTCGGCTGGAACCCGGCCGCCGCGTTTCTGTTCGGCGCGCTGATTGCCGCGACCGACCCGGTGGCGGTGATCTCGTTGTTTCGGACGCTGCGGGTTTCAGACCGGTTGGCGCAACTGGTGGAGGCGGAGAGCCTGCTGAACGACGCGACGGCGGCGATTTTATTCACGCTGGCGCTGGGCATGGCCGGCGGTGCGGCGCCGCATTGGGCGCTGGCGCCGGTGCGGTTGGCGGTGATGTTGGCGATAAGCGTGGGCGTGGGGGCGGCGCTGGGCGGGCCGGTGGCCTGGGTGATGCGGCTTTTGCCGTTTGGCTGGCCGCGCTTCTGGCTCTCGACCGCGCTGGCGTATGCGGTGTTCACGGGGGCGGAGCGGGTTGGCGGCTCTGGCGTGCTGGCGTGCCTGGTGGCCGGGCTCATGGTGCGGCGATGGGGCCGGATCGGGGAGGCGGTGCGGTTTCAGCGCCGCTGGGACAAGCTGGCCGGGCTGGCCAACGCGGCGATTTTTCTGGTGCTGGGCGGGCTGGTGGCGGCGCATTGGCGGCTGGCGATTGCCCCCGCCGGCTGGGCCGCGATGGCACTGACGCTGCTGGCGCGTGCGGCCCTGATTTACCCGGTATGCGCGGGGGCGAGGCGGTTGGGGCAGCGTGTGCCATGGGCGGCGCAGCATGTGCTGGTGTGGGGGGGCATGCGGGGCGCGTTGGCGCTTTCGCTGGCGCTGGCGGTGCCGGGCAGGTTGGTGGGGCGGGACGTGGTGCTTTCCGGCACGTTGGCGGCGGTGCTGTTCTCGGTATTCGGGCAGGGGTTGAGCCTGGGGCCGCTGGTGAGGCGGCTGTATCGGGCGCCGGAGCCACGGCCGGAACGCGAGCCGGTTCTGCCGTGACGCGCGCGATCGAGTGTCGGACCGCGCCGGATGGGTGCGTGCTGTATCAGGTGGCGGAGGCGCCGGATTCGCTGCCGCCGGTGCGGCCGCGGGATCTGGCGGCGTGCTGGGACGCGGCGCGCAGCCTGGCATTGGCGGGAGACGCGGCGCCCTCGCGGCGGATTCGGTTTCTGGCGGCCTCTGGCCCGATCGATTTGCACCTGGCCGACCCGGACGCGGCATGCTGGGCGGCGGCGGTGGACGCGCGGGCGGCACTGACCACCCGATACGGGTTGGCGCTGTGCTTGAGGCTGCTGGCGCTGGTGAGCCTGCTGGCGCGATCTGGCGCGGCGCGGGCGGAATGCACGCTGAGCGGCGGCGAGGCGCTGCTTTCGGCGCGACTTCTGGGGGCGGCGGCGCGCACCCGGCTCAGCCCGAACGGACAGTTTGCCGACGGCCTGGAGACATGAGGCGGGATGCCTCTTTTTTAAGTCCGGCACCGGCCCGCACCCCCACCCGGCCACCCATGGCAGTGTACGCTCGTGGGT
>DAIDIQ010000236.1 GCA_027459285.1 Acetobacteraceae bacterium
AGCCAGGCGCCACGCACCTCTATGCCCTCGGCCATGACGAAGCTGCGTTGGAACTGACGGGCGGCGATGCCGCGATGCAGGAAGATGCGACCCTGGCTGTCATCGGCCTGCCGACCGCGTATGACGAGCTGGTTGTCCTCCTGGGTGATCTGCAGATCCTCCATCGAAAAGCCGGCAACCGCCAGCGTGATGCGCAGCGTTCCGGTGCCGATCTGCTCGATGTTATAGGGCGGGTAACTGTCCGACGCGGTCTTGGCCGCGCGTTCGAGCACCTGTTCCAGATGATCGAAGCCGAGAAACAAGGGCGAGGTGAAAACGCGCGTGGTCACGGCAAGCCTCCTCATCTGAGCGAAGCGGGCGGGCGGAGCGGGGGGCGGCCCGGGTGTGGCGCCGCCCGCCAGACTATCGGCGGCGCGCGGGTGTGATGCAAGGCTCGCCGCATGCCGGTGCCACGCTTCAAACCGAGACACGATCCGCATGCCTTTGCCGCGGCACGCGGGAACGCTACATGCCAGCGCATGGATGAGACGATTCCCATTCTGATCTACCCCGATCCGGCCTTGCGGGCGCGCACCCGGGCGGTGACCGCGGCCGACCGCGAGACGCTGCAGGGCGTGCTGCCACGCATGTTCGCGGCCATGTACGCGGCACCGGGCATCGGCCTCGCGGCGCCGCAAGTGGGGCTGCCCCTGCGGTTCTGCATCGTCGACCTGGCGCCGAACGATGAGCGTCAGCCGCTGACGCTGATCAACCCCGAGATACTCGCGGCCAGCCAGGACGTCATGACCCGTGAGGAAGGCTGCCTGTCACTGCCGAACCAATATGCCGACGTGACCCGGCCGGACGGGATACGGGTCCGCTTTCAGGACCCGGAGGGGCGGGTGCGGACGCTGGACATGGAGGGGCTGCTGGCCACCTGCGTGCAACACGAGATCGACCATCTGAACGGGGTGTTGTTCATCGACCATCTGTCCGCCCTGAAGCGGAACATGCTGGTGCGGCGGCTGGCGAAGGAGCAGCGGCAGGCCCGCCAGGCATGAACCGGCTGAGGCTGGCTTTCATGGGCAGCCCGGAATTTGCCGTGCCGGCGCTGCGCGCCCTGCACGCGGCGGGGCACGACATCGTCGCCGTCTATACACAGGCGCCGAAGCCGGCCGGGCGTGGCCACGCCGTGCGGCCATGCGCGGTGCAGGCGGCTGCCGAGGCGCTGGGGCTTGCCGTGCGCACCCCGCGCGGTCTGCGGCGCGACCTGGCGGAACAGGAACATTTCGCGGGGCTCGGGCTGGATGCGGCGGTGGTGGCGGCCTATGGGCTCATTCTGCCGCCGGCCATGCTGGCGGCACCGCGGGCGGGCTGCCTCAATATTCATGCGAGCCTGCTGCCGCGCTGGCGTGGCGCCGCGCCGGTGCAGGCGGCCATTCGCGCCGGCGACGCCGAAACCGGCATTACCATCATGCGCATGGACGAGGGGCTGGATACTGGGGCCATGCTGCTCAGCGAGGCCGTGCCGATCACCGACCGGACCACCACCCCGGATCTGCTGCCGGTTCTGGCCGGGCTGGGTGCGGCGCTGGTGCTGCGCGCGCTGGCACAAAACCCCACGCCGGTGCCGCAAGACCCGGCGCGCGCGACCTATGCGCCCAAGCTCAGCCGGGCGGACGCGCGGGTGGACTGGACCCTGCCGGCGGACGCGATCGATTGCCAGGTGCGGGCGCTGACGCCCTGGCCCGGCACCGAGACGCTGTTGAATGGTGGTGTGCTGAAAATTCTGGCGGCGGAACCGGTCCCGGGCGCGGGACCACCCGGCACGGTGCTTGATGACGCGCTGTGCATCGCCTGCGGCAGCGGCGCGCTGCGGCTCACGCGGGTGCAGGCACCCGGCAAGCCGGCCATGGCGGCGGCCGATTTCCTGCGCGGACATGCGGTGCCGGTCGGGAATCGTCTGGGGTAACGGTGATTTCCGCGAAAAGGGAGACCGCATCAAGTCGGCGATGGTAGTATTTGTGGGGCGCGCCTGCATGCTTGTTTGAAAGTCCGGCACCGGAAATCTTTGTGAGACGCGCCTGCCTGGCGCGTAGCCCGGCACCGGCCCGCACCCCCACATGCTTTGTTTGAAGTCCGGCACCGGCCCGCACCCCCACATGCTTTGTTTGAAGTCCGGCACCGGCCCGCACCCCCACCCGGCCACCCATGGCAGTGTACGCTCGTGGGTGGCCGGGTGGGG
>DAIDIQ010000240.1 GCA_027459285.1 Acetobacteraceae bacterium
GGTGCCGGTGCTGGGGGCGGCGGCGGGGGCCATGGTGAATGTGAGTTTTCTCGACCATTACCGGTCGGTCGCGCGGGTGCATTTCACGATCCGGCGGCTGGAGCGGAAATACGGGCCGGGGCAGATCCGCGCCGAGGCGCGCACGCTGGCCGAGCGGCTGCAACCGTGAGCGTAAATTATGATTACCTGAAAAGCCATCCTCGTGACCTTTCCTGAGGCAGACGATTCTTATTTGTTGCTATTATTTTCCAAGTGACTTGTATAATGCGAGTGTTCGCTCGGCGATGGCGTGCCAACTGAAATTCCGCTCGACGCGATCTCGGCCGGCCTGACCGAAGCGTTGGCGCAGGGAGGGGTTGGCGGCGAGGGTGTTGATGGCGGTGGCGAGGCGCCTGGCGAAATCGGCCGGGTCGCGCGGGTCGAAGGTGCCGGGCGTGAGATCGGGGTCGACCAGGAAGCCGGTTTCGTTGGGAATGACGACCTCGGGGATGCCGCCAACGGCGGAGGCGACGACCGGCACGTTGCAGGCCATGGCTTCGAGATTGATGATGCCGAAGGGTTCGTAGACCGAGGGGCAACAGAAAATGGCGGCGTGCGCATAGAGGCCGATGGTCTCGGCGCGCGGCAGCATGTCGGCGATCCAGATGATATCGGGGCGGCGTGCGCGGGCGGCGGCGACGGCGAGGCGCATTTCCGTGGCGATTTCCGGCGTGTCCGGCGCGCCGGCGCACAGGACGATTTGCAGATCGGGGGAAATGTCGGCGCAGGCGCGAACCAGGTGGATGATGCCTTTCTGGCGGGTGATACGGCCGACGAACAGCAGATAGGGACGGGTTGGGTCGATGCCGTAACGGGCGAAATCCGGGCGACGGGCGGCGGCGGGATGGTATTCGTCGGGGTCGATGCCATTGTGGATGACGTGCACGCGGTCTGGCGCGATGGGGAACAGGCGGAGAATATCGGCGCGGGTTTCGGCGGAGACGGCGATGACGGCATCGGCCTGTTCGAGCGCGGTGCGTTCCATCCAGGCGGAGAGATGATAGCCATTGCCGAGTTGTTCGACCTTCCAGGGGCGCAGCGGCTCGAGTGAATGGACGGTGAGCACGTAGGGAATGCCCCAGAGGCGGGCGGCGAGCAGGCCGGCCATGTCGGTGTACCAGGTGTGGGCATGCACGAGATCAGCGTCGAGCCGGTCCTTGGCGATGGCAAGCGAGCGGGCGAAGGCATCGAGGGTGGGGATGAAGCGGGGGTCGGTGTTGCGGGCCATTTCGTCCCAGCCGGCATAGCCGCGGACGGTGAGATTGGGCGCATCGAGATGCTGGTCACCGAAGCAGCGCACCTCGACCGGCAGCAGGCGCGCGAGGGCGCGGGCCAGATATTCGACGTGCACGCCGGCGCCGCCATAGACATGTGGCGGATATTCCTTGCTCAACAGGGCGATTTTGCGGACCGGCACGACGGGTCAGGCCGCTAGCCGGTCGAGCATCGGCTGGGTGATCAGGCAGATGCCCTTTTCGGTGCGGCGGAAGCGCTTGGCATCGGCCAGCGGGTCTTCGCCGACGACCAGACCCTCGGGGATGACGACGCTGCGGTCGATGATGACGTTGCGCAGGCGCGCCGAGCGATGCACCACCGCGCGTGGCAGGATGACCGCGTTCTCGACGGTTGCAAAGCTGTGCAGATGCACGCCGGTGAACAGCAGCGAGCGGCGTACCGTGCTGCCGCTGACGATGCAGCCGCCGGAGATCAGGGAGTCGATCGCGTGGCCGCGCCGGCCTTCATCATCGTGGACGAATTTTCCCGGTGGTGTGATTTCGGCGTAGGTCCAGATCGGCCAGTCATTGTCGTAGAGATCAAGGCCGGGCAGCGGATCGGTGAGGTCGATATTGGCGGCCCAATAGGCGTCGATGGTGCCGACATCGCGCCAGTAGAATTCGGCATTGGCGGTGCTGCGCACGCAGGAGCGGCTGAAGCGGTGGGCGACGGCGCGGCCGTGGCGGACGATATAGGGGATGATATCGCGGCCGAAATCGTGCTGGCTGTGGCGATCGACCGCGTCGCGTCGCAACTGCTCGATCAGGAAATCGGTGCAGAAGACATAAATGCCCATGCTGGCCAGCGCGAAGCCGGGCTTGCCGGGGATTTCCGGCGGGTCGGCCGGTTTTTCCAGGAACTCGGTGATGCGGTCATCGGCATCGACGTGCATGACGCCGAAGCCGCGGGCATCGTGGCGCGGTACCTCGATGCAGCCGACGGTGACATCGGCACCATCCTGAACGTGCTGGCGCAGCATGAATTCGTAATCCTGCTTGTAGACATGGTCGCCCGCGAGCAGGACGATGAATTTCGGCGCGTAATCCTGGATGATGTCGATATTCTGATAGACCGCGTCCGCCGTTCCGGCGTACCAGGCGGTTTCGTTGACGCGCTGGCTGGCGGGAAGAATATCGAAGGTCTCGTTGCGTTCGGGGCGGAAGAAGTTCCAGCCGCGTTGCAGATGGCGGATCAGGGAATGCGCCTTGTATTGGGTGGCGACGCCGATGCGGCGGATGCCGGAATTGAGGGCGTTGCTGAGCGCGAAATCGATGATGCGGGACTTGCCGCCGAAATAGACCGCGGGCTTGGCCCGGTTGTCGGTCAGCTCAAGCAGGCGGCTGCCGCGACCGCCGGCCAGCACATAGGCCATGGCCGACCGGGCCAAGGGGGCATCGGCGTGTTGCGGGTTGATCAAACGCCGCCTCCTGGTTGGGGCAAATCATCTGCCGCCGCATGGTCAGGTCAGGCCGTCAAGCTGCCAGATTTCGCGCGCATAGTCACGTATGGTCCGGTCCGATGAGAACCAACCCATCGACGCTGTGTTCGTGATAGCCATGCGCCACCAGCGTGGCTGGTTGCGCCAGGTTTCGGCGACGGTGCGATGGGCGCGGCCATAGGCCTCGAAATCAGCCGCGACCATGAAGCGGTCGCCGTGCTGGACGGCGTGCATGAGGTCGCGGTAGCGACCGGGCTCGGAGGGGCTGAAGGCACCCATGCTGATGGATTGGATGGCCTGTGCCAGCGCGGGCGAGGCGGCGATGACATCGGACGCATCGAGCCCGGCGCGGGTGCGGGCCTGAACCTGTTCGACCGTCATGCCGAAGATGAAGATATTCTCGTCGCCGGCATGGTCGCGGATTTCGACGTTGGCGCCATCGAGCGTGCCGATGGTGAGGGCGCCGTTGAGGGCGAATTTCATGTTGCCGGTGCCCGAGGCCTCCATGCCGGCGGTGGAAATCTGCTCGGACAGGTCGGCGGCGGGGATGATGCGTTCAGCGAGGCTTACGTTGTAATTGGGCAGATAGACGATTTTCAGGCGTTCCCCGATGACGGGGTCGTTGTTGACGACCTGGCCGACATCGCAGATCAGCCGGATGATCTGTTTGGCGCGCCAATAGCCGGGAGCGGCCTTGCCAGCGAAGATTTTCACCCTGGGCACCCAGTCCCGCGTGGGTTGGGCGCGGATGGCATCATACAGGGCGACGGCGTGCAGGATGTTGAGCAACTGGCGCTTATACTCGTGCAGGCGCTTGACCTGGATGTCGAACAGGGAATTCGGGTCGACGCGGGCGCCGGTGCGTTCGAGGATGATGCCGGACAGCGCGCGCTTGGCGGCGAGGCGCTGGGCGGCAAATTGCCGGTGCAGATCGGGGTCGTCGATGTCGGCGCGCAGGCGGGCCAACTGATCGGCATCGGTCAGCACCGCATCGCCGAGGCGGGCGACCAGGATTTGCGTGAGGGCGGGGTTGGCCCGGTGCAGCCAGCGGCGGAAGGTGATGCCGTTGGTTTTATTGCTGATGCGGCCGGGGTAGAGCACCGCGAGGTCAGGGAACAAATTCTGTTCGACCAGGCGGGAATGCAACGCCGAGACACCATTGATGGCGTGCGAGCCGAGGAAGCTCAGATGGCCCATGCGGATGCGGCGGCCGCTATTCTCATCGACCAGCGAGACGCGGGCCAGCGCCGCGTCATCGAAGCCGCTGGCCTTGGCGCGTTCCAGATGCTGGGCGTTCAGCATGTAAATTATCTGCATATGGCGCGGCAGCAGCCGCTCCATCAGCGGCACCGGCCAGGTTTCCAACGCCTCGGGCAGCAAAGTGTGGTTGGTGTAGGAGAAGATGGCGACCGTCATTTCCCAGGCGCGGTCCCATGACAGGCAATGCACATCGACCAGCAGGCGCATCAGCTCGGCGATGGCGATGGCGGGATGGGTGTCGTTCAATTGCACCGAGACCTTCTCGGGCAGATTATCGAGCGAGGGGTGGGCGGAGAGGTGGCGGCGGATGGTGTCCTGCAGGGAGGCGGAGGTGAAAAAGAACTCCTGCCGGAGACGAAGCTCCTGTCCGGCCGGGCTGTCATCGCCGGGATAGAGGACGCGGCTGATGGCCTCGACCTGCACGCGTTCGCGCAGGGCGCCGACATGGTCGCCGCGGTTGAAATCCTCGAGGTCGATCGAGCTGGTGGCGCGCGCGGCCCACAGGCGCAGCGTGTTGGTTTGCGTGGTGCGAAAGCCGATCACGGGCATGTCGTAGGCGACGGCGCGCACGGTCTCGGCGGCGCGCCAGACATAGCGCACGCCCCAGCCTTGGGGATGGGGTTCGGTGGCGACGAAGCCGCCGAAGCCGATATCGTAGGCGATTTCGATGCGCTCGAACTCCCACGGGTTGCCGAGCGAGAGCCAATCCTCGGGCTGTTCCTTCTGCACGCCGTGGTCGATGAGTTGGCGGAACAGACCATGCTCGTAGCGGATGCCGTAGCCGCAGGCATGGATGCCGAGGGTCGCCATGCTGTCCATGAAGCAGGCGGCGAGGCGGCCGAGGCCGCCATTGCCAAGCGCCGCATCCGGCTCCTCACGGGCGATGGTGTCGAGATCGATGGCGCAATCAGCGAGGGCGGCGCGGACCGTTTCGGTGAGGCCGAGATTGCCCAGCGTGTCCATCAGCAACCGGCCGATCAGGAACTCGAGCGAAAGATAGTAGACGCGCTTGGCGCCCTCGGCGCGGCAGGCGCGGCGGGTGGTGGCCCAGTTATCGACCGCCTGGTTGCGCACGGCGAGCGCGGTGGCGACGAACCAGTCCCGGGCGCTGGCGGCCTCGGGCGATTTGCCGACCTGATAGTTGAGCTTGTCGAGAATGCGGGACTTCATAGCCGAAACCGCGTCCGGGCCAGCCTCGGGTGGGGTGCTGTTGGGTGGCGCGGGCTGGTTATGGTCCATGCGGGGATCCCCTTCGACATCGGTTGCGCGCGGCGGGCCGCAGGCGCGCGGTGGTGACGGCATGACACCAAGCCCCTGCCGTGAGGGTGCCGCGCCGCGACGCCATTAGGTCATAGATGGGGCCCGGCAAGAAGCGCTTAAGGCCGATGCGGTGGATTTATGCCGCGCCGCCGCGCGGACGTCTCATGCAGTGCGGGATGCCGGAATGCTGTGAGACGTAAATCATCCAATGACACAAAAGCTGTTGTCATGGGTGGCCGGGGGCCGATGCCGGCTTGATGCCTGCGCGCTCCAGAGCCGTGCCAGCAAGACTGGAACCGCTCGCGCCCGTCCTTGTGGAGCGGAGAACGCCTTCGGGCGATTCGACCCTGCGGCGATCCGCTCTAATTGCCCGAGAGCGCGCTTCGGTAGGCGGCAAGTGTTGGCAGAAAGCCGCTTTCCAGCGCGTCCGCCGTGAGTTCGTGACCGATCGAGGCCTCGGCGATGGCGGGGGCGGCGGCCAGCAAAGGCGGAATATTGTGCAGGTTCAGGTCATGCCCGACATTGACCCGCAGCCCGGCCTGGTGGGCGGCCGCGGCGGTGGCGGCGCAGGCGGCGAGAAGCGCCTGGCCCTGACCCTGCAGGTTGGATTGGCGGAACGCGGCGGCATAGGAGCCGGTATAGATTTCGATGCCGGCGGCGCCGGCCTGGCAGGCGCGCGGCACGATGGCGGGGTCGGGGTCGGTGAACAGGATGGGGCGACAGCCGAGCGCGCGCAGGCGGGCTATGGCCTCGGCGGCGATGGCGTGGTCGGTTTCGTCGAGCCGCCAGCCGGCATCACTGGTCAGCACGCCAGGCGGGTCCGGCACCAGGGTGACTTGTTCGGGCCTGATGTCGGTGACGATGCGCATCAGCCGCGCGTCCGGGTAGCCCTCGATATTGTATTCGAAGGCCGGTCGCCACGGTGCCATGAGGTCGGCCAGGGCATAGACGTCCGAGGCGCGGATATGGCGTTCGTCCGGGCGGGGGTGGACGGTGAGACCGGCGACCCCGGCCTGATGGGCGAGGCGGGCGAAATGCAGCACATCCGGCACCCCGGTTACGCGCGAATTGCGCAGCAGGGCGATTTTATTGAGGTTGACGCTGAGGACGGCCATGCGTGGGTCAGGCTCCGGCGAAATGATCGGCGATGCGGCGCGCGAGGCGGGCGGCAACCTCGGTTTTGGGGAGGCGCGGCCAGGGTTCGGCGCCAGCCTCGGTGATGAACAGGATCTGGTTTTCCGGCCCCCCCATGGTGGTGGTGCCGGCGCCGACGGCGTTGGCGAGCAGCCAATCGGCATTTTTGCGCCGGCGCTTTTCGCGGGCGTTGGCGAGCAGGGCTTCGGTTTCGGCGGCGAAGCCGATGACGAGGGCGGGGCGGCGCGGAGCGGCGGCGGCGATTTCAGCCAGAATGTCTGGCGTGGGACGCAGGTTCAGGCTGAGGGCGGCGTCCCGCTTTTTCCATTTTTGCGGCAGCATGGCGGCGGCCTGAAAATCGGCCACGGCGGCGGCGGCGACGAAGATGTCGGCCGGCAACGCGCCCAGCACGGCATCGCGCATCTGCTCGGCGGTTTCGACCGCGAGGGCGGTGACGCCGGGCGGTGGGGTGAGGCTGACCGGGCCGTGCACCAGGGTGACGGTGGCGCCGAGGGCGGCGAGCGCCGCGGCAATGGCGTGCCCCTGGCGGCCGGAACTGCGGTTGGCGAGGTAGCGCACCGGGTCGATCGGTTCATGGGTGGGGCCGGAGGTGACGATGGCATGGCGGCCGGCGAGCGGGGCGGCATGGGGGGTGAGGCGGGCGATGATGGCGGCGAGCAGGGCCGGCGGCTCGGCAAGGCGGCCGGGGCCAACCTCATGACAGGCCATTTCCCCGGCATCGGGCCCGACGAAGCCGATGCCGCGCGCGGCGAGGGTTGCGATATTGGCCTGGGTGGCGGGGTGTTGCCACATGCGCACATTCATGGCCGGGGCGGCGAGAACCGGCTTGTCGGTGGCGAGCAGCAAGGTGGTGGCGAGGTCTGACGCGAGGCCGGCGGCCATGCGGGCCAGAATATCGGCGCTGGCCGGGGCGATGAGAATGAGATCGGCCGCGCGGGACAGCTGGATATGGCCCATTTCATGTTCGTCGGTCAGGGACCAGAGATCGGTGAAGACCCGCCGCTCGGTGAGCGCTTGCAGGGATAAGGGTGTGACGAATTGCTGCGCCGCCTGGGTGAGCACGGCGGTGACCGCCGCGCCGTCACGCCGCAGCAGGCGGACCAGTTCCAGCGTTTTGTAGGCGGCGATGCCACCGCTGATGACGAGCAGGACGGATTTGCCGGCGAGCGGCATTTAGAGCCGCCAGCCCTGGTGGATGGCGGCGATGCCGCCGGAGAGGTTACGCACGCTGACCCGGGCGAAGCCGGCGGCGCGGAACATGCCGGCCAGCGCTTCCTGATCGGGGAACATGCGGATGCTTTCGGCGAGGTAGCGATAGCTCGCGGCATCACCCGCGACGGCGGCGCCGAGCCGGGGCAGCACCGCGAAGGACCAGGCATCATAGAGGGGCGCGAGGGCGGCGACCTGGACCGCGGAGAATTCGAGGCAGCAGAAGCGCCCGCCAGGACGAAGCACGCGATGCGCCTCGGCGATGACGGCCTGTTTGTCGGTGCAGTTGCGCAGCCCGAAGGCCATGGAGACGACATCGACCGCGCCGGCGGGCAGCGGCAGACGCTCGGCGTCGGCCACCAGGAAGGAGATGCCGGCGAGGCGGGCGGTGGCGGTTGCACGGTCACGGCCGGTGGTGAGCATGGCGGCATTGATATCGGACAGGATGACGGGGCCGCCGCCGCGGGCGCGCCAGCCGAAGCTGATGTCACCCGTGCCGCCGGCGAGATCGAGCAGGGTATGGTTGGGGCGCGGATCGAGCACGGTGGCGAACACGGACTTCCAGGCACGGTGGATGCCGAGCGACATCAGATCATTCATGACATCGTAGCGGCGGGCGACGCTGTTGAAGACATCGCGCACGCGGGCGGATTTGGCGGCGCGGGGGACGCGCTGGAAGCCGAAATCGGTCAGGGTGTCCTGGTTGCCGGTGCTGTCGGTCATGGCCGGCATGGTATATGGGGTGACGTCATGCCGGAACTGCCCGAAGTTGAAACCGTGATGCGCGGCTTGCGCCGGCACATGGAGGGCCGGCGCATCGAACGCGCCGAGGTGCGCCGGGCGGATTTGCGCTGGGCCTTGCCGGAGGGGCTGGCCGACAGGCTGACCGGGGCGCGGGTTATCGGGTTTCGGCGCCGGGGCAAATATATCGCGATGCGGCTGGAGGGCGGCATGACGCTGCTCATTCATTTGGGCATGTCTGGCCGGATGATTCTGGACGAGGGGGCGGCCGTGCCGGTGGCGCACGAGCATGTGCGGCTGGGGCTGGAGGGCGGGCGAAGCGTGGGATTTGTGGACCCGCGCCGGTTCGGCAGCCTGGATTTTCTGGCGACCCTGGCCGAGGACGCGCATCCGAGGCTGCGGGATTTGGGGCCGGAACCGCTGGAGGCCGGGTTTACCGGCCGCGTGCTGGGCGCGCGGTTGGCGGGACGGCGGGTGAGTTTGAAGGCGGCGCTGCTGGACCAGCGCGTGGTGGCGGGGCTCGGGAATATTTATGTGTCGGAGGCGCTGTTCCGCGCCAGACTTTCCCCGTTGCGGGAGGCAGGCCGCGTGAGCGCGAACGAGGCGCGGGCCCTGGTGCGCGCCATCAAGGCGACATTGCTGGAGGCGATCGCGGCGGGTGGGTCCAGCTTGCGGGACTATGTGCAGCCGGATGGCGAGTTGGGCTATTTTCAGCATCAATGGAAAGTGTATGGGCGCGAGGGGTTGCCGTGCGAGCGCTGCCCACGGCTGCGGCCAGGCGCGGCGGCGGGACGCTGCGGGCTGATTGAACGGGTGGTGCAAGGCGGACGGGCGAGCTTTTGGTGCGCAAGGACGCAAGGCTGATCGGGTGTTTGTTTTGAATGGCCGGATCCGGATTTGCCGCATGCGTCGTGCCAGTCATGGTTTGCTTGGCCTGCTGACGCTTGCCACCCCGGCCATTGCCCGGGCGCAAAGCGGCATCGATACGATCGAGGTGACGGCGACGCGCGTGCCGGAGCCGGTGATCGAGGTGCCGGCCAGCGTGACCGTGGTGCCTGGCGCGGATTTGCGGGACCGGGCAGTGACGGACCTGGCGGGGGCCCTGGCGTTGGTGAGTGGGGTGGAGGCGCCATCTGGCGGGGATGCGGGACCGGCGAGCGCGGTGCCGTCATTATTGGGCCTGCATGAGTTCGACGCGTTTTTGCTGGTGGTTGATGGGGTGCCGTGGGGCGGGGCATTCAACCCCTCGATTCCGACACTGGATTTGACCGATGTGCAGAAGGTGGAGGTGTTGAAGGGGGCGGCGCCGGTGGATTTTGGCGCGACCAGCTTTGTGGGGGTTATTCAGGCGGTGCATTACCCGGCCGGCGAGGCGGAAAACCGGGTGATGCTGGGCGCCGGCACCAATGGGCAGACGATCGGGACGCTTTCCGCGGCCTTACCCTCGATTGGCAATTATCGGCAGTCGATTTCTCTCGAGGGGCAGTCTCGTGGGTATTCTGTAGACCGGGAAGCCTATTCGGCGGGGCGGATGCTGTATCGGGGCGCGTTGGAGGACGTGGCCGGGGGGAGGCTGAGCCTGGATATATCGCTCGATGACACCCGCACGACGCCGCCGAGCCCCATACCCCGCGTGGGCGGGGATTTGACGCCGCTCGTTTCGGTGAACGCCAATCTCAACCCGTCGGATGCGCGCGTTGACGAGAACCAGTATCAGGGCGTGCTGCGCTACGCGCGGCCGACCGACCTTGGCGCATGGGAGACCACCGCGTCGTGGACGTTTTCGGACGTGAGCGACGTGCGTGGATTTCTGCGGCCGACATTGTTTGCGGTGGATGGGCAGAACGCCGACAGCCAGAACCAGGCACGGCGGACCGAGGATGGGTATTTCGACACGCATTTCAGCAAGACATTACCGGGTCATGTGACCCTGCTGTACGGCGCCGACATGCTGTATGGACTCGGCAAGCAGGATAGCGTGAACGGGGCCTATGACGCGCCGCTGTGCGGGTGCGGGTCGTTGCCGGCAACGACGCAATTGCATGTGGACGAGATCAACAGCGTGGACGATCGGCGGGAATTTTTCGGCCAGTATGCGCAGGTGGATTGGACGCCGGTGGCAGGGCTGGATGTGCTGGGCGGGGTGCGGCTGAACGAGACCCGGGAGCGCTTGTTTTCGCGGCATATCGATGGATTCGATGCGACCAACGATCTGGCGCGGCTTTCGGCGCGCGGCGTGACGCGGCCGGCGGGAACAATCGGCGCGAATTACACGGTATGGCGAAGCGGGCGGGGCGCGCGGGTTGCGGTTTATGCTGATTACCGCGATACGTTCAAACCCGCCGCGATCGATTTCGGGCCCGATTATACGCCGCTGGTGCTGAGCCCGGAGACGGCGGATACGGTGGAGGCGGGGGTGAAGGCCAACCGGCTGGCCGGGATTCTGGATTTCGATCTGGACGCATTCCGGATGAATTTTCGAAATCTGGTGGTGCAGACGACGGATGCGACGGGCAACCCGATTTTGCAGAACGCCGGGGCGCAGATATTGCAGGGGGTTGATGCCGGGCTGGATGCGCGGCTGGCGCCGGATTTGCGGCTGGCGCTGAATGGCAGCTATCATGACGCACACTTCACCCGGTATGTGGCGAGCGAGGGCGGCACGAATGTGAACGCGGCCGGCAAGGAATTGCCCTTGTCGCCGAAATTTCTGGCTGCCGCCGGGCTGCTCTATTCGCCGGATCAGGGCATATTCGGCTCTACCATCGTGAACTATATCGGGCCGCGATTTCTGGATATTGCCAATACGGCGCCGATCCGGGGGTATATGACACTGGCGGCGACTATCGGGGTGCGGTGGCGCGGCTATCAGATAATGGTGAGCGGAACGAACCTGACGGATGCGCGGCCACCGGTGACGGCGAGCGAGTTTGGCGACCAGAGCTATTATCTGTTGAACGGGCGGAGCGTGTTGGTGACGGCTTCGGCGGATATCTAACCGGTTAAGGATGCAGCATATTTTTTGAAAACCGTTCAACCAGAAACGTCTGCGACCTTTGAGTTTGCGGATTCCTCAACGCATGGGGACCCAAAGGTCGGCGTTGATTCATGGGTTGATCATCGTTCATGAATACAGGATATTCCTGTTCGTGTGGCTTTTCCTGTATTTCACATGAACCCTGTCGCTGCCTGCTTGGGGGCCCAAGTCCCAACGCTTTGGCTCTTTCTGGTCACGAAAACGGCGGTATTCCGTCAGCCTGTTTTGCTGCCTGGAGGGACCTGGCTTCCGCGTAAAGTCGCTGATCAAGCGCGGTAAGCCGGGTGAGGGCAGATTCCGCCTTGGCGGTGAGGGTAGGGGGCGGGGCGGGCCGGAAGCGTTGATCTGAGTAGATGATTTCTTGTGTGATGTTGGCGCGTGGGGCGGAATGGGGAGGCGGGAAACCGAGTTGGCAGGCGAGAGCGGAGAGGCTTGAATCGATGGTTTCGGTGAAGCCGATGAAGTGCACGGTGCGCAGCGCCTGCCGCGCGAGGAGGAGGGCGTTCGCCGGCAAAACTGGCTCGTAATGCCCGATGAGCCGGCGAGTGTATATATTGTCGATATACGGAACGAGCAGTGGATCGGCGCTTTCGAGAAAAGCCTCAAGGCTGAGCGACTGGGCCAGATGGACGGAGTGGTTACCATCCTCACGGGCGAGAACCTCGGGCTTCACGCTGCGCCAATAATGATAGAGCGAGAGGATGCGGGTGCGGGGGTTACGAAGGAATAGAATGAGAAACCGTTCGGGTCCGAGGGATTGCAGATAGGGCAGATCGTAATGTCCCCAGACAAGCGGGTGCGCGCGGGCAATTGCTGCCTGGGCAGGCAGACGGCTCAGCGCATGGGGTGGCATGGTGCGCAGGAGGTCCGGGTCGATCTGGGCCGGGTGGAACTGTGCGGTAAGGGTGCCAAGGATCGAGGTGCCCGCGGATTTCTCGATATGCAGGAAGCCAATATCAGGGCCGCGCCAGAAAGCCAGCGGATCACCCATCAGCGGTGGGATGGTCAGCGGCTTGGCGCCGGGCGGTGGCAGCAGGGACTCCCCCGGCCGTGATGGCGGGATGAGTTGCAAAAGGGTACGGATCTGGCGGGTTCCGGCCGGGGTTTCGGCAAGGGCGCGAAGCAGCGGGGGCAATGGCACGTCACGACGTCGCAGACCACGGGTGAAGCGCTGGCGTGCCTCCGGCGTGGGCCAGGTGCCGAGGGTTGCGCGAAAGAGAATAGGGGTGGCGAGGCCTGCCAGCAGCCCGAGCGTACTGGCTCGGAGAAAAGCGAGGACGAGACCGGGGGGATTCTCGGCAAAATCCGGTGCAAGTGCGGCAAGGCGGGCGGCGGACTGGCGAAGAATGGCAAGACTTCCGGCGATGACGCCAACATCATCGAGCCTGCCGAAAATCGGAATATGGTCCGGGATGAGGTCGTTGCGGGTTTGCCAGTAAAACAGGCAGAGCGGAAAGAGGATTGCCGCGAGCAGGACAAGCAGAAGCTGACCGGTGGGGCTTGCGGCCGCGACATCGTGCCCCGCGTCGCGGAGGCGAATGGTGGCGCGACGCGGCCATGCGATGGGCATGGGGCTCATATCTGAAGTGTAGCGCAAGCGGGGCCCACCTGACCAGCATTGGATGCCAAGCCGCCACGCGAGGCCGAGGAGAGATGGTCCGTTTGCTACGAAGGATAAAATTGATCTTGATTTTGGGTTTTTGCCTACGGCGTCGGCCATGATCCGGCGGCAGACAGAGAGCATGGAAATCAGTTTTGCTTCAAGGCTGATACTCTCTTTGAATCGTGGGCAAAGGCAGGTTGCAAATTCTGCCACAAGCGGCTGAGCGCCGTGGCTTATCCCGGGTGCCAGAAATACGAGATATTTTGAGTGACTTTCTTCACAAGCAATCCCGCTCAGCCAGTCTGATCACGCCGGCCGTTCCGCGAGAAGAAAAAGCCGTGGAAAGGGCATCATGACGGTGCCATCCGCCAGGGGCGGAAAGGCCCGGGCAATGGCCTCGTGGTAGCGGGCGAGAAATTCCTGCTGGGCGGTTGGAGACAGGCGATCGAGGCAGGGGCGAAGCGCGGTCGCTTGGAAAAAAGCGACGATGGCATGCGCGTCGGGGAGGATGTGGAAATACGTCGTCTGCCAGAGCGTGACGCGGGCCCCAGCCTTGCTGAGGGTGGTGAAATACCAGCGCGGGGTATGGTGAATGAGGGTGGTCGCGGCACCGCGCAGCGCCTCGGCCCACGGGGCCTGGCCGGCAATGGCGCGCATGACGCGATGTGGCGGCTCCCGGTAATGGTTCGGCACCTGAATCGCGAGGATGCCGCCGGGGCTTAGGCGCGAAAGCAGGCGGGGCAGAAGCCTGGCGTGGTTCGGCACCCATTGCAGCGAGGCGTTGGCGAACAGCAGATCGAAGCCCGGTTCGGACGATTGACTTGCCCAGACGGTGAGATCGGCTTCGGTGACGGTAAGGCCAGGCAGCCGGGCGCGGGCGGCGCGGAGCATGTCGGGAGCGGAATCGATGCCGGTGATGTGCGCATCGGGAAAGCGGGCACGCAACGCCTCGGTGGAGTTGCCGGGGCCGCAGCCCAGATCCGCCACGCGAGCGAAGGGACGCGGCGGCAGGCGGGCAATCAGGTCCAGCACTGGCTGGGTGCGTTCAGCCTCGAACCGGGAATAGGCGGCGGCCGACCAGCTCATTGGCGGGCGTCGGGAATAAAGGCGGGGGCGACCAGGCCGGCGCGTTTTTCCCTATTCGAGGGAACTTTTCTGCTCTTGCCTGTGCCCATGCTGGTGCCCCTTACACGCGATGGGCAGTGACTTCGATTTCGATGCGCATGCGGGGGTCGGCAAGGCCGACCACCATCATGGTCGCGGCTGGTGGCGCGGGGCCGAAGGCGGCGCGCAACAAAGGCCAGCAAGGCGGGAAATCCGCGGCATCCGGGACCAGATATCGAACACGGACGACCTGGCGCATGCTGGCGCCGGCCTCGGCCAGGGTCGCCTCGATGGTGCGCAGGGCCTGGCGGCACTGTGCCACCACGTCAGGCTCGATCGACATGGTGGCATAATCGAAACCGGTGGTGCCGCTGACGAAAACCCAATCACCGCTGACGACGGCCCGGCAATAGCCGACATCCTGCTCGAACCGGCTGCCGGTGGAAATGCGCATGGCTGGTCAGGTCCCGTGCGCGGCCCGGGTGGCGCTCATGCCAAGCTCGTCGAATAGGAACGACAGGAAGTCGACTTCCTGCTTGATGCGGTCATCGAGTGAAGAGCCGATGCCATGGCCGGAAGTTTGCGAGACGGTGAGCAGAATGGGGTTGTCCGAGGCGTTGGCGGCCTGCAACGCCGCGGTGAATTTGCGCGATTGCATGGGGTTCACCCGACCATCATGGGCGCCGGTCATCATCAATATTGCCGGATAATCCGTGCCCTTGATGACATGGTAATATGGGGAATAGGCATAGAGTGCCTTGAAATCCGCCTCGTTCTTGACGGTGCCGTATTCCGTGACATTGAAGGCGCCATTGGCGTCGCGCTCCAGCCGCAGCATGTCATAGATGCCGACGAGCGAGACGACGGCATGAGCGAGATGGGGGTGCTGGGTGATCATGGCGCCCATCAGCAGGCCACCATTGGAGCCGCCGAGCAGCGCCAGATGCGCGTGATCGGTGATCTTGCGGGTGATGAGGTATTGGCCGCAGGCATAGAAATCATCGAACACATTCTGCTTGTGGGTCAGCATGCCCTGTTTGTGCCAGGTGGTGCCATATTCGCCACCGCCTCGAATATTGGTCAGCACATAAACACCCCCGGCATTGAGCCAGAGGCGGGCGAGCGGGCCGAGGAAGGCGGGGGAGGAGCTGATGCCGAAGCCGCCATAGCCATACATCAAGGTGGGATTGACGCCATCATGCCGCATGCCCCTGGGGGCAATGATGGTCATGGGGATCATGGTACCGTCCTTTGAGCGGGCAAAGGCGCGGCTGATGGACACGTCCGCGAACGAGATGGGCGAAGACTCACGCAGATCGGTTGCGGTTGCCTGTCCGGTGGCGGGCGCATAGCGTTGAAATTCCGGTGGCTTGGTATAGGTCGCGACGCGATAGAGCGCATCGCCATTTCGCAAGGCATCAACCTCGGTGACACTTGCCACGGGCGGCAGCGGAACGGGGTGGGCGGTCCCATCTGGCGTGTATTCGGTCAAGCTGTTCGGGCCACCCTCGATGCCGAGCACGAACAGGTTCTTGCCGGCGATGGTGAGCGGCTGGCTGAATTCACCGCCTGCAGTAATAGCGACCGACCGGCTCTCGGGCACGAAGGTTTGCGCGGTGGCGAAGCCGCCGGTATAGGGAGCCGTGAGCTTCAGAATTTTACCCATGGGGGCATCGCGGCGTGAGACGCCGTAGATCGTGCCGTCATGCGACAAGGCGACGGCGTCTATGTGGTCAGCATAGGTGGCGATTTTGAGCGGCGGCTGGCCGGGGCGAAGCAGATAATCCTGCCATTGCCCGCCATCACCCAATTGCACGGCGGCAAGGGCGGCATCGGCGGCATCGCGGTTGTCAAGGAAAATCTCGCCGGTGCGAGGCAGGTTCTGTGCCTTGCCGAGAATTTCCGGGTCCGCTGCCGCGTTGGTGCCGATTTTGTGCAGATAGACCGCCTGATAGAAATGCTGGTCGGCAGCGGGCATGGTGGCACCGGGGTAGCGTGTGTACCAGAAGCCCGAACCATCCGGCAGCCAGGCGAGGCTGCCGCCGGCGGTGGGGTATTGCACGTTGGGGATGGGGGCACCGATTTCCGCGCCGGTGGCCACATCATAGATGTGCAAGGTGCCATCCTCACTGCCATCGCGCGAGAGTGAGACGGCGACACGCTTGCCGTCAGGTGAGGCGACGAACCAGTCTATTTCCGTATGGCCGGATTTATCGAGCGTGTTGGGGTCAAGCACCGTTCTGCGCGACGACGGGCTGGCGCCGGCATCGAGACGGACCAGCATGGGCTGCTGGAATTTCGGGTCCCGGTAGAGGGCGAAAATGTCCGGTCCGGCGGCCTGCAGATTGACATAGGCGGGCGAGGTCGCGGTGATCATGGCACGGAGCGCGTGCGAGAGATCGGCCCGACCGGGAAGGGCGTCAAGAAAGGCGCGGGCACGGGCGTTCTCGGCGTTGCTCCAGGCCATGACCTTGGGGTTGTCGGCATTTTCGAGCGCGCGATAGGGGTCTGGGATGCGTACACCGTGCAGGGTTTCGATGGTGTTGCCGGGTGGAAAAACCGGCGGCGGCGGCAAGGCAGAAGCGGCGGCCAGCAACGGTGCCGCGAGCATGAGGGCGGTTGCGTATGTCATGGGCGTTTCCTTTGCCGCTGTCAGCGGCCGGTCCAGCGGCGGGAGAGTTCAGCCATGGCGCGTTCGGCCTCGGTCATCTGCTCGGGCGAGCGGCGGTCCTCGGCGAGGCGTAAATTATTGAGCGCGAGCAGGAAGGCGACGCCGCTCATCATCGAGGCGGGAATCCAGACCATCATGCCGCCATAGGCCTGGTCCGTCAGCGGTGAGATGCCGGGATAAAGCCGGCCGCAGACGGCATAGAAGGCATAGAGATCGTGGGTGGCGAACGTGAGATAGGAGCCAAGCGCGATCTGCGGAAACATGACCAGGATGACCGTGACCAGACGAACGGCGAAGCCGTGCCGGGCAGGCGGACTTTCCCGCGGGTCGAGCACGAAGCACCAGAAGAAGATACCGTCTATCACCATGGTCCAGTTCATGAAGGTATAGAGGCGCGGATCTATCATGGCGCGGAAATTGATCGGCGGATACAGCCAGACATCGATGACGCCGACGAACAGCACACCCGTGAGCAGAGGGTTTTGCAGCGCCCAGGTAAGGCGTTGCACCGGGCGGGAATGAATGAGCCGATGCAGGAACGGCGGCAGACCGCCGGCCAAGGCCTCGCCCGGCCAGGACAGGGCGAGCAGGAACGGGCCCAGATGATGCATGACCAGATGCTGGAACCGGTTGAGGAAGAACATGTGCTGGGCCATGTAATCGTACCGGGTCTGCAACACGCCATAGATAAGGCCGAGACCGAGCGCGAAGGCAAATTGGCGCCACGGGTTTGGCCGGCGAGATGCCTGCATGCGGGCAACGCCCCGCCAATAAAACCAGGCGGCGCAGACGGCGGCGAGATATTCCGTCCAACTGAATTCGAACGGGGCAAAGAACGGCATGCTCGCCGGGAAGGTACGGCTGGCAAAGGCAAGGATGCCGCCGACGGCGAGTATGAGGCCGAAAATCGCCCAGTCCGGCAGTGCGGGCTTGGTGGCGACGGGTGTCGTCGAGAGGGTGATGCTCATGCGGATGTCTTCACCAAGAAAGGGCGACCATTTTTCAACGAAAACACGGCTTGCCCGGTGCCCTCAGCCTACAGCGCCTGGTCGAGCCATGCCATGGCGCCACCGCCATGCGCGTTGATCAGCCGGCGGAGATCCTGGGTCACGCCCTTGAGGTCTGGGGTGCGGGACGCGAGCGAGGCTTCGAGCAGGCGGGCCCGGCCATTCCGGTTGAAAACGTAGATGGCGGAGGAGTGGGTGACCTCGTAGGCATGCGTGGCGGTGGCGGGCGAGACCGAATAGGCGAGGCGGTAACGCTTCGCCAGCCGGGCAATTTGCTGGGCGGTGCCGCGCAGACCGATAATTTCGGGCGCGAAGGCGGCAGTGTATTGGCGAAGCAGCGGCAGCGTGTCACGCGCGGGATCGACCGTGACGAACAGCATGCGCACATCCCGGCGCTGCGTGCCGAGATTCGAAAGCACGGTCGTGACCCGCTGCAACGTCAGGGGGCAGACGTCGGGGCAATGGGTGTAGCCGAGATAAAGCAGAACGATCTTGCCATGAAAATCGCGGGCGGTGACCTGCTTGCCGGTGTTGGCGTCGGTCAGGGTGAAGCGCAGCCTGGGCGCGGCGCCGGTCACGTCCACCCCACTCCAATCCGCGGCGCGGGCATTGCCCGGGAAGGTGAACAGCACACAGGCAACCAGCCCGAGCAGGCCAACAAAACGGGCAAGGCAAAGAGAGGTTTTTGCGGCCGGCATGAACAGGCTTCCGTTTGCTTCAGGGATGCGGCGGGTGGGTGCCAATGACGGCGAAGCGCGCCGTGACCCGCCCGCCGCCTTGCAGATTGATGGTTGCCAGCACGTCATGCCCGACCACGAGGCGGGGATGCACGCACATGACATGATAGCCGCCAGGCGCGAATTGCAGCGTGCCACGCGGCGGCACACTGACCGCGGGCACGGCAACCATGCTGTCCATGCCGTTTTTCATGACACTTTTGTGCAGCATGGCCATGCCACAGCCCGACGTGCTGATGCCGGTGACAATGACGGGCTGCACGCCGCGATTGGTCAATGTCATGTATCCGGCGGCGGGCAAGCTGGGCAGAATGAGCCGGAAATAAGCGCGGCTGACCGACAGCGTGACCGCCGCGCGGGCACACGGGGCAGAGAGCAGAAGTGCTTGAATAAAAAGGAACGACGCCAAGGCGAGGCGCTGGCGGGCCACGAACTGCATGCGATCGGTTTAAACCCAGCACGCGATTATGCAAGCGGGCAGAAGGATAGGGACAGGACGGCAAATTTCAGAAAATCAATTCCTGTCGTTCGTCTCCCGGCCCCGAGGGTGCGCATAAGGACCCTGGACATTTCGTTAACCTGTCATTCGGGTCCGCCCATCCTAAATCCGTCTGTCTTCAGGCAGCAGGGCGTTGTCTATATCTCGCGCCCGAACGGCCGCCGCCCTGTCTTTGATCCGGTTCCAATAAGCCGAGAACGCCGCCCGTTTCTCAATCGACCCGAAGGCCAGACCGAACCCAATCTGCGACCCCACGTAAATGTCCGCCGCGCTGAATGCTTCGCCCAGCAGATACGGGCCTTGGCTCACGCCAGCTTCCAGCGTGTCCAGTACGTCCGCAAGGCATCCATATCCCACAAAGCCGCGCCGCTCCTCCGGCACCTCAACCTTCAGCGCAGCGTTGGTCACCGCCGCCTCAAACGGACCAGCGGCAAAAAACAGCCACCGGTAGTAGGAACCTCGCCTCGCATCTCCTGGCATCGGCGCCAGTCCTGCCGCCGGAAATGCATCGGCCAGATAGGCAATGATCGCCGCCGTTTCCGTCACCACCACCCCCTGATGTTCCAATACAGGAATCTTTCCCATCGGGTTGCGCGCCCTGTGTTCCGCGCCTTTCATGGTCGGTCCATACTCGACAATTCGGGTCTCATAGGGCGCGCCAACTTCCTCCAGCGCCCAGCGTACCATCCGCCCGCGCGACATCGGGTTAGTATAAAACACCAGGGTGTCCGTCATATGTTCCTCCTATGTTCCCGTTGGAGCCTATGGGGCTTTGCGCCAGCCTGCAATACAAATTCGGTGCCGGTGAGGAACTCAAATGCTGCCAATACTCGTCTTTTTCGTCATCGTTTTCCTGTTCGCCAGCCTGCGCGTCGCCAGTGAATGGTCCCGGGCGGTGGTGTTGCGGCTTGGCCGGTTCCAGGCCGTGCGTGGACCCGGCGTCTATCTCCTCATCCCGTTCATCGACCGTGTCGCCATGCGCATCGATCTGCGTATCCAAACCAACAGCATCACGGCCGAACAGGCCCTCACCAAGGATACGGTGGCTGTTGGCGTCGACGCTATCGTCTTCTGGCAGGTCGAGGATCCCAAGCGAGCCGCCATCGAAATCGCCGATTATCGTCAGGCTATCGAGCGTGTGGCCCAAACCAGCCTGCGCGAAATGATCGGCGCGTCTGACCTCGCTCGTCTTCTTTCGGATCGTCGTGCCGCGGACGAGCAATTGCGGATTACCATTACTGAAAAGACCGCCAGCTGGGGGATCGTCGTGCGTTCGGTCGAAATTCGGGATGTCGTCATCCCGGCCGAATTGCAAGATGCCATGTCCCGTCAAGCCCAGGCGGAGCGTGAACGCCATGCCCGTGTCACCCTCGCCTCCGCCGAAACCGAGATTGCGGCCCAGGTGCTGGCCGCGGCCAAGCTGTATGCCAGCCATCCGGCCGCTTTCCAGTTGCGGCAAATGAACCTACTTTATGAGATGAACAAAGATCGTGGTGCCACCATTCTGGTACCCACTGACATGGTGTCCGCCCTGGCCAGCGCCTTGAAAGCGCCCCCGTCCGCTTGAGCGATGACTGTTACACTTCACTACGTAATAGGCATCGTCTTGCCACGGCGAGCGCCAATATCGGGGCTAGCGGGCTGTAAGGTTCCGTCCCCAAATGCCTGAACAAGGAGGTTTGCATGCGTAAGCTACTCTCTACCACGCTCGCGGCCGCCGCCGTTGCCGCAACGCTCGGTGCCGCGGTGCCCGCCGCCTACGCTTTTCCGCCGCCGCCGCCGCTTCGTCACGAAGTGCGGCCCATCATCCCCCATCGCGGCTATATCTGGCGCCCGGGTTACTGGAACTGGGTCGGTCATCGATATGTCTGGGTCGGCGGTGTCTGGGTTGCACCCGGCGCCGTACCCGGCTGGCGCGCTGGCTGGCACTGGGTGCCTGGTCATTGGAACCGTTTCGGCCGCTGGGTGCGCCCACACTGGGCTCCGTAACCCCAACACGCGGGCGGTCTCGGATTACCGGGACCGCCCAGCCGTGCGGAAGAAGCAATTAAATTCCCAGCCCCCGCGTCACCGGGGCGCAGTCTCAACAGCTTTTCTGGTAATTGTCTGAATAAACAGACTCTTACATTGCCAGATGTGTCGCGCGTTTATCCAACAGCCGGTATGACAGCATTTTCACCTCGCTCGCGATCATGAACGAGACGAGCGTGTACCCCCATACCAGCCCCGCCATACGCCAGCCGGTCGGGGCCATGAACCAGCCGTATACCACCGCCAGCGTGCCAATCAGCTGTGTCAGTTCACAGGGAATAATAAGCTTCAGGCTCGGCCAGGGACGCTGCCAAATCGGGCCACGATTGCGCGTCAGATAAATCGTCATATGTCCGGAGACCAGCAGTTTCAGGAATATCAACGCTTGTAATATTGCAAACGGTAGAGTGAACGCATAGCGCAAAATCACATACAGCCCGAAGGATTCCACCACGCCATACAGGCCCAGTGCGCTGGCAACGCTCAACACCCGCCGCATGTCCCAGCGCACCGGCTGTGCCGCCGGCGGCGCATTGTCATAGGCAATCATCATGATAGGTAAATCATTCAGCAACGCCAGCAGCACCACCATGATCGCGGTGACCGGATAGAAATTGAACGCCAATATGCTCGCCGTCATGAACAGCAGCAGGCGTATCGTCTCCGCAATGCGGTAAATCGCGTAGCCGGTCATCCGCTCGAATATTCGCCGTGCCTCGCTGATCGCGCTGCTGATCACGGAAAGACCCGGCGCCGTCAGCACCAGGTCGGCCGCCGCGCGCGCCGCGTCGGTCGCACCACTCACCGCAATTCCCACATCGGCCTGCTTCAGTGCCGGCGCGTCGTTCACCCCATCGCCGGTCATGCCGACAATGTGCCCGGCCTTCTGCAATATCTGCACGATCGCGAATTTATGTTCCGGAAATACCTGTGCAAACCCGTCCGCCCGTGCAATGGCTTCCGGCGCCACCGCGGCGCCGTCGGCAGCGAACACCTTGTCCGCTACCAGAATGGTCTGGCCAAGATCCAGCTGTCCGGCGATTTCTCGCGCAATCGCTTCATGGTCACCGGTGATCATCTTCACGCTCACGCCCATTGCCTTGGTCGCCGCTATGGTCGCCGCGCAATCATCCCGCGGTGGGTCGAACAGCGGTAGCAGGCCCAAAAATCGCCATTCGCCACCCGCCTCGCG
>DAIDIQ010000274.1 GCA_027459285.1 Acetobacteraceae bacterium
ACAAGGCACCGGCGCGCTCAGGCAAATTCTGGTCAACGCGCTCGGCTCGCTCTCGCTCGCCGCGGTCGGCGCCATCGCCGCCTGGTACAAACGCCGCGGCAAACGCAAGGACACCCCGCCAGGCCCGGCATTGGTCGCGGCTGAGTAGGCCGGAAAGTAATCCGAATAAAAAAGAATAAGTCTGTTCTTTTTTGAAAAAAAGAACCAAAAAACTTTTGGAACTTTGGGGCGGGGGCTTGCCCGCCACCCGCCGCGGAAACTCGGCCCGTGCCACCCGCGCAGACCCAAAGTCACGAAGTTTTTTTGGTTCTTTTTGTTCACAAAAAGAACACCCTCTCACCTTCCGTGTTCGCCAAACGGCGAAGGCCCTCCCAGCGACCAATCCAGCAATTGCACCGTATGGCAGGTCGGCAAATCTGTGCCGCTGGCCAGTTGCGTGAGGCAGCCAATATTGCCTGACGCGATAACATCCGGATCAAGCGGTGTGATGCTGGCAAGCTTGCGGGTGCGCAAATCGCGCGCGATGTCGGGTTGCAGCAGGTTATACGTACCGGCCGAGCCGCAGCAGAGATGGGCGTCCTTTGGGGTCAAGACGGTGAAGCCGGCGGCGGCGAGCAGTTTTTTCGGCTGCTCGGTGACGTGCTGTCCGTGGCTGAGCGAGCAGGCGGCGTGGTATGCGACCCGGATGCCGCGTCCCGGGAAATTGGCCGCGGGGTCGGGCAGTGGCATTTTGCCGAGAAATTCCGTGATGTCCTGCGTCAGGGCGGCAATATGGGCCGCGTCCGCGGCGAGGCTCGGGTGGGTGGCAAACAGGTGGGCATAATCCTTGATGAAGCTGCCGCAGCCTGATGTGGTGACCAGGATGGCGTCCAGCGGGGCGGCTTCTGCCAGGGCGCGCCAGGCTTTTATGTTGGTGGCGGCGAAAGCCTGGCCGTCTTTGCCGATATGCGCGGTCAGCGCGCCGCAGCAGCCAGCCTTTGGCGGTATGATGACCTCGATGCCAAGGCGGGTCAGCAGGCGGATGGCGGCGGCGTTGATCTCCGGCGCCAGCACCGATTGAGCGCAGCCGGCCAGCAGGGCGACGCGGGCGCGGCGGGGGCCGATGGCGGGGTGTATGGCGGGGCGGCCGAGGCTGTCCGGTGGGGGAATTCTGTCCGGCGCCATGGCCAGCATTGGCCGCAGCCGCGCCGGCAGCATGCGGGCCAAGGGCTTGGCCGGGCGCGCCAGCAGCAAGGCGGCCCGAAACAGCGCCGGGCGGGGCAGAATGACCGCGAGCGTCGCGCGCAGCGCGCGGTCCGCCAGGGGGCGGCGGAATTTCGCCTCGATATAGGCGCGCGCATGGTCGATCAGATGCCGGTAATTCACGCCAGAGGGGCAGGTGGTGGCGCAGGCCAGGCAGGACAGGCAGCGGTCGATATGGCGAACGGTTTGCGCGCTGGGAATTTTGTTATTCTCCAGCATGTCACGCATCAGGTAGATGCGGCCGCGGGGGCTGTCCAGCTCATCGCCCAGCACCAGGTAGCTCGGGCAGGTGGCGGTGCAGAAGCCGCAATGCACGCAGGCGCGAATGGCCCGTTCCGATGCGGCGGTGCCGGGATCAGCCAGTTGGGCCGGGGTGAAGTTCGTCTGCATGGGGCTCAGGGTTCCGGAACCAGCCGGCCGCGATTGAGAATATGCGCGGGGTCGAACGCCGCCCGGATACGGGCATTGAGGGCGGCGAGCGGTGGCGCGAGCGGCTGGAAGACCGGCAGCCTGGCGCGGAGCGGCGCGGGCGCGCGCACGAGGGTCGCGTGGCCATGCGGGCCGATGGCGGCGCGAATGCTTGCCGCCGCCGCATCCGGTGTTGCGGCCGGCACGGCAAGCCATATCAGTCCGCCCCCCCAGTCAAGAAAAACCTGGTCGCTCAAATCAGTGAGGGCGGCAAGAATTTCCGGTGCGAGGGAAGGGGTGGGGCACAGGCGCCAGAGCATGGCGTCGGGGTTTGCCAGCAATGGGCTGACGGCACCGATATCGTGCCAGACGGCCTTGCTCTCCGGCGTGTCCAGTTCCGCGAAGGCGGAAAACTGGCGCCGCAGCGTCGCCGCCCGATCGATAACCGATGGCGATGTGCCTTCCAGCCGCAACAGGACGATGAATTGCCCGGCCCGGGGCACGCCCGCGCGCGCGGCGATGCCGGCCGGCAGGCAGGCGGCGGCCGAGACGTCCTGCGGGGTATTCAGCGCCCGCGCCATCATCTGGCAGGCGGCGGCCAGCGTTTCCGTGGCGATAAGCAGGGTGCTGGTGGTCGCGGGCGCCGGCACCAGCCGCAGCGTGAGTTCGGTCAGCACGGACAGCGTGCCGAAGGCGCCGCATTGCAGCTTGGGCATGTCGTAGCCGGAGACGTTTTTCACCACCCGGCCGCCGCCGCGCCACGCCTCGGCGCGGCCATTGACGGCAGCGACCCCCAGCAGATGGTCACGTGGGCCGCCGGCGCGAATGCGGCGGGGGCCGGCAAGGTTGGCCGCGATGCTGCCGCCGATGGTGGGGGTGGCGGCCGGCGCGCCGTGCGCGGCAAAAACCCCGTGCCAGCCAGGCGGCTCGAACGCCAGCATCTGCCGGCGTGAAGCGAGCGCCGCCTCGATTTCCCCGAGGCTGGTACCCGGGCGGGTGGTCAGCGTCAGCTCGTCATGGTCATGCTCGATGATGCCGGCAAGCGCCGAGACATCGAGCCCGTGGCCGGCGGCGGTCGCGCGGCCCAGCCCGCGCTTGCTGCCGCCGCCGATAATATCCAGCGGCGTCTTTTCCGCCAACGCGGTTTGCACCGCCTGCTGCACCTGCTGCGGGGTTGCGGCGTGAAAAACCGGCATGCTCAGAAGCGCGGCAAATCGGGGAAGGGCAGGGCGCCGTGATGGCTGTGCAGGCGGCCCAGTTCGGCGCAGCGGCATGGGGTGGGGAAAACCTTGCCCGGGTTCAGCAGGGCTTGCGGGTCGAACGCGCATTTCAGGCGCATCTGCTGGTCGAGATCGGTGTCGGTGAACATATGCGGCATCAGATCCCGCTTCTCGAGGCCGATGCCGTGTTCGCCGCTCAGCGCGCCGCCCATGGCCACGCATTGGCGGAGAATTTCCGCGCCGAACGCCTCGGCGCGGTCAATTTCGGTCGGGATGTTGGCATCGAACATGATGAGCGGATGCAGATTGCCATCGCCCGCATGGAAGACATTGGCGACCTTGAGGCCGAAGCGGCTTTCCATGGCGCTGATGCGGGCCAGCATATCCGGCAAGTGGCGGCGGGGAATGGTGCCGTCCATGCAGAGATAATCCGGCGCGAGGCGGCCCACGGCGGGAAAGGCGGCTTTGCGCCCGGCCCAGAACAAGGCCCGTTCCGCCTCCGAGGCGCTGGCGCGGCAGGTGGTGGCGCCATGCGCGGTGGCGAGGCCGGCAACCAGATCGATCAGATGATCGACCTCGGCCGGACAGCCATCCAGTTCGACGATCAGCAGCGCCTCGACATCGAGCGGGTAGCCGGCGCGCACGAAGGCCTCGGCCGCGGCGATGGCCGGCTTGTCCATCATCTCCATGCCGGCGGGAATAATGCCGGCGGCGATGATGGCGGCAACCGTGGCGGCGGCCTGATCGACCAGGGGAAAGCCGATCAGCAAGGCGCGGGCCAGTGGCGGCGTGGGCAGCAGGCGCACGATGACCTCGGTCACGACGCCGAGCAGCCCCTCGGACCCGACCAGCGCGCCGAGCAGATCATAGCCCGGGCTGTCATGGTGTTTGCCGCCGAGGCGGATGATCTCACCCTCGATGGTGACCAGTTCGACGCCGAGCACATTGTTGGTGGTGAGGCCGTATTTGAGGCAGTGCACCCCCCCGGAATTCTCGGCGACATTGCCGCCGATGGTACAGGCGATCTGGCTGGACGGGTCGGGCGCGTAGAACAGCCCGAGATGCGCCACCGCCTGGCTGATCGACAGGTTGGTGACCCCGGGCTGCACCGTGGCGCAGCGATTTTCGGCATCGATCTCGACGATCCGGTTGAAGCGCGCCATGCCGAGCAGCAACGCGTCCGGCATGGGGGTGGCACCCCCGGAAAGCGAGGTGCCCGCGCCGCGCGGCACCAGCGGCACGGCGTTGGCATGGCAGTAGCGCAAAATGGCGGCAACCTCGCGCGCGGTCCGCGGCAGCACCACCAGCAGCGGCGCGGACCGGTGCGCGGTCAGCGCATCGCACTCATAGGCCATCCGTTCGGACGCCTCGGTGATGATGAGAGCCTCGGGGACGAGGCGCCTCAGGTCAGCCGCGATCGCGGCGCGGCGCGCGACGATGGCGGGGTTGGCGGCGGGCAGGCTCGGCATGGGGCGGTGAATACCATGGGTTCAGGCTATCGTCGTGCCGACACTAGAGCGGTTGCCGCCAGACTGAAACGGCTTGAACCCGCGTGTTATCTGAAGCCCGGCGTGCCCTATAGAGAAAGTCCGGCACCGGGGGGCTTTGAACGGCGCGCCTGCCCGGCGCGCAGTCCGGCACCGGCCCGCACCCCCACCCGGCCACCCATGGCAGTGTACGCTCGTGGGTGGCCGGGTGGGGGTGCGGGCCGGTGCCGGACTTAACCAAGCATGTGCGGGCCGGTGCCGGACTGCGCGCCGGCCAGGCGCGCCTCACAAAAACGTCCACCCGTCGTCAGGCGCGTCCCACCAAACCTCGCCGCACGTCCAACCGACACACTACCCAATCACCATCAGGCTCGCATTCCCGCCCGCCGCGGCGGTGTTGGTTGACATCGCCCGCTCGCGCAGCAACCAGTCCAGCCGCCAGGCGCAATGGCCGCTCGGCCCGCCCTGCAGCCGCGCAATCGGTCCCGGGCGTCCGAACAGCGCCGCCTGGGTTTGCAGCAACACATCGCCATCCCCCTCGAACAGCACCGCATCGATGCGCGGTGCCTGCCGCCAATCCGGCAGGCGCGTCAGGCGCGCGCTCACACTGGCCGGCAGGCCGGGAAAATCAGGCGCCGTGTCCGGCAACAACACGGCATTGCCGGTGGCCAGCGCGGCGCCAATCGCGGTCAACCAACCGGTCTCACTGCTGGCCAGGCACAACACATGGCCGAGCGGATGCAGCGTATAGACGTTGCGTTCGCCAACCGGCCCCGGCAGCACAATCTCCGCGCCAAGCGCGGTGCGGGCCAGCGCCGCCTCCATCATCGTGGCGGCGTCGGCATGGCCGGCCGCGCGCGCCCAGGCGGCAAATTGCCCGGCGGGCGCGGGGGCGCTGCCGGCGGGCAAGTCCGCCTCCGCGCCGCAGGCCAGACGGTTCAAATATATCGGGCCGCCAGCCTTGGGTCCGGTGCCGGACAGGCCCTCCCCGCCAAATGGCTGCACACCCACCACCGCGCCGATCATGTTGCGGTTGACATATAAATTCCCCGCCGAAACCCGCGCGCCCACCCGCGCGATCGTCTCATCGATCCGGGTATGCAGCCCGAAGGTAAGCCCATAGCCGGTGGCGTCGATCGCGCCGAGCAAGGCCGGTAATTCCTCACGCGCATACCGAAGCACATGCAGCACCGGCCCGAACACCTCGCCCCCCACATCCGAGATCTGGTTGATCTCGATGATGGCGGGGGCAACAAAGCTGCCATGGCGCGCCGCCTCCGGCAGATCAAGCCGCGTGACCGTGAAGCCCCGCTCGGCCATGCCGGCAATATGCGCCTCTATCCGGTGCCGCGCCTCGGCGTCGATCACCGGGCCGATATCGGTTGCCAACCGGTCCGGATTGCCCAGGCTCAAATCGCGCAGCGCGCCGCGCAGCATCGCCAGCGTCCGGTCATATATTTCCTGTTGCAAGCACAAAATGCGCAGCGCGCTGCACCGCTGCCCGGCGCTGTCGAACGCCGAGGCAATGACATCGCTGACCACCTGCTCGGTCAACGCCGAACTATCCACCACCATCGCGTTCTGCCCACCGGTTTCCGCAATCAGCGGAATAGGCTGGCCCGCCGGTGAAAGGCGCCCCGCCAGGGTCTGCTGAATGGCGCGCGCCACCTCGGTGCTGCCCGTGAACAGCACGCCGCGGCAATGCGGATCGGCCACCAGCGCGGCGCCGATCGCGCCATCACCGGGCAAAAGCTGCAACGCCGCGCGCGGCACGCCGGCCTCATGCAGCAGGGCAATGGCGGCGGCGGCGGTCAGCGGCGTCTGCTCGGCGGGCTTGGCCAGCACCGCGTTGCCGGCGGCAAGGGCCGCGCTCACCTGTCCGGTGAAAATGGCAAGCGGGAAATTCCAGGGGCTGATGCACACCACCGGCCCGAGCGGCCGATGCGTCTCGGCCGACCAGCCGCGTGCCTGGTGCGCGTAATACCGCAGAAAATCCACCGCCTCGCGCACCTCGCCAATGGCGGCGGGAATCGTCTTGCCGGCCTCGCGCACAATCAGCCCGACCAGATAGGGCAAACGCTGCTCGAACTGGTCGGCGGCACGCACCAGGCAATCGGCGCGCGCCGTCGGCGCAAGGCTCGCCCATTCCTGCCCCAGCCCCGCCGCCGCCCGCGCCGCCTCGGCCACCAGGGCCGGGGTCGCGTCGCGCACGCCGCCCACCACATCCCTGTGCTCGGCCGGGTTCACGACCGGCCGCGTCTCCCCCTCCGGCACGGTCTCGATGCCAAGCATGGGCGCCGCCTCGGCCCGGGCGTCGGTGCCGGCCAGCATGCCGGCCGACAAGGACGCAAGCTGCTGTTCGCTCGCCAGATCGACGCCGGCGGAATTGACCCGCTCGGACCCGAACAAATCTTTCGGCAGGCAAATCTTCTCGTGCGGCGCGCCCAGCGGTGTCACCCGCAACGCCGCCGCCACCGGGTCCTCGGCCAGGCTCGCCGCCGGCACCGCCACATCCGCCACCCGATTGACGAACGAGGTATTGGCACCGTTCTCCAGCAAGCGCCGAACCAGATAGGCCAGCAAGGTCTCGTGCGTGCCCACCGGTGCATAAATGCGGCAGGGCCGGTTCAGCTTTTCCGCCCCCACCACCTCCTCGTACAACGGCTCGCCCATGCCGTGCAGGCATTGAAACTCATATTGCCCGGCATAGTAATTCGGTCCGGCCATGGTATGAATGGCCGCCAGTGTCTGCGCATTATGGGTCGCGAATTGCGGATAGACCGCTTGTGGAGCGGCCAGCAATTTGCGCGCGCAGGCCAGATAGCTCACATCGGTATGCACCTTGCGCGTATACACCGGAAACCCGTCCAGCCCGCCCTGCTGCGCCCGCTTGATCTCGCTGTCCCAGTAAGCGCCCTTGACCAGCCGCACCATCAACCGCCGCCGGCTGCGCCCGGCCAGATCGATCAGCCAATCGATCACGAACGGGCAGCGCTTGCCATAGGCCTGCACCACGAAGCCGATGCCGTTCCAGCCGGCCAGGTCGGCATCGAAGCACAAGGCCTCGAGCAGATCGAGCGACAGCTCCAGCCGGTCCGCCTCCTCGGCATCGATATTCAGCCCGATATCGAAGCCGCGCGCCAGCAACGCGAGAGATTTCAACCGTGGCAGCAATTCACCCATCACCCGGTCATACTGGGCACGGCAATAGCGCGGGTGCAGCGCGGACAGTTTCACCGAAATACCCGGGCCTTCGTAAATGCCGCGATTGCCGGCGGCCCGGCCAATGGCGCGAATGGCGCGTTCATAATCGGCGTAATACCGGTCCGCGTCCGCGGCCGTCAGCGCCGCCTCGCCCAACATATCGTAACTGAACCGGAAGCCGCGGGCCTCCGCCCGGCTCGCATTGGCCAGCGCCTCGGCAATCGTCTGGCCAGTGACGAATTGCTCGCCCATCAGCCGCATCGCAATTGCCACGCCCTTGCGAATAACCGGCTCCCCGCCCCGGCCAATCACGCGCGCCATGGCGCGGCGCATGCCTTCCTCGCTGCTGGTCGCGGTCAGCTTGCCGGTCAGCACCAGGCCCCAGGTCGCGGCATTGACGAACAGCGACGGGCTCTGCCCGACATGCTTCTCCCAATCGCCCGCGGCAATCTTGTCGCGAATAAGCGCATCGCGCGTGGCCGCATCCGGTATCCGCAGCAGCGCCTCGGCCAGGCACATCAGCGCCACGCCCTCCTGGCTCGACAGGGAATATTCATCCAGCAGCCCCTCCACCGCGCCCGACCGCCGCTTGCCGCGCAGCGCCTCGATCAGGCGCATCGCCAGATCCTGCGTCCTCGCCTGCTCGGCCCCGCTCATGCGCGCCTGTTCGATCAAATACGGCAGGCATTCCGGCTCGGGCCGGGTGGTGGCGGCGGTAATGCGGGCCCGCAGGCTCGTCTGCGGCAGCACGGATTGCGCAAAGGCCAGAAACGGGGTCGGCGCCCCCCCGACCGGCGCCCCCCCGACTGGCGCCCCCTCGACCGGCGCCGCTCGCTCGGCGTTCGCCGCCATGGCCTCGCCCGCATCGATCGGGCCAAATCCCCCGCCCTGCTCGATCTGCTCGAGCGCGTTCAGCACCGCCTGCTTGGCCAGAAAATGCGGCGTGCGGCCAAGCCTGTCCGCGGCTTCCTTCAACCGCTGACGCATTGCCTCGTTCAGCTTCAGACCCATCGTGACCGACATCGCCGCCCCCGCCCCTGTCGCCACCCGCACTGCCAGTTTTCATCCCCCGGTGCAACCATGGTGGCACCAGGGTTGCACCAATCGCGCCACGCCCCCCTAAATCAGGTCCCTCAGCGTCAGCATCACGCGGCGCGGCCGGGATTTGCCCTTGGCGATGCTCAGACGAAGCCTGACCTTGCCGGGCGCGCGCAGCAACGCCCGCACCGCGTCCAAACTCATGCGCCGTGTGGCACGGCCATTGATGGCCAGAATATGGTCGCCCGGCACCAGCCCGGCCGTGGCGGCCGGCGTCGCGGGTGCCACCACCGCAACCACCGGCGCGCCATCGGCGCCAAGCACGAGTCCGAGGCCGGACCGGTCGGCCCGCTCCGGTTGCGCCGCCAGCGCGTTCGGTTGCAGGCAAACCAGCCGCCGCGTCGGCAAAAACGTCAGCGTGAACCGCTTCAAAATGGCGCCGCCCAGGCTCGCCACCCCGCCGGGCGCCGCCTCGGCATCGGTCGGCGCCTGCAGCACGGGCGCGGTCAGGCGTGTCCGCCCCAGCCCCAATGTCTCGCCCCGCATCACGCGCGACCATATCGGGCCGGCGCCGCTGAAACCCGTCACCAGCGTGCGCGCCGCGCCAGATTGCGCCTGGCCCGGCATCGCCGCGGCCGGCAGATGCACCGCGCCACCCTGGTCCGGCGCCAGCCGCGCAATCAGCGTCCGTCCATCCAGCGTCGCGCGCACCGTCGGCAGGCCATGGCCGGCCAGCCAGGGCAGGCAATCGGCCCCCGCCGGCGGCTGAAACCCGGCCCCGTCCAGCAGCCGGATGCGCCGCGCCGCATAATCAATCTGCACCGCGCCGCCGCCCGTCAACGCCTCGCCGATGGTCCCGGCCGGGGCAACGCCCAGCCCCGGCCCGATACCCGCGAAATCGGCCAACCCGAACGGCACATCCCGCCGCCGCACCGCCCCCGCCTCGATGCGCGCCGCCATCACCAGCCCCGCCGCCCCCGGCCGTAGCCCGGCCCGCCGCGCCACGGCGGGGTCGAGCAGGCTGACCGCGTCGGGCGCGAACAGAAACGGCACCGGCTTGCCGCCATTCAGCCCCACCGCAAGCACGATGCGGTCATCGACCAGATGAAACGCCATCGCCGGCAGCGTTCCCGCCCGGGCACAGGCAAGGCCGGACAGGCTGACAAGACAGAATAAAAGCGGGCTCGCCTGGCGCACGGCGGTTGCGTTCCAACGGGGCCTCGGCAGGTTAGGGGAACCCGCCCGGCATCCGCAAATCATGCGAGGCCGCGGCGCCACCATTGCGGGCTTGACCCGGAACGGTCCCGGTGCCAGCGGACCCGCATGTCAAGGCTGCTGCCGTTACTGCTGGGACTGGTCATGCTGTGCGGCCCGGCCGCCGCGCAAACCAGCATTCTGTCGCTCGCCAAGGCCAGCACCGCCCCGGCCAGCCCGGCCACGCCCGCCCTCACCCAGGACCAGATCACCGCATTGATCACGGCCCTGCAAAACCCGCAAAGCCGGGCCGCATTGATCGGCTCCCTGCGCACCCTCGGCCCCGCGCACGCCGCGCCGCCGGCAAGCGCCCCGCCGGCCGCGTCCCTGAAGCTCGCGCCAGGCAGCGTCGGCGCTGAACTACTCAGCAGCCTCGCGCGCGCCATGCAGCAGGGCTCGGCCGCCTTCATGGCCAGCGTGCGCACCCTGGCGCAGGTGCATTTGTTTCGCCTGTGGCTGATCGACGTGCGCCAGGACCCGGCAACGCGCGCCCTGTTGCTCGCCTTGCTGGGTCGCCTCGCCGTCATCGGCGGGCTCGGCATCGGCGCGCAATATGCCGTCTGGCGCCTGTTGCGGCCGGCGCGCGAAAAACTCAATCACGCCGCCCCCGCCGACGAGCCTCGCGCGCCGGCGGCACCTACCGGGCCCGCCCGGCCCAGCCGCTCGGCGCTGTTGCGTCGCCTGCCGTTGGTGCTGCTGCGCCTCGTGCTCGACGCCGTGCCGCTCTCTGCCTTCGCCACCCTCCTCTACGGGCTGCTGGCCACGCCCTTCGGCGCCGTGGCCGATGCGCGGGTGGTGCTGCTCGGGCTCGGCAACGCCTATCTGCTGGTCGGGCTCGGCCTCATCGTCGCGCACGCGCTGCTGTCACCAGAAACCCCCCGGCTGCGCCTGCTCGGCGTGTCGGACGCGGCCGCCCGATACATGACGCGCTGGTCGTTGCGCCTGCTCTCGGTCGGGCTGTTCGGCTATATGCTCAGCCAGATCAGCCTGCTGCTCGGCATGTTCGCCCCGCTGCATCAGGCGCTGCTGCACGTCATCGGCCTCATTCTGCACGGCATGGTGCTGGTCATCATTCTCCAGAAGCGCCAGGCGGTGGCGCGCCGCCTGCGCGCGCCCCGCGGCGCCACCGGCGTCATGGCCATGCTGCGCAACGGGCTGGCCGGCAGTTGGCACATCATCGCCATTTTCTACAATTTCGCCATCTGGATGATTTTCGCCTTCGAGGTGCATGGCGGCTTCCTGGTGGTCTGGCGAGATTTCCTGATCGGGCTTGCCGTGTTCGCCATCGCCCGGCTGCTCGCCATCGTGCTGCACGGCGCCATCGACCGGCCGATCACCCTCAACGCCCGCATGACGGCCCGCTTCCCGGATCTCCCGGGGCGCGCCGCGCGCTATCGGCCGTTGCTGCACGCCCTGGTGAGTGTCATGCTGGTCTGCATCGGCGGCGCCGTGCTGCTGCAAGCCTGGCACGTGCCGGTGCTCGCCCTTCTCGGCAATGGCAAACTCGGCGGGCGGGTGGCGCGCGCCCTGCTGCGCAGCGCCGTGGTGGCCATGCTGGCTATCCTCGTCTGGGAATTCGCCAACGCGGCCCTCAGCGGCCGCCTCGCCCGGCTCGAGCGTGAAACCCAGGCGGCGCGGGCGGCGCGCCTGCGCACCCTGCTGCCGCTGCTGCGCACCACCATGCTGGTGGTCGTGCTCATTTTCGCGGCACTCACCATTCTCAACCAGATCGGCATCAACACCGCGCCCCTGCTCGCCGGCGCCGGCGTCGTCGGCATCGCCATCGGCTTCGGCTCGCAGAAACTGGTGCAGGACGTGATAACGGGGCTTTTCCTGCTGCTGGAAAATGCCATGCAGGTCGGAGATTGGGTGACCGCGGCATCGCTTTCCGGCACGGTCGAAACCCTGTCCATCCGCACCCTGCGCCTGCGCGGATCAGACGGCTCGATCCATGTCGTGCCCTTCAGTTCCGTCACCACCATCACCAATTCGACACGGGATTTCGGCTACGCCATGCTGCACGTCAGCGCCGGCTATAACGAGGAGCCGGACAAAATCACCAGCATCGTGCGCGCCGTGGTCGCGGACATGAAGCAGGACGAGACCTGGGCGCCGATCATGCCCGGCGAACTGGAGGTGTGGGGCGTCGATAGGTTCGATCTCTATGCCTGGGTGCTGCTGTGCCGCATCCGCACCCTCGCCTCACAGCAAAGCGGCGTGCAACGGGAATTCAACCGGCGCATGAAATACAGGTTCGACGCGCTCGGCATCGAAAGCCCCATGACCGCGCCGCGCGCGCTCCACCCGCCCCCCTCTCCCATACCGCCAGAGATGCCAGCATGACCGACATAAAGGCCGATCTCGCCGGGCCCGGCTTCGCCCTGGTGCCCGCCGCGGCCATGCGCGCCGCCCTCGCCCCTTTCGGCACGCTCGATGATTGGCCCGAATTCAGCAGCGCCTGGCACGACATGCCGGTCGATGACTACATGGCCGATGGCGGGCGGTATCGCCGGCGCCGGCACGCCGTGTTCATCGCCCGCCACGGCCAGCCGGACATTCAACGCGCGCCAGACCGGCCGCATTACCAGTCACGGGAATACAATACGCTGAACGGCGGCATCCCCAGGCATTTCGCGCAGGTGTTGCCCGCCACCACGCAGACACACAGCTTTCGCACCATTCTGCGCTTCTCCCGCGCCTTGTTCGATCAACTCAGCCCCGGACAGGACTGGGATATCGAGATGCACCAGTTCCGCATCGAATCCTCACGCGACACTGTCGGCCAACCCACGCCGGAAGGCCTGCACCGCGACGGGGTCGATTATGTGCTGGTCCTTCTCATCGAGCGCATCAACATAGAAAGCGGCGTGACCACGATTCACGGCCTGGACAAATCCCTGCTCGGCAGCTTCACACTCGCCCACCCGCTGGACGCGGCCCTGGTGCACGACCGCAAGGTCTACCACGGCGTCACCGCGGTAACCCCCATCGACCCCGCCCTGCCCGCCCATCGCGATGTCCTGGTGCTGACCTTCAAGGCCTGCTGAGCATCCGTTGCGTCCACGAAATGGCGTCGCGACCCGATAGTGGCCAGTCTCCGAGTTTTCCTTGGATCGGTTAATATTACGCGTGAATAACACAACCGACACCATTGGCCAGCGTTACTGAAATTTTAGAGTCTGCTGCAATAGTCAAAATATTTTTCGATTGCTTGCAAAGCGAACCACGCCGCCCCACCTCCCTGCTGAGATCAGGATAGACATGCCGAGCCCATTCCCAAGATATTGTTACAGTAACAATATCTGCGGGCGAGATGTCGCCATGATCTCGTCTCGACACCACCCACCATTAACGGAGCCGCATTATGAAATCTCTCAATGATCTGTTCCTGCATTTCCTCCAGGACGTCTATTATGCCGAGCACCAATTGGTGAAAGCCCTGCCGAAAATGGCCAAGCACGCCGAATCGCCTGACCTGAAGGCGGCATTCACGGCGCATCAGGAACAGACCGTGCATCAGGTCGAACGCCTCGACCAGGTGTTCAAACATCTCGACAAGCCCGCGAAGGCCGTGACATGCGAAGCCATCAAGGGGCTGATCGAGGAAGGCGAGGAGGTGATCTCCGGCAGCGACGCCGGCCCCGTGCGTGACGCTGGCCTGATCGCCTGCGGACAGGCCGTCGAACATTACGAAATGGCCCGCTAC
>DAIDIQ010000297.1 GCA_027459285.1 Acetobacteraceae bacterium
CTCGTGGGTGGCCGGGTGGGGGTGCGGGCCGGTGCCGGACTTCAAACAAAAAGCTTCCGGTGCCGGACTTCAGGCAAAATCCCGGATTTCAGATCAAACATGGATACGGTTTAATTCAACCGTCAGTGGCCTATTCATAAGACACCGCTATGTAACGATCGACCTGGCCGGGGTGGCGTGACGCCGGCGCCCGGCCAGCCTGATGTTTGGCCCGCTGAGAAGGATCGCCCGATGACGCGTTTGACCCCGCCCGCCCGGAAGCTTCGCAAGACCGTCTTGTTCGGGCTGCTGCTGGCCGGAACCGCGCTTGGCACCTGGGGCATCACGACCCGTGTGCAGGCGCAGCAACCTGGCGTGACCGAAGGCGGCAACGCGCTGAACAACGCGGCGCCGCGCGTCGGCCTGCCGGATTTTTCGGGGCTGGTGAAATATGTGAGCCCGGCGGTGGTATCCATCACCAGCAAGATGGGCATGACTGAGACCGCGAATGAAGGCCCGCAGGGGATGATGCCGTTCGGTATTCCCGGCTTTCCCGGCATGATGCCGCAGCAGCATCCGCGGCCGATGGAGGCGCGCGGGTCCGGCTTTCTGATCGACGCCAACGGCACCATCGTCACCAACAACCATGTCATCAAGGGCGCGCGGAGCATCACCGTCACGTTGGCGGACGGGGCGGATTATCCGGCCAAGCTCATCGGGCATGACCCGCGCACCGATCTGGCGGTGCTGCGCATCAAGGTTCCGCATAAGCTGAATTATCTGCAACTGGGCGATTCCTCGAAGGTGGAACCGGGGCAATGGATCATTGCCGTCGGCAACCCGTTCGGGCTTGGCGGCACGGTGACCGCCGGCATCGTCTCGGCGCGGGGGCGTGATATCGGGGCTGGCCCGTACGACGATTTCCTGCAGATCGACGCGCCGATCAACCCGGGTAATTCCGGCGGCCCGCTGATCACGCAGGACGGCAAGGTGGTCGGCGTCAATTCCGCCATCATCTCGCCGGGCGGCGGGTCGGTGGGTATCGGCTTTGCCATTCCATCCAACACGGTGCGCACGGTGGTGGCGCAGTTGGAGAAAACCGGCCACGTCACGCGGGGCTATCTGGGCGTCGCGGCGCAGCCGATTCGCCCCGACATGGCCGTGGCGCTGCACATGAAAAAGAACCCCGACGGCTCGCCGCCCAAGGGCGCGCTGGTGGCGAGCGTGGAGCCGGACAGCCCGGCGGCCAAGGCCGGCGTGCAACCCGGGGACGTGATTTTGCAGGTGAATGGCGAGAAAATCGGCAACCCGCGTGACCTTGCGGTCGATATCTCCAATGTCGCGCCCGGCAGCTATGCCACGTTGAAGGTGCTGCATAATGGCGAGGTGCAGGCGATAACCGCCAAATTGTCCAACCTGCCGGACCAGAGCGCCGACACATCGGGCGGGCCGGGCAACAGCACCCCCGATATCGGGCTCGCGCTGCAGGAGATAACGCCCGAGATGCGCCAGCAACTGAATTTGCCGCCGCATGTGAAGGGCGCCATGATCTCGGCGGTGGAACCAGGCTCACCGGCTGATCTGGCCGGCATTCAACAGGGTGACGTGCTGGTCGGTGTTGGCACCAAGCCGGTGGACGGGCCTGATCAGGCGGCGCATGCGATTCATAAGGCGTTGGCCGAGAGTGGCGATGGCCACAGCCTGGCGCTGCGCATCATGCGCAATGGTGAGACCGCGTTCGTGGCGCTCGATCTCAACGGATCTGGCAACGGCAATAACGGCTGAGGCGCCGGGCATACTTGGTTGAAGTCCGGCATGTTTGGACGGCGCGCCGGGCAGGCGCGCCGTTCAGATGTGCTGACCTACGCCGGCGGTTATCGCCGGCGCAGCGGCGCTTCCTGCAGGCGCCACAGCAGGGTGGTGGCGCCGCCGCCGGCGATCAGTCCGAGCCCGAAGGGCAGCAGCCAGGCGGGACGCAACAGCAGCGGCACGGTTATTCCCTGCCATAGCCAGACGCCGAAATGGCGTAATTCAAAGCCCTGCAGCCGCACCAGAAAGCTCGGGTCCAGATCGGCGAAGACCTGGCTGAGCGGCTCGTTGCCCGGCAGCAAGGTCGCCAGCGCCAGCGCCAGCACCATCAGCCCCGAGGCGACGGCGATCAAACCGCGCAGCATCATCACATGAACAGAGGCTGGTTCTTGATGCCGGCATAGAGGCTGGCGACGAAGCTGCCATAGCCGTTGAAAATCCGCGTCGGCACGATTTCCCCGGTGCCGAGCAGGCGCTCGGTTTTCTGGCTCCAGCGCGGGTGCGGCACGTCCGGGTTCACGTTGGCCCAGAACCCATATTCATCGGGGTTGATCGCCTGCCAGAAATTCATCGGCCGCTTTTTCACGAATTCTATTTTCACGAGCGCCTTGGCCGATTTGAAACCGTATTTCCACGGTGTGATGAGCCGGATCGGGCCACCATCCTGCGGCGGCATGGGTTTTCCGTACATGCCGGTGCCGATGAAGGCGAGGTCGTTGCGCGCCTCCGCCATGGTCAGGCCTTCGAGATAGGGCCAGGGAAAAGTCGGGTCGGAAAGGCCCGGCATCACTTTCGGGTTTGCCAGGGTGGTGAAGCGCACATAGGCGGCCTCCGGCTTCGGATCGGCGAGGTCGAGCAGCTTCGATAGCGGAAAGCCGCTCCAGGGCACTGTCATGGCCCAGGCCTCGACGCAGCGATGCCGGTAGATACGCTCCTCAAGGGGAATTTTTTTCAGCAGATCATCGATCGCCCAGCTTTTCGGCTGGTTGCACAGGCCGGCCAGTTCGATCGACCAGGGCCGCTGCGGTATGGCTTGCGCCGCCTGCCAGATATCCTTGTCGGTGGCGATCTCGTAGTAGTTGTTATAGGTGGTGGCTGCCTTTTCGGCGGTCAGCGCCCGCCCGGCGGGATAGCGGAGGTTCAGGTTGGTGGAGACGCCCGGGGGCAACGCCGCCGGCGTGGCGGCGGGCTTCGCCGGGGTGGGTTTGGCCGCGGCGAGCGCCTTGCCGCCGCCCAGCGCCAGCGCGCCGCCAACCCCGAGCGCCTTCAGCAGCGCCCGGCGGTTATGATACACCGCCTCATCGGTGACCTGGCTTTCCGGCAAGGCCCAGTCCCGGCGGCGGGCGATCAACATCAGCGATACTCCCCTGGCAGGCGGGCGATTCGGCCCGCTCCCGACGATATAGCGCGCCGCGCCGCATTGGCACCCCCGCGCCGCGGCCACCGGGCCGGGCAGACGGAACACCAGATACGCGCGTGCCGCCGAGCCCGGTCATGCGCCGGAGACGTCACGCCGGATCAGTCACAACGGATCAGTCACGACGGGCGATCATGGCCAGGGCGAAGCCGGCGGCGGCGGCGATCAGCACGCTGGCCAAGGGCGCGTCACGGATTTTCTCGCCGACATCGGCCGCCGCCTCCCGACCGCGATCGGTGAGCACGCCCCGCGCCTCGTCGGCCGAGCCGCGCACCGTGCCGGCAAGCTCGGTCAACTGGCCCTGCAATTTGTGCATGGCCTGCGTCATGGCTTCCATGGAGTGCCTGATCGCGTCCTGCACGGCGGCGGCGCTGCCCTGGGCGGCGTCGCTGGTCTGTTTTGCCGCCTGCCTGGCCGCGTCGGCGGCGCCGGCGGCGGCCTCGCTCGCCTTGTCTTTCACCTGATCGGCCAGCTCGTTCAATTCGGCACGGGTCTGGTCATTGTTCATGGCAATCTCCTTGCTGGGTGGCGCGGCCGCCGGGCCGGCCACGCCTCAGATATCGAGTTCCTCGATCTCCTCGGGCTCGCTCAGGGCCTCGTCCATCCAGGCGCGCAGAGGCGACCAGGCCATGATCGTGTCCACGTACAGGCTGGAGACCGGATCGAGCTTTACATCGTAAGTCACGTATCGGGTTGCAACCGGCGCATACATCGCGTCCGCGATGGTGGGGGCGGCGCCGAACAGATACGGGCCGCCGAACATGCCCAGACAATCACGCCAGATCGCGCCAATGCGGTCGATATCGGCCTGCACACCGGACCATACGGCAAAGCCCGGCACACGCCGGCGCAGGTTCATCGGCAGCGAGGAGCGCAGCGCCTCGAAGCCGGAATGCATCTCGCCGCTGATCGAGCGGGCGCGCGCGCGTTCCGCCCGGCCGCGCGGATACATTTGAGCTTCTGGAAAGGTTTCATTGAGATACTCGGCTATCGCCAGCGTATCCCATAGTGAGATGCCGTCATGCACCAGGGTCGGCAACAGGATCGAGGATGCCCGCATCAACAGCTCCAGCCGCGCGCCTTGGTGGTCTGGCGCCACGCGCTGCACCGTGACGGCGAGGCCCGCGAGGCGCGTCAGCAGCCAGCCACGCAGCGACCAGGACGAATAGTTCCGACTGCTGATGAACAAGGTGGCAGACGCCATGAGACCGCCCTCGGGTGCGCGGCCGGGCGCGGCCTTGCGCCGACCGGGACGCGATACCGTCGCAAAGCCGGCGGGTCGATGCAACAGCCGCCCCTTGCCGCGCCGCGGCATAGCCCCCTAGTCTGGGGGCTTGAGGTGCCGCGCGCACGCGGCGGAGGCAAGGGAATGCAGCAAAACACGTCAGGGCGGGACCCGCGCAGGACCATGACCCCGTGCCGGCGATGAGCTACAATCTTTTCCACGCCCAGGCGGAGGCGCTGCGGCCGTGGCGTTCCTGGGCGGGCGCCACCTCGGCCATTCTCAAGCAAATGGAAGGCAGCGCGCCCAACCCCTGGTTGCGACCATTTATTTCCGCCTGCGAAATGCTGGTGCACACCCAGCTTGGCACCACCCGGCCCTCGTTCGGGGTCGATGCGGTGCCGGTCGGCAATGACCTGGCCCTGGTGACGGAAACCTATCTCGATGAGACCCCGTTCGGCCGCCTGCTGCATTTCCGCAAATCGACCATCGCGGATCAGCCGAAAATTCTCGTGGTCGCGCCCATGTCGGGCCATTTCGCGACCCTGCTTGCCCCCACCGTGCGCACGCTGCTGACCGAGCACGATGTCTATATCACCGACTGGCAGAACGCGCGCGATATTCCGCTGACCGAGGGTCGTTTCGGGCTCGATGAGTATATCGACCATGTCATTCGCTTCCTGCATCGCATCGGGCCTGGCGCGCACACGCTCGCGGTGTGTCAGCCGGCGGTGCCGGTGCTGGCCGCGGCCGCCCTGATGGCCGAGGATGACGACCCATGCCAGCCGCTCAGCATGACGCTGATGGCCGGCCCGATCGACACCCGCATCAACCCCACCCGCGTCAACGAGGTCGCGACCAAGAACAATCTGGCCTGGTTCGAGCGGCAATTGATCGATACCGTGCCCTGGCCGCTGCGCGGCGCCGGTCGGCGCGTCTATCCCGGCTATGTGCAGCTTACCGCCTTCGTCTCGATGAACATCGAGCGGCACATGCAGGCGCAACTGGCGCAGGCGCGCAACCTGCTGGGCGGCAATCTGCGCGAGATCGAGGCGCATAATACCTTTTACGACGAATATCTCGCGGTCATGGACCTGCCGGCGGAATTTTTTCTGGAGACGGTCTTTTCGATTTTTCAGCGCCACGACCTGCCGCGCGGGCAGATGCAATATCGTGGCCGGACCGTGCGGCCGGAGGCGATTCGCAACACCGCCATCCTGACGGTGGAAGGCGAGCGCGACGATATTTGCGGCCAGGGGCAGACCAGCGCCGCGCTCGATTTGTGCGCCAACGTGCCGGCCTCGCTCAAGCGGCATCATTTGCAGACCGGCGTCGGCCATTACGGCGTGTTTAGCGGCCGCCGCTGGGTCAATGAGGTCTATCCCAAGCTGCGCGCCACCATTCACCGCGCGGCGGACCGCTTCACCTGAAGCCGGCCGCCCGCAACGCCTCGGGCGTATCGAGATCGAGCCTGGCGGCCGGGCCGATTTCCACGGTGACTGACGCCACACCTTCCTCGGACAGCAGCGCCCGCGCCCCCACATCATCGCGCAGGCGGGCGGCGCGCGCGAGCAACCGCCGCGGCAGCACCACCGGGTGCCCCGGCACGCCAGCCGCACAGGCGCGCACGACCACATCGCCGCCCGCCGCGGCGAAGGCCGCCCGCACCGCCCGCACATGCGCGCCGGTTACCGCCGGCATGTCGGCCAGCATGACCACCACCCCGTCCGGGTCCCGCGGCATCGCGGCCGCGAGCCCGGCGGCCAGCGATGCCCCCATGCCGGCGGCAAAGCCCGCATGCCGCACCAGCAAGACCGGCAGATCGGCCAGCACGGGCTCGACCGGGGCCGCGCCGGTGACCACGATCACCGGCCGCGCGCCACCGTCGAGCGCCGCCAATGCCACGACCCGCGCCAGCGCCACCCCATGGCGCCGGGCGAGCAATTTATGCGCGCCATGGGTGCGTGAGGATGTGCCCGCGGCAAGTAATATCAGGGGTAGGTTCATGGGGCGGAAATTTTAGGTTTTCTGAGGAGGCGATTTTTTATGCCGTGATGCTGCCCTGCCATCAACCGCTGGGGTAGCACGATTTATCGAGCTTGTTGTCTGGATTTTTCGAAATGAGGGAGACACTCCTCTCCTGCCACTTTTTGCCAATTTCCGCGAGGACTGAAAATGCCAGTGTCGTCGAGTCCCGCGCTGGTCCGAACAGCCCGATCGGCGCTCGGATGCGCCCGATGCTGGTCGCGTCGATGCCGAGCCGTCGCAGGCGCTCGACGCGCGCGGCATGGGTACGCGCGCTGCCCAGGGCACCGATATAGAAAGCGTCACTGGCCAGACAATCGGCAAGCCGTGGTATTTCCCGCTCCAGATCATGGTGCAGAAACACCGCGGCCGTTTCGCCGTCGTACTCGGGCGCGGTCGTTACCGCATAGCCGGCTGCGTGTGCCAGGCGGGCGATCAGCTCGGTTTCCGGGCCGGTGCCGGCGAGGCAGATGCGCAGGTCGGGCCGGTATGCACGCAGAAACGCCCCGGGGGGTGACAATTCTCCAGGAGGGTGTGCCACCTGCGTCAGCGTCTGCGTGGCCGGACAGTAAAGCAACGCGGCCGGGCGCCGCGCGGCAAGCCGGCCGAGCACGGCGCGCAACACCGCACTCTCGCGCAGCACATGCAATGACAGCGTGATGCCGCCGCCGCATGGTAACGCGATATCGAATATGCCCGACCCGGCGCCAAACCTGACCACGCGGTCCATGCCGTGCCGCATGGCGGCCAAGGCCTCGGCCACCACCGCCGCCTCGACACAGCCGCCGGACACGAGGCCGCAATACAGCCCATCGGCGCGGACCGCCATGTGCGCGCCCGGCGCGCGCGCCGACCCGCCACGAACCTCAGTGAGCGTGACCAGCACCGTTGCCTCGCCGGCGTCAAAGCCATCAGCCGCGAAGGATAGAATCTGCCGAGGATCGTCTGTCAGCAAGGCGGCACGCGCCCTGGCCACCGTCAGGCTGGAAAGCTGATCCATGGCGGGCAGGCTAGGCCCACCGCGGCACGGGGCCAAGCCCGGTCGAGCCGCATTTCGTTCAACGGCACGCGATCAGGCTGTTGCCGGGATTTGGTGGGCACGGACCTGGAGCGGTTCCAGCCAGACTGGAACCGCTCCAACCACCGCATATCGGGTGGATTGACGCCCTTGGGCCAGTGAACCGGCTACGATCTGTTCTAGCGCAGATCGTAGCGGTCCGCGTTCATGACCTTGGCGAAGGCGTGCGCGAAGTCCCGGACGAGCTTCGCCTCGCCGCCGTGGCTGGCATAGACTTCGGCGAGGGCGCGCAATTGCGAGTTGGAGCCGAACACCAGATCGACCCGGGTCGCGGTCCATGCCACGTCACCGGTCTTGCGGTCACGCACCTCGAATTCCGCCTCGGCATCGGAGGTCGCCACCCATTCATAGCGCATGTCGAGCAGATTGACGAAGAAATCATTGCTCAACGTGCCTACCCGGTCGGTGAATATGCCATGACGCGATCCGCCGGCATTGGCGCCGATGACGCGCAGGCCACCGATCAGCGCCGTCATTTCCGGTGCCGTCAGGGTCAGCAGCTGTGCCCGGTCGATCAGCATTTCCTCGGCCGAGACCGGGTAGCTGTCCTTCAGGAAGTTGCGGAAACCATCAGCAATCGGCTCGAGCGGCGCGAATGCCTCCGTATCGGTTTGTTCCTGGGTCGCATCGGTGCGGCCGGGGTGGAACGGCACGGTGACCGAATGGCCGGCCCGCCTGGCCGCTTCCTCGACGCCGGCGCAACCAGCCAGCACGATCAGGTCGGCGAGCGAGATTTTACGCCCGCCGGGCGCCTCGGCGTTGAAGCCGGCCTGGATGTTTTCCAGGACGCCGAGCACGCGGCCGAGATCCGCCGGGTCGTTCACCGCCCAGTTTTTCTGGGGTGCGAGGCGGATGCGCGCGCCGTTGGCGCCGCCGCGCTTGTCCGAGCCGCGGAAGGTCGAGGCGGATGCCCAGGCGGTTTTGACCAGATCGGCGACGCCGAGACCGGAGGCGAGAATTTTTGCCTTGAGCGCGGCGATGTCGGCGGCATTGACCGGCGGATGGTCGAGGGCCGGGACCGGGTCCTGCCAGATCAGCACCTCGGCCGGAATTTCCGGGCCGAGGTAACGGGCGCGCGGCCCCATGTCGCGGTGCGTGAGCTTGAACCAGGCGCGGGCGAAGGCATCGGCCAATTCCTCCGGGTGGTCGAGGAAACGCCGCGAAATCGGCTCATAGACCGGGTCGAAGCGCAGCGCGAGGTCGGTGGTCAGCATCATTGGCGCGTGGCGGCGGGTTTTGTCGTGCGCGTCCGGCACCAGATCGGAGGCCGCGCCGTCCTTCGGGTGCCACTGCCAGGCGCCGGCCGGACTTTTCCTCAATTCCCAGTCATAGGCGAACATGGTCTCGAAATAGCTGTTGTCCCAGGCGGTCGGGGTTGGCGTCCAGGCACCCTCCAGGCCGGAGCTGATCGCATCGCCGCCGCTGCCGCTGCCGAAGCGGCTGTGCCAGCCCAGGCCCTGCGCATCGATCGGCGCGCCTTCCGGGGCGGGGTCCAGCAGCGCCGCGTCACCCGCGCCATGGCATTTGCCGAAAGTGTGGCCACCGGCGATCAAGGCCACCGTTTCCACATCGTTCATCGCCATGCGGGCAAAGGTCTCACGAATGTCGCGCGCCGCCGCCAGCGGGTCCGGCTTGCCGTTCGGGCCTTCGGGGTTCACGTAGATCAGCCCCATCTGCACGGCGGCCAGCGGGTTTTCCAACTGCCGGTCGCCGGTGTAGCGCTCATCACCGAGCCAGGTGCCCTCGCTGCCCCAATAGACATCGTCCTCGGGCTCCCACACGTCCACGCGGCCGGCGCCAAAACCGAATGTCTTGAAGCCCATCGATTCCAGGGCGACATTGCCGCAGAGCACGATCAGGTCACCCCAGGAAATCGCCTCACCGTATTTCTGCTTGATCGGCCAAAGCAGACGGCGCGCCTTGTCGAGGTTGACGTTATCGGGCCAGGAATTCAGCGGCGCGAAGCGCTGGCTGCCGGTGCCGGCACCCCCCCGCCCGTCGCCGATGCGATAGGTGCCGGCGGCGTGCCAGGCCATGCGGATGAAGAACGGCCCGTAATGGCCGTAATCGGCCGGCCACCAATCCTGGCTGTCGGTCATCAACGCGTGCAGGTCACGCTTCAGCGCCGCGAAATCCAGCCGGCTGAAGGCCTGCTTGTAATCGAAATGCTCGCCCATCGGGTTCGACAGCGCGGAATGCTGGGCCAGCAGCTTCAGGTTCAACTGGTTCGGCCACCATTCACGGTTGGATTTGCCCACATAGGTCACGTTGGGCCGCATGCCGTGAATGACCGGGCACTTGCCCGCCTTGTCGCCAACGGTTCCGTCCATGTCTGTCACTCCGCCTTTCGTCCGCGTTGTTGTTCCGCCTGGGGTGGCCGGCACGGTCAAGCGCCGCGGCCAGGCAGGCATTCGCCGGGCCGCGATATGGCGCCCCCGCTGATGGCCATGTTCTAGCAGCCCCACCGCCATTGATGGAAGCGGCCATGCTCAATTAAGAGCATAGATGATGCCTATCATTTGGAGTCTTCGCCGATGAATCTGCGCGACCTGCGCTATCTGCTCGCGCTGGCCGAGCATCAGCATGTCGGCCGCGCCGCCGAGGCAAGCGGTGTCAGCCAGCCGACGCTGTCGGTGCAACTGCGCAAGCTCGAACAGATGCTGGGCATCGCCTTGTTCGAGCGCACGCCCAAGGGTGTGGCGCCGACCCCCGCGCTCGAGCGGTTGATGCCGCATGTGCGGGCCGCGGTGGCCGAGGCGGATGCGCTGGTCTCGTTGGCGACGACCATGCGCGATCCGCTGGCGGGGCGGTTTCGTCTCGGGATCATTCCGACGTTGGCGCCGTATCTGCTGCCGCTGGTGTTCGCGCCGCTGCGTGAGGCCCTGCCGGCGCTGGAGGTTGAGCCCTGGGAGGACCAGACCGCATCCCTGCTCGACAGGTTGTATGCGCATGAGCTTGAGGCGCTGTTGCTGGCGACCGAGGTGCCGGATCGGGGCCTGGCCAGCCAGCCCTTGTTTCATGAACCCTTCCTTGCCGCGCTGCCGCCGGACCACGCCCTTGCCGGCCACGACACGGTGGCCGAGGCCGACCTGGTGGCCGATTTGCTGGTGCTGGCCGACGGGCACTGCCTGCGCGACCAGACGCTGGCGGCCTGCGGCCAGGCCGGCGCGCTGGGCGGGACGTTGCGCGCCGCCAGCCTGTCCACGCTGCTGAACATGGTGGCCGCCGGCTATGGCACCACCCTTATTCCCGGGCTGGCCGCGGGGCTGGCGCAGGATGCCGGGCTGGTGCTGCGCCGGCTTGCCCGCCAGACCGGGCGCACGGTGCGCATGGTCTGGCGCGCCCGATCACCGCGCCAGCAGGCTATCGGCGCGGTGGCCGAGGTGATCGCGCAGCGGCTCAGCGGGTTCGACAAGGCGAATGCCTGGTAGACGCGGCGGGCACAGGCCCCCGGGAATTATCCGCCCTTGCGCGGCCAATGCAAATCCGTGCCGACGAAAATCGGCACCTGCATGGCCGCCCGCCCGTCATGGCGCAGCATGGCGGGCTGCACGGCGACCAGGCTGTCGAACAATCCGCGATAGGCGCGCCGCACCGCGGCCAATGTTTCGCGCGGCGCCACGATCACCACCCGCGCGCCATTGCTGACCCGGCCCGGGTTCAGCAGGCCATATTCCCGCGGGTCGTGGCCCAGGCACAGCACGGGCACGCTGCCGCGCAGCGCGTAATCGATTTTGCCCGCATCGTGCCAGCGTGTTGCCGCCACCAGCACGTTGTTGCCGGCCAGCAGGCCGCGCGCGCGCAGACCGTTCGCGACACTGGTCCAGTTCAGCGCCTGAATATCCGGGTCCCGGCCGAGCGCGAAATGCTCGCCCACGTCTGGCAGCCAGTTGAAGCGCACCTCGGTGCCGACCAGCAGGGCGCCGAGCACCACCATGGCGGCATTGCCGGCAAGCCATGCCCGCACCGCCCAATTCTCGCGCCGGTAGCGCGCCACCAGGCGCCCCAGCAGTGGAAACAACGCCAGATAGCCCGGCGCCGCCCAGTGGAACAGCACATGGTCGCGCAGCGAAACCAGTTCGAACAGCATGATCGGCACGAGGGCGAGCCAGACCAGCAGCCTGTCCTCATCGGTTTCCGGCCAGCGCCAGGCGGCAAAACCGGCCCAGCATAAGGGCAGCCATATCCAGGGCAGCAGGAACAGGCTTTCGCCGGCAAGCGCGGTGAGCGGCCCGAACGGGTGCAGCTTGTGGCCACCCGCCCGGCCGGCCTGGAAGGCGAATGATGCCCAGCCATGCGCCGCGTTCCAGGCGATGACGGGCGCGAACACGAGGCACGCCACCAGCAGGGCGAGCCATGGGCCCGGGCGCGCCAGCACGCGCCGGGCCCGTGGCGCGCTGAGCAGATAGAGAAAGACCCCGGCCAGGCTGAGCACCGCGGTGTATTTCGAAAACAGCGCGAGCCCGGCGCCGAGGCCGGCACCCAGCCACCAGCCCATGGTCGTGCGGCGGGGATCGGCCTGTTCGGCCCGCAAGGCGCGCACCAGGCAATAAATTCCGGCCAGCAGGAAGAACATCAGCGGCCCGTCCGGCAGCACCCAACTGCCGGTGGTGAGCCCGAATACCGGCGCCGCGTTCAGCAGGGCCGCCGCCCATAGCCCGGCGCAGGCGCCATAGAGGCAGGCGGTCAGCTGATACATGAGCCAGGTGGTGCCGGCGAACATGAGGATGAACGGCAGCCGCACCACCATGGGCGCCTCGGAGCCGAAGAGGTGCGCGGCCCCCCAGGCCATCCACCAGGCGGCCGGCGGGTGATCGAAATAGCCGAGCGCAAGATGCCGCCCCGCCGCCACCATGTAGCTTTCGTCGACGCCAAGCCCGAGCGCCCAGGCGAATAAAAGCCGCGCCAGCAAGGTGGTGACGATCAACAGCCAGAGGCCGCCCTCGGGCTCGCTCGCCCACGCGGCAAATTGTCGCCCGACGGAGGCCGGGGCGTACGCGCCCGCCAGCCCCGCCACCGCCATCCGGCTCATGCGTCCTCCTGCGCAACAATTGCCAAGGACACTAGCTGAGACTTGTCTGAATTGACACGCCGTGCCGCGCGATTTGCGTCACATTTTAGCGCCAGCCGGATCCTGACGTGCCTCGGGACGTGGCATCCATCCCGGCCCGCCGGCGATCGACGCCAAGGATGAGGCGATCAGCGCCGGCATCGATGCGGCCATCGACGCTTGGGGGGCATTCAGGGGGGGAAAGTCAGGAGGGGGCGACGCCTTCGCGTTTGACCTGGCGGTCGGCCGCTTCGTGACCATCCCGATCAACCGCGGGCAAGGCTGACGGGGCGCCGATGCGCCTGGCGACTTTCCGCCAGCGTAACGCCGCGCGACACGCCACGGGAAGATCGGTTCCAGTCCGTGCGAAAACGATCTAATAATGAGCCACGCGGCAAGCCTTAATGCCAGGAACCCTTTGCCAACACGACATGGCCCGGTAGCTTTTGGCGCGTGAGCCGCCGCGAAGGCGGCAGGGGAGGAGGAACGGTGGCATTCAAGGGCCAGACGCTTAGCCGGTTCATCATCGAGGCGCTGCGCGCCAGCGGCACGCACGGTGGCCAACTCGCCGCCCTGCTGAACGATGTGCAGACCGCCTGCAAATATATCGACGTCGCCGCCGCCCGCGGTGCCCTGCAATCACCCAAGGTCACGCCACCCGCCGGCATCAACATCCATGGCGAGGTGCAGACCGAGCTCGATGTGCTCGCCAACGAGATCATGGTCGAAACCTGCGAATGGGGCGGCCAGTTGCGCGGCATGCTGTCCGAGGAGCTATCGGAAATCTACCCGATCCCGGACAAATATCCGCATGGCGAGTATCTGCTGCTGTTCGACCCGATCAGCGGCTCGGCCAATTTCGACATCAACGTCACCTGCGGCACCATTTTTTCCATCCTGCACGCCCCGCGCCCCGGCGCGCCGCTGTCCGAGGCCGATTTCCTGCAATCCGGCCGCAGGCAGGTCGCCGCCGGCTATGCCATGTACGGCCCCGTCTCGATGATGGTCGTCACCCTCGGCGATGGCGTGTTCGGCTTCACCCTCGATCGTGAAATCGGCGCCTACACCCTCACCCACCCGCACATGCGCGTCGCCCCCGCCTCGCGTGAATTCGCCATCAACGCCTCCAACGGCAAATACTGGGAACCCCCGGTGCAGCGTTATGTCGAGGAATGTGTGGAGGGCGAGGAAGGGCCGCGCCAGGTCGATTTCAACATGCGCTGGGTTGCCTCGGTCGTCGCCGAGGTGCATCGCATCCTGATCCGCGGCGGCGTCTATATGTACCCGCGTGACACGCGCGAGCCCGCCAAAACCGGCCGCCTGCGCCTGCTTTATGAAGCCAATCCGGTCGCCTTCCTGGTCGAACAAGCCGGCGGCCTCGCCTCCACCGGCCGCTGCCGCGTGCTCGATATCGAGCCGGATGCCGTGCATCAGCGCACCGGCATCATTCTCGGCTCGCGTGAGGAAGTCGAACGCATCGAGCATTACCACGCCAGCTACGATCGTGGCGACGATGTCCGCTTCGAAACGCCCCTGTTCAAAACACGCTCCCTGTTCCGTTCAGCCTGAAAGCCGCCATGTCACTGAAGCATCCCATCATCGCCATCACCGGGTCATCGGGCGCCGGCACCACCACGGTGATGAACACCTTCACCCAGATTTTCCGGCGTGAAGGCGTCAACGCCGCCTATGTCGAGGGCGACGCCTTCCACAAATACGACCGCATGGAAATGCGCCGCCTGATGGCCGAAAAGCAGAAAGAAGGCGACATGACCTTCAGCCATTTCGGCCCGAACTCGAACCTGTTCCCCGAACTCGAGGAATTGTTCCGCTCCTACGGCGAGATCGGCACCGGCAAGGTCCGCAAATATCTGCACAGCGACCAGGAAGCCGCTCCCTACAAACAGCCGCCCGGCACTTTCACCCCCTGGGTCGATCTGCCCGAGGGCACCGACCTGCTTTTCTATGAGGGGCTGCACGGTGGCGTCCGCACCGACGAGGTCGATGTCGCCAAGCACGTCGATCTGCTGGTCGGCGTCGTGCCCTCCATCAACCTCGAATGGATCCAGAAACTCCACCGCGACAAGATCTCCCGCGGCCACAGCCACGAGGCGGTGGTCGACACCATCCTCCGCCGCATGCCCGAATACGTGAATTACATCTGCCCGCAATTCACCAACTCGCACGTCAATTTCCAGCGCGTGCCCATCGTCGATACCTCCAACCCCTTCATCGCCCGTGATATTCCCACAGCCGATGAAAGCATGCTGGTCATCCGCTTCCGCAACCCGCGCGGCATCGATTTTCCCTATCTGCTCTCCATGCTGCACGGCAGCTTCATGTCGCGCGCCAACACCATCGTCTGCCCCGGCGGCAAAATGGCGCTCGCCATGCAACTCATCTTCACGCCCATGGTCTGGCAATTGGTGGACCGCAAGAAACGCGCTTTCTGACCATACCCAGGCCGCCCGGCGCCGTTCCCGCAACCACGTCCCGACAGGTAAAGTCTCATGGCCCTGATCTCGCTTCGTCAATTGCTCGACCACGCCGCCGAGAACGATTACGGCGTGCCCGCCTTCAACATCAACAATCTCGAACAGATCCGCGCCATCATGCTCGCCGCCGATGACGTGAAAAGCCCCGTCATCCTCCAGGTCTCCGCCGGTGCCCGCAAATACGCCGGCGAGATGTTCCTCCAGCGCCTGGTCCAGGCCGCGGTCGAAACCTGGCCGCATCTGCCCATCGTCCTGCACCAGGACCACGGCGCCAGCCCCAAGGTCTGCGACAGCGCCATGGCGCTCGGCTTCACCAGCGTCATGATGGACGGCTCCCTCATGGACGACATGAAAACCCCCGCCTCCTATGAGTACAACGTCGAGGTCACCCGCACCGTGGTCCAGGCCGCGCACAAGCGCGGCGTTTCGGTCGAGGGGGAATTGGGCGTGCTCGGCTCGCTCGAATCCGGCATGGCCGGCGAGGAGGACGGCTCCGGCGCCGAAGGCATCCTCTCGCACGACCAGCTATTGACCGATCCTGACCAGGCGGCCGATTTCGTCGCCGCCACCGGCGTCGATGCCCTCGCCATCGCCATCGGTACCAGCCACGGCGCCTATAAATTCACCCGCAAACCAACCGGTGACATTCTCGCCATCGCCCGCATCCGGGAAATCCACGAACGCATCCCCAACACCCACCTGGTCATGCACGGCTCATCCTCGGTGCCACAGGACTGGCTCGAGATCATCCGCGCCAATGGCGGCGCCATCAAGGAAACCTACGGCGTGCCGGTCGAGGAAATCCAGGAAGGCATCAAGAACGGCGTCCGCAAAATCAA
>DAIDIQ010000024.1 GCA_027459285.1 Acetobacteraceae bacterium
GGAATCATCTCGGCCTCCACCCTGGTCAATGATGCCAGCATCGCGGTCAGCGCGGGCACGCTCACCATTGGCGGCCAATTACTGGGCACCGGACAAATCAGCGTCGCGTCCGGGGCCGTGCTCGACTATCTCGCCAAGACCGATGCGTTGCAGACCATAACCCTGTCCGGCGCGGCCACGCTCGAGACCAAATCGGTCGGGGCCGGCATGCTGATCAAATCGACCACGGCGGCAACATTCGATATAACCGGTGGCGGTAGCGCCAAGCTGAACAACGCCGATGCCAACCTGACCGTGCACCTGCTCCAGGCCACGACATTGACCATGGGATCCGGCAGTTTCATCACCGCCGATGGCAGCGCCGGCAAGGACAAAATCGTCGCCGGCGGCGCCAACCAAACGCTCACCGGTGGTGGCGGCGCCGATCAGTTGATCGGCTATGCCGGGTTCGGCGACACCTTCAAGGACAGCGCGGCCCATCTGAACGGCGTCACCATCAGGCAATTCGGCGGCAATGACGTGATCGACCTCACCGACCTCGCCCCCGGCAGCGGTCTCACGATCGGCTGGTCGCAAACCGCCAACACATACGGCACGCTCACTTTGTCCGAAGGCGGGGTGGCCACGCACATCACGCTCTACGGCAGGTTCACCACCAGCGGCTTTCATCAGGCCAGTGACGGCGCGGGTGGCGTCGCCATCACCTATACATGAGTGCGGGGCGGCCGCGCCGTCGGCGCCGCCGCCTGTTCCGCCTGCCTCAACGATGCGGCGTCGTCGCCGCCCCGCCGATCGCGCCCACCGCGCCGCCAATCAGCGCGCCGGTCGCCGGGTTGCCGCCCACCGCCGCGCCCAACAGCGCGCCGCCACCAGCGCCGATCGCCGCCCCACCCAGCGCCCGCTGCCCCGGGTCATAGGGGTTGCAGGCGGCCAAGCTCAGCAGCAGCGCGCCGGCCATGCTCACGGAAACCAATGTCTTGCGCATGAATTCTATCCTTTTTCTCTCGTCTTTGTTACCGATGTCGCGTCATCGATATGGTCGCCGCGCCCAGGCCCCGCAACCAGCGCCGATCTGCCCGGGCAATGCGGCCACATGGTGGCGGCCGCGCGTCCGCCCGGTAGTGCTTTGCAACAAAACGTGGCGGGTTTGGTAGCGCGCGCCTGACCGGCGAGCTTTGTGGAGAAAGTCCGGCACCGGAGGTTTGGTAGGGCGCGCCTGACTGGCGCGAAGTCCGGCACCGGCCCTCACCCCCACCCGGCCACCCACGAGCGTACACTGCCATGGGTGGCCGGGTGGGGGTGAGGGCCGGTGCCGGACTTGAAACAAAGCATGCCGGTGCCGGACTTGAGATAAAGCATCTTTCCGCCCCTTGCCGCGCTCTGGCGCCGCGCGTAAGGCAACCGCCTCGCCCCGCCACAATCAGGGACTATCCATGCTGCAACGCCTGCTTGGCCTGATGTCCGCCGACATGGCCATCGATCTCGGCACCGCCAACACGCTCGTCTATGTCCGCGGCCGCGGCATCGTGCTCGCCGAGCCCTCCGTCGTCGCCATTGCCGAGGTTCGCGGCAAGCGCCAGGTGCTTGCCGTCGGCGAGGAGGCCAAGCTCATGCTCGGCCGCACCCCCGGCAACATCACCGCCATCCGCCCCCTGCGTGATGGCGTGATCGCCGATTTCGAAGTCTCCGAGGAGATGATCAAGCACTTCATCCGCAAGGTGCATGGCCGCCGCCGCTTCGCCTCCCCGGTCATCATCATCTGCGTGCCCTCCGGCTCCACCGCGGTCGAGCGCCGCGCCATCCAGGAAAGCGCCGAAAGCGCCGGCGCCCGCCGCGTGCTGCTGATCGAGGAACCCATGGCCGCCGCCATCGGCGCCGGCCTGCCGGTCACCGAACCCTCCGGCTCGATGATCGTCGATATCGGCGGCGGCACCACCGAGGTCGCGGTCATCTCGCTCGGCGGCATCGTCTATGCCCGCTCGGTGCGGGTCGGCGGCGACAAGATGGACGAAGCCATCATCTCCTATATCCGCCGCACCTATAACCTGCTGATCGGCGAAAGCTCGGCCGAGCGGCTGAAAATGGAAATCGGCGCCGCGGTCGGCGCCTATGGCGAGGACGAAGGCCCGTATCGCGAGGTCAAGGGCCGGGATCTCATGAACGGCGTGCCGCGTGAGGTCATGGTCGGCCAGCGTCAGGTGGCGGAAAGCCTTTACGAGCCGGTCAGCACCATCATCGAGGCGGTCAAGACCGCGCTCGAAAACACCCCCCCCGAACTCGCCGCCGACATCGTCGACAAGGGCATCGTGCTCACCGGCGGTGGCGCGCTCCTCAACCGGCTCGACCAGGTGCTGCGCGATGCGACGGGCCTGCCCGTCATCGTCGCCGACAACGCCCTGCAATGCGTCGCCCTCGGCACCGGCCGCGCCCTCGAGGAAATGAAGCGCCTGAACAACGTCCTGACCTCGATGTATTGAGCCGCCAGGGTCGCGGCCTGAAATCGGGCACCGGTTCGCGGGTCATCTTCCCAAACCGGGATACCGCAATTTAGCCGCAGATATTGAACCACCCGGGCTGGCGGCGTATCCGAGCAAGTCATGGCGCCGCCGCCCGCCAGCGGCTGCCAGTGACGGAGTTTCATCTGCGTGCTGCGGCTTTCCGTTCCCCTCCGCCAGGCACTCGCGCGGCTCACCCTGCCGGTGCTGGCCACCGCCGCCTTCTGCCTCATGCTGCTCGCCAAGGCCGACGCCCTGCTGGCCGACCGGGTGCGCGCCGCCGTCGGTGACAGCATCGCGCCCCTTTATGCCCTGGTCGACGTGCCGGCTCACGCCATCCGCGCCACCCTCGCCAATGTCGGCCGCATCGGCACCGTGCTCGCCGACAACCAGGAACTGCGCGACCAGAACCAGCGCCTGCGCAAATGGCAGGCCATCGCGCTCGCGCTCGATGCCGAAAACGCCGCACTCAAGGCCCAGCTACACTGGATCCCGGATAACCCCCCCCGTTTCGTCACCGCCCATGTCGTGGCCGATACGGGCGGCATTTATGCCCGCTCGGTGCTGGTCGCGGTCGGCCCCAACCATTTCGTGGCATCCGGGCAAATCGTGCTCGACGGCTCGGGCCTGGTCGGCCGCGTCACCGAAACCGGCCGCAGCACCGCCCGCATCCTGCTCATCACCGATCTCAACAGCCGCGTGCCGGTCTGGCTCACCCAAAGCCACGCCCATGCCATCCTGGCCGGCGATAATTCCGCCCACCCGCGCCTGATGTTCCTGCCGCAAGGCGTCACCCCGCGCGCGGGCGAACGCGTCGTCACCAGCAATGATGGCGGCATCTTCCCGTCCGGCATCCCGGTCGGCACCGTGCGGCTTCGGCCCAAGGGCGGCGCCGACATCATCCCCGATGCCGCCCTCGACCGGCTCGATATCGTGCGCATCGTCAATTACCGCCTGACCGATCTGGTGCCGCCGCGCGCCCCCACCGCCCGGCAGGTCGCGGCACCGCCCGCGCCCCCCATGCCGGCTGACTGGCACGTCGCGCCTGACCGTGCCGCCGCCAACCAGCGCGCCTATCGCGCGGCGCTGGCCGCCCACGCCCGCCTCGCCGCCGCCCCGCCCACCACGGCCACGCCGGCAACGGCCACGCCGGCAACGGCCGCGCTCCGCCCGCCGCCCAAACCCGCACCATGATCCACCACCCCCAGCCCCTGAAGCCCCGTCAGGATGTCTGGCACCGGCTCGATACCGGTGGCCGCCACGCCTTCCCCTTCGTCTTCACCCTGGCGCTGCTGCTGGTGCTGCGCGTCCCGCTCGGCCTGCCCGCCCAGCCCGCCATTGCCGCCGGCCTGCTGCTCGATGTCGTGCTGTTCTGGTCCCTGCACCGCCCCGCCGCCATGCCGCCCGTCGCCGTCTTCGCCCTTGGCCTGCTGGCCGATCTGCTCGGCCAGGGCCCCATCGGCATAACCATGCTCGCCCTGCTCGCCGCCCAGGCGGCGCTGCTGGCCTGGCGGCGCGTGCTGCTCCGGCATGATTTCCTGCTGCATTTCCTCGCCGCCAGCGTCATCGCCGCCCTGTTCGCCGGCCTCGTCTACGCGCTCACCTGCCTGCTCGGCCTCGTGCTGCTGCCGCCCGCGCCCGCCCTCATCCAGGCCGCCCTCGCCGCCGGGCTTTACCCGCTGGTCGCCCTGGCCCTGCTGCCCGCCGCGCATCGCGGCATCGCCGACCCGGACCATGCGCTCTGATGCGTCTGTTCCGTAACCCCAACCAAACCCGCGCCACCTTCACCCGCCGCGCCGCCCTGCTCGGCGCCGCCGAACTCGGCGGTTTCGCCCTGCTCGCCGGCCGGCTCTACCAGGTGCAGGTGCTGCAAGGCCGGCATTTCGCCCTGCTCGCCCGCGGCAATCGCGTCACCAGCCGCCTCGTCGCCCCCGTCCGCGGCCAGATAACCGATCGTTTCGCCGTCACCCTCGCCGGCAACCGGCAAAACTGGCGCGCGCTGCTGATGGTCGAGGAAACCGCCAACGCCGCCGCGACCCTCGACCGGTTCGAGCAAATCCTCCCCCTCGCGCCAGATGAGCGCGCCCGCCTCAACCGCGCCATCGCCCGGCATCAGCGTTTCATCCCCGTTCTCATCAAGGATTTCCTCGACTGGGACCAGATGGCCGCGATCGAGGCCAACGCCCCCGATCTGCCCGGCATCATCGTCGATGTCGGCTGGACCCGGCTTTACCCGCTCGGCCCCAGCCTCGCCCACCAGGTCGGTTACGTAGCCCCCCCCAACCAAAAGGAAGTCGCCGCCAACCCCCTGCTCGCCCTGCCCGGCATTCGCGTCGGCCGCGCCGGCATCGAGCAATTCCACGAAACCACCCTGCGCGGCCGTCCGGGCGACCTTCAGCTCGAAGTCAGCCCCGTCGGCCGCGTCGTGCGTGAACTCTCCCGCCAGGATGGCATCCCCGGCCCGGACATCACCCTCACCCTCGATGCCGCCCTCCAGCAATCCGTCATCACCCATCTGGCCGATAAAAGCGCCAGCGCCGTCGTCATGGATTGCACCAATGGCGAAGTGCTCGCCATGGCCAGTAACCCCAGCTTCGACCCCGCTCTGTTCGATTCCGGTGTCTCGGAGGCGCAATGGCACGCCTGGGTCACCGACCCGCGCACCCCGCTCGTCAACAAGCCCTGCGCCGGCCTCTACGCCCCCGGCTCCACCTTCAAGCCCGCCGTCGCCCTCGCCGCCCTCGAGGCCGGCACCCTGACCCCGTCCGACGTCATCACCTGCCCCGGCTATTACGATGTCGGCAACACGCGTTTTCACTGCTGGAAAAAGGGCGGCCACGGCCCGCTCACCCTGCACGGCGGCATCGCCCAATCCTGCGACGTGTTCTTCTACGAAACCGCCCGCCGCGCCGGCATGGATGCCATCGCCGCCCTCGCCCACCGCATGGGCCTCGGCGTCGGCCTGCCCATCGAACAGCCTGACGCGCTGCCCGGCCTCATTCCCACCCCGCAATGGCGCCGCCGCCATGGCCATCGCTGGAACGTGGGTGATACCGTGGTCGCTGGCATCGGCCAGGGCTATATCCAGATCACGCCCCTGGCGCTCGCCACTTACGCTGCCCGCATCGCCTCCGGCCGCGCCGTCCAGCCCCACCTCACCCGCGCCATCGGCGGCAGCCTGCAACCCGGCGCCACCGCGCGGGACTGGCCCGCCCTGCCCACGCCCGAGGCCTATCTCAAGCAGGTCCGCGCCGGCATGTGGGCGGTGGTCAACGACCCCACCGGCACCGCCCCGCTCGCCCGCCTCACCCTGCCCGGCGTGCAGATGGCCGGCAAAACCGGTTCCGCCCAGGTCCGCCGCGTCTCGCGCTGGGTGCGTGAACACACCAATTTCAACTCCGCCGATCTGCCCTGGAAATACCGCCCGCACGCCCTTTTCATCGCCTTCGCCCCGTACGACGCGCCACGCTATGCCCTCTCGGTCGTCATCGAACACGGCAATGAGGGGCCGGAAGCCGCCGCCCCCGTCGCCCGCGCCATCATGACCGACACGCTGCTGCGTGACCCCGCAAACCGGCCCTCCGCCCTGATAGCCGCGAACGGTCCCACATGAGCGAAGCCCGCCGCCTCATCATCCGCGCGCCCACCGGCCTGCCGGGCAAATTCCTCAGCATCAACTGGCTGTTCGTGCTGCTGCTCTGCGTCCTCGCCGGCTGCGGCTACATCGCCCTCTATTCCGCCGGCCTCGGGCCCGACAAATACGCCAACCGCCAGGCCATGCGCTTCGCCGCCGGCCTCATCCTCATGCTCGGCCTCGCGCTCACCGATCTCGATCTCATCCGCCGCGCCGCCTGGTTTCTCTACGGCTTCGCCCTCTTCCTGCTCATTCTCGTCGCCCGCTTCGGCCATGTCGGCAAAGGCGCGCAACGCTGGCTCGAAATCGGCCCGCTGCAGGTCCAGCCCAGCGAACTCATGAAAATCGCTCTCGTCGTCGCCCTCGCCGCCTGGTTCAGCCGCGCCGATTGGGACCGTGTCGGCAAGCCGCTTTTCCTCATTCCCCCCATCCTCGCCATCCTCGCCCCGGTGCTGCTGATCCTGAAGGAGCCCAATCTCGGCACCGCGGTCATCACCTTCGTCGTCGGCGCCTCGGTCCTGCTCGCCGCCGGCGTCCGCCTCTGGCTGTTCGGCCTCGGCGCCATCGCCGCCGCCGCCGCCGCCCCCATCGCCTATGCCCATCTGCACGCCTACCAGCGCAACCGCATCCTCACCTTCCTCCACCCCGAACGGGATCCCCTCGGCACCGGCTACAACATCCTGCAATCACGCATAGCACTCGGCTCCGGCGGCCTCTGGGGCGAAGGCTTCATGCACGGCACCCAGGGCATCCTCGCCTATCTGCCCGAACGCCAGACCGATTTCATCTTCACCATGTGGGCCGAACAATTCGGCTTCATTGGCGGCGCCGCCCTGTTGCTGCTGCTGCTCACCGTGGTTGCCGCCACCTTCGCCATCGCCTTCACCTGCCGCAACCAGTTCGGCCGCCTGCTCGCCCTCGGCATCGCGGTGAATTTCTCGCTCTATGTCTTCGTCAACATCGCCATGGTCATGGGCGCCATCCCGGTCGGCGGCGTCCCCCTGCCGCTCATCAGCCATGGCGGCTCCGCCCTGCTGACCGTCATGTTCGGCTTCGGCCTGCTCATGAGCGTCCATGTCCATCGTCACGACCCGATGGACGCCTCTTTTCCCTGACGCGCGCCGCAAAAAAGAAAAGCCCTTCCACCCCCGCACCCTCGCCTCTACCCTGCGCCCGTGCCGGCCCGTCCACCCGCAACGTCCCTCCTGCTGGCGGCGCTCGCCTGCGTCTGCCAGATCGCGCTTGGCGGCCTCATCCTCCCCGCAACCCCCATCGGCGGCCCGCGCGCCAGCATCCAGGCCGCCGCCATCCTCTGCGCCGCCCCGCGCGGCCGCACCCATCACCAAAAGCCGAGCCCCGCCAGCCTCATCCCCCTCAACCAGGCCCTCGGCGCCATCCCCTGCCTCGCCGCCGCCCCACCCCTGTTGCCGCCGCCCCGCCTCGTCCGCCTGCGCGCGGGCCCCCCGCCACCTTCCCGCGCCCCGCCAGGCCGCGCCCGTCTCACCCCCCATCAGACAGGACCCCCCGCCCTTCCGGCCTGACCCGTCCTCATCACGCAGTCGGAAGGAATCCCCATGTCGTTTTTCCGCCGCGCGGCAATCATCGCCGCGCCGCTCACCTGTGCCACGCCCGCCCTCGCGCACGTCACCGCCGGGCCCCGCGTCTTTCCCGTCACCTTGAATTTCGACGATCCCGGCGTCGGCGACGAACTCTCGCTGCCCGCCCTCACCTATGTCCGTAACCCCTCGGGTGGCGGCGCCGGCCCCGGCCATGAGGTCGATCTCGGCTTCGAATACGACAAGCGCATCACCGAGCACACCGCCATCATCCTCAACACCGGCTACGATATCGGCCAACGGAACGGCGCCAAAACCGAATGGGGCTTCGAAAACCTCGTCATCACCGGCAAATGGCAGGTCATCACCAACGCGCCGCACGAATTCGTGCTCTCGCTCGGCGTCCAGCGCGAACTCGGCGGCACCGGCACCACCCACGTCAACGGCGACCGGTTCGGCTCGACCACGCCCACCCTCTATGTCGGCAAGGGCCTCGGTGACCTCCCGGTGTCCTGGCTCCGCCCCTTCGCCGTCACCGGCGAACTCGCCTACACCGTCGCCGACAAGGAATTCAAACAATTCCAGCCGGTCGCGCCCTCACCCGGGGTCGGCGGCATCGCCGGCCAACTCGCCAACAATCTCGGCAACAGCAATGCCTGGGCGGGCGGCATGTCCCTGCAATACAGTATCCCCTATCTGCAATCCCAGGTGAGGGATGTCGGCCTTCGCGGCATCCTCGCCGACATGATCCCGGTCACCGAACTGGTCTGGACCTCGACCGCGTCCGACCCCAAAACCGTCCCCACCACCTTCACTCTCGCCCCCGGCATCATCACCGAAAAACTCTGGGGCGAACTCGGCATCGAGGCCGAAATTCCCCTCAATCGCGCCGCCGGCAGCAATGTCGGCGTCGTCGCCCTCGTGCATGTCTATCTCGATGATCTCATGCCGAGCTCGCTCGGCAGCCCCATTTTCTGACCGGAAATTACCAAATGAGACAGTATTTCCCGCCCCTTGGCACCCTTCTTGTCCTCCTTCTCCTGTCGCCACCCTTGCCGGCCCTGGCGCACGCCTTCCTCACGGTCGCGAGCCCCCGCGTCGGCGCCACAATCGCCGCCGCGCCGCCGCAACTCCAACTCACCTTCACCGAAGGTGTCGAACCCGCTTTCAGTTCGGTCACCGTGCGCAACGCCGCCGGAATCGTCGTCAGCCTCGGCCATTGCAAAACCGCCGGCGCCGCAAACCGCCTGTCCGTCGGCCTGCAAAAACTGCCCCCCGGCCCCTACCGGGTCACCTGGCACGCCGTCGCCACCGACCTGCACAAAACCCAGGGCAGCTTCGTCTTCCACGTCGGGAAATAATCCATGTGGCTCATCGCTGTCCGCACCCTGCTCGCCGCGGGCCTCGTCACCGCGCTCGGCGCGCCCACGTTCCGCGCAACCGTGCTCGTCGCGGTTGCCAAAAACATCGCCGAACCCGCCGCCGCCCTGCTCGCCCGCCGCCTCGTCATTCTTACCCGTGCCGGCGCGGCGCTCGCGCTCGCCGCCCTCGTCGCCTCGCTTTGTCTGCACGCGAATTCCCTGGCCAATCCCGCAACGCCCATCGCCCGCGCGCTGCCCCTGCTGCTGCTGCACACCCAGTTCGGCCATATTTCCCTCGGCCAGGGCGCCTTGCTGCTGCTTCTGCTGCTCGGCGCCTCACGTCTCGCCCCCTCGCTCGCAACATGTCTTGCCGCCCTCGCCCTCGCCGCCCTCGCCATCGACGGGCACATGGCCGCCCAATACGGGCTGGTCAGTGCCGGCGCCCTGGTTGCCGTGCTGCATGTCCTCGCCGCCGGGTCATGGCTCGGCAGCCTCATTCCGTTCCTCATCCTGGTCGCAACCGCGCCCACCGCCACCGCGGCCGCGGTCACCGCCTATTTCCGCTTCGGCTGCCTCTATGTCGCCGGCCTCATCGTCTCCGCCTGCATTCAGGCCGTCTGCCTGCTCGGCTCGTTCGCGGCCCTCTGGCATACGCGCTACGGCGGTCTCGTGCTGATGAAGCTTGCCGCCCTCGCGCTGCTGCTTGGCTTTGCCTTCCGTCACCAGTTCCTCCTGAAGCCTGATGCGTTAAGGTCGGCACCGGCCCGCACCCCCACCCGGCCACCCACGACAGTATGCTTGATGGGTGGCCGGGTGGGGGTGCGGGCCGGTGCCGCTTCGATGCGCAAGCGTCACGGAGCAAATCCGCAACTCGGCGGCCCCGAGGCCCCCCGGGCCATCGCCCGGTTTCAGCGCAGTCTCACCCTGCAAACGCTCGTCGCGGTGCTGGTCATTGCCGTTGCCATGTTGCTTTCCGCCATGCCCCCGCCATCCTCCATGCCGCCATGAAAAAACGCCGCCCCGCGCTGCCGCTGCTGCCACTCATCGCCATTCCCGCGCTGCTGCTCGCCCTCGCCGGGCTCTATCTCGCCCGCCTCGGCCCCGCGCCCACCCCGCGCCTGCCTGCCCTGACCCTCATCGACAGCGCCGGTCAGCCAATGTCGCTCGCCGCCCTGCCGGGCCGCCTTCGCCTGGTCTATTTCGGTTACACGAACTGCCCGGACATCTGTCCCACCACCCTCGCCACCCTCACCCGCGCCATCGCCGCCCTCGGCCCGGCCGGCCGCGCCATCACCCCGGTCTTCATCACCATCGACCCCGCCCGGGATTCCCCCGCCGTGCTCGCCCGCTATGTCCGTGCCTTCTCACCCCGGCCCGTCGCGCTCACCGGCCCGCCCGCCATCCTCGCCCGGGCCGAGCGCGCCTACGGCATCGCCGTCACGCCGGAAGGCGGCACCATCAACCACACCGCAATCATGCTGCTGCTCGACCGGCACAACACCCTGCTCGCCGCACTCCCGGTCACCCTCGGCGTGCCCGCCCTGGTCAAAACCCTCAAAGCCTATCTCGGGTAATCAACCCGCAAGCAAATCGCCGCCAGCGCATACGCCGCCACCGCCCCGCTCTCGCGCTCAAACCGCCGCAACACCCGCCGCAGCGTCCCGGCCCGCATCGGCACATGCCCGGGTCTGGGCACCTGCGCGCCCACCCCCTTCACGGCCGCCAGAAAATCCACCCCGTTTTCGTGCCGCACCCGCACCCGCGTCCGCCGCACCAACACCTCGCCCCGCCAGCACGCCGTCAAATCCGCCACCGAGGGTAATGCCGGCATCGGCGGCTCAACCCCCTCGGCCACGCACGCCGCCCGCCAGCCCGTCAGCGATTCCGCCTCCGGCACGCTCAACACCACCCAGCCGCCTGGCCGCAGCAGCGTCGCCAGCCCCGCCACACTGCGCCCCGGCGCCTCGAACCACTGCGCCGCCAACCCCCCCACCAGCAAATCCGCCTGGCCGCGCAGGCAAGGCCGTTCGGCATCCATGACCACATACGTGAAGGGCGGCCCCATCCGCGCCCGGCAGCGCGCCACCATCGCCGGCGCCAGGTCGCTCACCACCCCATGCAGCCCCGGCAAGCGCGCCGCCAGACACGCGGTCAGCAACCCGGTGCCGCAGCCAATCTCCACCATCCGGCACGGCGCTGTCAGGCCAAGCCCGCCCACAATCTCCGCCAGCCACGCCGCCGCCTCTGCCTGCAAGCCGGCATGCGCGTCATACCCCGCCGCCGCCCCGGCAAACGCCGCCGCAACCGCCCGCTTGCGCGCGCTCATCGGCCAAGCCCCGCCGCAAACCCGGTCAATGCCGCCGCGCACCACTCAGGCGCGGTCAGCGGCAGGCAATGCCCACCCGCCCGCCACACCGGCTCACCCCCGGTCAGCAACGCCGTCGCCCGGCTCATCCCCACGCTCAGCAACCCATCATCCGGCGCCGCCAGGCACAGCACCGGCACAGTCAGCCCCGCCAGCACCGCCCGCATGTCCCACGCCGCCAAATCCGCCAGCCCCGCCGCCAACAGCCCGGTCTCCACCACCGGCAAATCCCCCGGCGCGCCAATCCGCGCCCTGAACGCCGCCACCACCGCCGCCGGCTCGGTCTCCAGGCGCGCCCGCATCCGCGCCAACACCCGCGGCGCCACCCCGTCCGGCCAATCCGCCGCCGCGGTGAACCGCGCAAACCCATTGATCAGCACCAGCCCGCGCAGTCGCGGCGCCGCATGCCGCAGCAACCACAACCCTCCCAGCGAATGCCCAACCCCGATCGCCCCCTCCGGCACCGCGGCCACATCGCCCCACGGCCGCACAACCCGCGCCTCCGGCAACCCCTCTCGCATCGGCGCGAACACCGATTCATCGAAGCTCCAGCCGGGAACAAGGATCAGCATGGAAGGAAGCAGCGACTTTTTTGAAAAAAAGTCGCGCAAAAAACTTTTATTCCTGGAGTTCGGAGAGCCGGCAAAGTCCCAAAAGTTTTTTGGTTCTTTTTTTCAAAAAAGAACATCTCTTTCTTCAAAAAACAATCGTCTTGCTCCCATTCAAAATCACCCGGTCCTCGATGAACGCCCGCACCGCCTGCGCCAGCACCCGGCGTTCGATATCGCGTCCCTTGCGCACCAAATCCTCGGCGCTGTCCGCGTGCGTCACCCGCTCCACATCCTGCTCGATGATCGGTCCCTCATCCAACTCGCTGGTCACGAAATGCGCCGTCGCGCCAATCAGCTTCACCCCGCGCGCATGCGCCTGGTGGTATGGCCGCGCGCCCTTGAACCCCGGCAGAAACGAATGATGGATATTGATGCAGCGCCCGCTCAGCTTCGCCGCCAGCCCCTCGCTCAACACCTGCATATACCGCGCCAGCACCGCCAGTTCCGCCCCGCTCTCCTGGAACAGGCGCCAGATTTCCATCTCCTGTTCCAGCTTGGTCGCCTTGCTCACCGGCACGTAATGAAACGGCACCTCGCCCAGATCCACATGCCCATAGGTCTCGCGCGGATGGTTCGCCACCACCGCCACCGGCTCGATCGCCAATTCGCCAATCCGGTGCCGATACAGCAAATCCACCAGGCAATGATCCTGCTTGCTCACCAGCAGCATCACCCGCCGCCGCGCCGCGCGGTCATGCAGGTGCCAGCTCATGCCAAACCGCGCGCCAATCTCCGCCATCCGCGCCTCGAACGGCGCCGGGTCAGCCGCGCCATTCAATGCCTGAAACACCACGCGCATGAAAAACATGCCGCTCGGCGTGTCATCGAATTGCTGCGCCTCGGTGATGTTGCCTCCGGCCTCGAACAAGCCGGCCGCCACGGCGGCGACAATGCCCGGCTTATTCGGGCAGCGCAGGGTCAGCGTGTAGGCAGGCAGCGTCTTTGTCATGGCCACTGCAATAGCCAAGCCCCACGCGCATGACCAGGGCCGTGCCCGCGGCCAAACGGGCTGAGTGTTGGCATAAACCCCCGGGAACAAATGGTTTTTGCGCGATTTTTTTTCAAAAAACCCGCCCTTTTACCGCGCCGGTCTCACCCCAACCCATCATCATCCGCCGCCGCGCCAAACCGCCCGAAATGCAGCGCGAGTGTGGGCAGCAGCAGCAAATTCAACAGCATGGAGGTCACCAGCCCGCCCAGAATAACCAGCGCCATCGGCCCCTCGATCTCGTGCCCCGGCGCGTGCAGGCCAATCACCAGCGGCAACAGGCCAAGCCCGGTCACCAGTGTCGTCATCAGCACCGCGCCCAGCCGTTCACGCGCCCCATCCAGCGCGCAGGCAAAATCCCAGCGCCTCCCCTCCACCTCGGTCAAATGCCGGAAATGCGCGATCATCATCAGGGAATTGCGCAGCGTGATGCCGAACAGTGTCACGAACCCGACCAATGACCCCAATGACAGCACCGCGCCATACAGCCAGGCCGCAATCAGCCCGCCCACCAGCGCGAACGGCAAATTCACCAACACCAGCATCAGGTTGCGCCAATGCCGCGTCACCGCCGCCAGCAGCAGCACGATCCCGATCGTCGAGAGCAGCGTCTTGAACAGCAAATCCCGTCGCGCCGCCGCCTCGCTCTCCGCCGATCCGGCGAAAGCCAGATACACCCCGGGCGGCAACACCACCCGCCGGGCAATCGCCGCGCGCGCCGCCGCGGCAAAATCAGACAACGCCCGCCCCGTCACATCCGCGGTCACCGTCTGCAAGCGCCGCCCGCCGCTATGCTCGATCTCGTACAGCCCCGACCCCATGCTGATATCGGCAAGCTGCCCCAGCCGCACATACCGCCCATCCGGCGCGCGCAGCACCAGGCGGCGCAGCGCCTCCGGGCCGGCGGCGCCGGTCGGCGCCAGCCGCACCACCACATCGAACACCCGGTCGGCGTCATAGCTCTGCCCCACCACCTCGCCCTGATACGCCGCCCCCAGCGTCCGCAGCACCGCCGCCGGCGTCAGCCCGGCCTCGCGCAGCGCGGCCGGGCGCAGCCGCACCGTCAGTTGCGGCAACCCGGGCGGGGACTGTACCTCGACCCCGCTCGCGCCGCGCACCCCCTGCACCACATCGGCCACCCGCGCCGCCACCGCGTCGATCGTGTCCAGATCGGCGCCGAACACGTTCACCACGAACGGCGCCGTATAGCCCGAAAGCGTCTCGTCGATCCGCTCGGTCAGGAAGGTGTTGGCCGAAATCACCAGGCCGGGAAAATCCGCCAGCGCCGCCAGAATGCGCCGCTTGGCGCTCAGCGCCTCGCGGGTGGAAATCCGCTTCAACTCCACCTCGAATTCCGCCTCATGCACGCCGTGCGTATCCGCCGTCAGCGCCGCCCGCCCCGCCCGCTGCGCCACCGTCTGCACGAACGGCAATCGCAACAAATCCGCCGCCACCCGCGCCCCGTCGCGCTCGGTCTCGGTCAATGATGTGCCGGGCACCGCGGTCGTATGCACCACGAAATGCCCTTCCTGCAGGTCGGGCAGAAATGTCGCGCTGAACGCCGGCAGCAGCGCCACGCCACCCAGCGTCACCAGCACCGATGCGGCAATCGCCAGCCACGGCATCGGCAGGGCCCGCCGCAATATCGCCGCGTAAATGCGCCGGCTGAACGCCAGCGCCGGCGGCGTTGCCTCGCGCGCGCCGCGCGCCAACAGCATCAACGCCAGCGCCGGCGTCACCGTCAGCGCCACGATCAGGGACGCGATGACCGCCATGATGTAGGTCAGCCCCAGCGGGCTGAACAACCGCCCCCCCACGCCAGACAAGGTGACCACCGGCAGAAACACCAGAATGACCGCGAAGGTCGCATACACCACGGCGCTCCGCACCTCGAAGGTCGCCTCCAGCACCACGCGCGCGGGCGTTCGCCGCAGCGCCGCGGGCCTTGCCAGGTTATCGCGCAGCCGGCGCGTGATATTCTCCACCGCGATAACCGCGTCGTCCACCACCTCGCCAAGCGCGATGGCAAGCCCGCCCAGCGTCATCGTGTTCAATGAAATCCCTTGCGCCTGCAAAACAGATACCGCCGCCAGCAACGAAAGCGGAATCGCCAGGCAGCATATCGCCGCGCTGCGCAAATCGGACAGAAACAGAAACAGCACCAGCACCACCAGCCCCGCGCCAATCAGCAGCGCCGTGCCCAGATTGCGCGTCGCCGTCGTGATGAAACGCGCCGGACGAAACAAATCGGTCCGCAGCACCACCCCCTGGCGCGCCAATACCGGGCGCAGCCCGTCCAGCACCGTGTCCAGCCCGCGCGTCACGTTCAGCGTGTTGGCGCCGTATTGCTCGGTGATGTTCATCACCACCGCCGGCACGCCGTTCACCGCCCCGGCCCCAACCGCAGGCTCCGGCGCCACCACCACGTCCGCAACCTGGCCCAGCGTCACCGGCCCGGCCGCCCCTTGCTTCACCACCACCCCGGCCAGCATCGCGGCACTCAACGCGCCGCCCGTCGCGCTCAACACAATCCGCTGGTTCGCCGTGCCGATAAATCCGGCGCCCTGAATGCCTCCCGCCTGCCGCGCCGCCGCCAGCACATCCTCCAGCCCCAGCCCGTACCGCACCAGCCGGTCGGGGTGCACCAGCACCTGCACCGCCCGTTCCTGTCCGCCGAAAATCTCCACATCCGCCACCCCGTGCACGCTCGTGATCGCCGGTTGCAGCGTCCAGCGCGCCAGGGTGCGCAGCCGCATCAAGGATTGTCGGGCCGAGGTCAGGCCAATCACCATCACCAATTCTTCCGATGACGTAAGCGGCGTTATCACCGGCGCCGCCACCCCCTGCGGCAGCCCGCCCACCACCTCGGCCAGCCGCTCCGCGACAATCTGCCGGTCGCGATAAATATTGGTGCCCTCATCGAAATACACGGTGACAATCGAAAGCCCCTGTATCGAGTTCGATTGCAGCCTTTCCTGCCCGGAAGCGCCCTCCAGCGCCGCCTCTATCGGCCGCGTCACCAGCGTCTCCACCTGCAGGGGTGAAAATCCCGGCGCCTCCGTCTGTATATTCACCTGCAATGGCGCGAATTCGGGAAATACGTCATAGGTCGAATGCGCCAGCGCGAACACGCCATAGGCAATCAACAACAGGCCAAGCGCCACCACCGCGCCGCGCGCGCGCAGCGAAAGCCGGATGATGACCGCCTGCACGCCGCGCATCGGCATCAGCCGGTCAATCCTGGTCGCCGCCGGCGGTCGCCACCGCCCGGAATTCCTCCGACAGCAGCAATTGCGCGCCAATCACCACCAGGCTCGCCCCCGGTTTCACCCCGCGCGCCACATAATCATCCGCCGCGTCGGATTGTTCCGGCGTCACCCGCGTGCGCACGAAGGTGCCGGGTCCGGTTCGCACATAAACGAACGCATCGCCGTGCAACCACACCAGCGCCGCTTGCGGCAGCCGCACCGCCGTGCCCGCGCCACCGCCCGGCCAGCGCGCCAGCAGCCGCATGCCCGGCAGGGTGTCGGGCCGCGCGGCGGTCAGGTAATAAAATCCCGCGCCCAGCAGCGTCGCATCCGCGGCCCCCGCCTGGCCAACCAGCCGCAGCCGCAGCGCCGCGCCATCCGCCAGCCGCGCCGTCAGCATCGCTGGCGCCGCCGCCACCGGCGCATCGGCGGCCAAATCCAGCCGCGCCAGCAGCAATTTGCCCGCCATCAGCCCGCGCCAGGCATCGCCATGGCCCTGCATCAGCGCCAACAGCGCGCCGCCCCAACGCTGCCGCGCCGCCGTCATGTCCGCCGCCAGATCGGCATTCGCCGCCACCCGTGCCGCGTCCGCCGCCGCCGCCGTGCTCATCGCCGCCTGCACCGTCGCGGCCGAGGCATTATGCGCATCGGCATATAAGGCCCGCGCCCGCCGCAAATCCTGCCGCGCCGCCTCCGCCGCCGCCGCCGTGCTGTCGCGCCGCGCCGCATCCCCGGCCAGGCGCGCCGCCACCGGCGCCAGCGCCGCCGCTGAAACGATCGTGCCATAGGCTGCCTCCCCGCCCAGGCGCGTCGCCGCCGCCACCGGCGCGGTCACAATGCCGGCGTTCCGTCGCGCCCGCGCATCCAGCGTAATCGTGGTGGCGCCGCGCACCACCGCCACGTGCGGCGCCGGCGCGTCCGCCGGCGGGGCGTCGTCCGAATCCGCCAGCCCCGCGGCCCCGCTCGCGCACAACAGCGCGGCCCCCAGCGCCAGCACCCTCAGCCTCATCGCGCCGCGTCCCCGTTCATGTCGGCCAACCGCACCGCCGGAAAGTCACCCAACACCGGCGCCTGCGCCGCGTCCTCCAGCGCGCCCAGCCCCTGCCAGGCCGCCACATGCGCCTCCAGCAGCGCCAGCCGCGCCCCGATCGCGCTCAGCACCGCCTCGTCCCGGGCGGGCCGGTCCGCGCCCCCCAACGCAAAGGCGCGCGCGGTGCTCGCCTGCAAGCCTTGCGCCAGCCGCGCCGCCCGTGCCGCCGCCCGCGCCGCCGCCACCGCCTCGCGCGCCTGGCGCACCGCCGCGTCCATCGCCTCGATCGCCGCGTCCTCGGTCGCCATGAACCGCGCCGCCGCCAGCCGCCGCCGCCCCAGCGCCGCCGCTATTTCCCCCTGATGCCGGTTGAACAGCGGCAATTCCAGGCTCGGGTAAAGCATGTATTTATTCTGCCCCTGGTCGTAAATATACCCGGGCACCAGCGACACGTCCGGGTATTGCCTGGCCACCGCCAGTTTCAGCGCCGCCTCGGCCGCGGCATAGCGGGCCAATGCCGCCCGCATGTCTGCGCGTCCGGTCAGCGCCTGGTGGCGCAACGCCGCCAACCGCGCCGCATCGGGCAGGGCAGGGGGCTCATCCAACGCCGAAAAATCCAGCGTCACCCCATTCAGCGCCGCCGCCGGCACGCCAATCGCGCTCGCCAGCGCGGCGCGGTCCTCGGCCAGATCATCCGCCGCCGTCTCCGCCGCCGCCGCCGCCTGCATCGCCGCCAACCGCGCCGCCAGCATCCGCGGGGCGTCGCTCTGCCCAACCAAAGCCCGCTTAACCGCCGCCTCCGCCAAATCCCGCCGCGCCCGCGCCGTCGCGCGCGCCAGCGCCAGCCGCTGCCGCCCGGCCCACACCGCCAGCCACGCCGCCCGCACGCCGTGCCGCACCCGCCATGCCGTGTCGGTCACCGCATCGCGCGCCGCCCGCAGCATCGCCGCCTGCTGCGCCATCCGGTCCGCGCGCTTGCCCGCCGTCTCGATCAGAAATTCCAGCACCGGCGCAATCGTGAACGGCGTCGGCGCCGCGTGGCTCGCATTCAGGCTCAATTCCTCGAAGCTCAGTGTCGGGTTCGGTATTTCCCCGGCCGTCCGTGCCTCGCCCGCCGCCACCGCCACGTCCGCCCGCGCCACCGCCATGTCGGGGTGGAAATACAGCGCCGCCAGCGTCAGTTGCCCCAGCCCCCAGCCCGCGGCACCCGGCGCCCTCTGTCCGGCCGCCCGCAACAGCGCGCCAAGCCGCGCATCATCCAGCCGCCGCCCGGCAAAATCCCGTGCCGCGACCGCCGCCGACAATGGCCGCGCATGATACGCCACGCACCCGCACAGCCAGGTGCCCAGCACCAGGCTCGCCACAACGCGCAACGGAAACCGGATTCGTCTCACGCCGGGGTCTATACAAGCCGCCCCCGCGCCCTGCCTGACGCGGTGCTGCCACAAAGCCCAACCGCGATCCCGCGTGACAATTTTGTGACAGGCCCGCCAGCCCGGTCACGCGGCAAAATCCGGCGGGCCCCGGCGCGCCCGCCCCGCCCCGCCCGGCTCAGCCGTGCGGGCACACCGCGGGGTTGCCGATGTTCAGATTATATTTGTCGTGGTTGGTCAAAAACACGGCGTGAATCGCGCTATAGAACGTGCCCGGAATATTCACGAAGCCGCTATTGGTGCGGATCGTCCTGTACGCCGTATTCTTGTAATGATCGACCAGGAAATTCCCCAAATCCTGATCGACCGAGGTGCTGCCGTTGCACGTCACCAGCAGCCAATCGGCATAGCCGACGATCGGATAGCCCTTGTTCGTGATCGGTATGGTCGGCACCCAGTTCAGCACGTTCCCCGCGGCGGTTTTGCCCACGGGCGGGCTGGTATTGGCCGACCCCAGGCCGGGGTTGCTCAAGCCCAGCGCCGTGCTGGTCGCGTTCGGCGCATAGGGCGTGTTGTTCACGCTGTTCACCAGGCCCGCCACCTTCAGCACCGTCGCATGCGGTGAGTGCGGCGCGATGCTGGTATAGTCCGGCGTCAGATAGCTCATCGAAAGCGGTGTCGTCAGCAGGGCGTTCGCCAAATTCTGCGCGCCACTGATCGGCGTGAACCCCGCCGGCACCTTGCCCGCCGCGAACATCTGCGAAAACTGGCTCGTGATCGGCACCGGATACGTGCCGAAGGCCGAATTCCCCGCGTTGCACACCGCATGGAAATGCTGGCTCAGCAAATAGGTCGTGCCATCCTGGTCGGCCCGATACAGCACCGCGATCGTGCCGCTCGACCGCGAAATCTGGTTCCAGTTGGTGATCGTGCCAGACATGATGCCGCACAATTGCGCATCCGTCAGTTGCACCCGCTTGCCCAGCGCCGCGTTGGTATACGGTATCGCCACCGCGTAGCCGAACATCGGTATCTGAATAAGCGGTCCGTTGGTGCCCGACCGTGTATAGCCCAGGGCCTGCGCCGAGGTCAGCGGCGTCTCGTCGGTGCCAAACTGCAACGACGTGTCAGACAAAAAAATCGACGCCGCCGTGCCCGATAATTGATAGCTGAACACAACCGACGGTGTCACCGAGGAAAATGTCTGAAATTCCTGCGTGTAGACCGATTGCGGCAGGCTGTCGCCCACGCCGTCAATCGTCGTTGTCGCGGCCAGCGCCTGCCCAGCCATCATCCCACAGGCCAACAGCCCGCCAACCCAAAAACCCGCGCGCATGACAGTCTCTCCGCTCCTGGCTCGCCGCCGGCACCCTATCGGAAAACCCGCGGCTTGGAAACGCATAATGCAACACGGCATTTTTGCCATAAGCCCACAGGCCGACACCCGCCTGATCCTTCACGGCGGCGCCCCCTCGGGCGCGTCGGGCCGTCAGACGACCCGAGCAATCAGGCCAGGCGGTCAGGCCAAACGGTCAGGCCAATCGGTCAGGAATGTCGGGTCCGCGCCAGCACCACGCGCGCGCAAATCGCGGCCGACCCCAGCATCGCCAGCATCACCATCGCCGTGCCCGCTTCCGCCCAGCGCAGCGTCAGGCCCAGGCGCGGCTGCACAATCAGCACCAGCGCGCCCAGCAAATAAACGCCCAGCGTCGCCACGCACAGCGTGCGCGTCTTGCTCTGCTCGGCGGCCCGGTCCAACTGCCAGGTCCAGAAATCGGCTCTTCGCGTCATGGGTCACGTCCAAACCTATGCGACTCGCTCAGAACTCTCGTCGCACACCGTCATTTATTGGTTAACCTGGGCGAATTGATGGCAATCCCGCACACGCCTGTTGCACGCATGGCGCATGCCGCATTTTCGCCACATCGGGCGCCGGCCGCCATTCACCCACACAAATCGAAAAAACCCAGCATCGCCAGCATCTTGCCGGCACAAAAGCGGCGCCGTTCAGCCCCCGGTCAGGCTCATCGTCCGCGCCACCGCCGGCCTCTGGTCCCGCCCGATCACAAAATCATGGCCGCGTGGCTTAAACGCCATGGCTGCGCGTATCGCCGCCGCTACATCCCCGCCCGCGCGCAGCACCCCGCGCAAATCCGCCCGGTCTTCCTGGCCCAGGCACAAATACAGCTCCCCGGTGCACGTCACCCGCACACGATTGCAACTTTCGCAAAAATTATGCGTCATCGGCGTAATGAACCCAATCCGCGTGCCGGTTTCCCGCACCATCTCATAGCGCGCCGGCCCGCCGCTCCGCCAATCGCTCGGCTCCAGCGTCCAGCGCCGGCGCAAATCCGCCCGCACTTCGGTCAGCGGCAGATAATGGTCGGTGCGGTCCTCATCCACCTCGCCCATCGGCATCGTCTCGATCAGGCACAAATCAAACCCGCGCACCCCGCACCAGGCCAGCAGATCGTCGAATTCATCGTCATTCACTCCGCGCAGCGCCACCGTGTTCAGCTTCACCCGCAGCCCCGCCGCCGCCGCCGCCTCAATGCCCTCCAGCACGCCGGCCAGCTTGCCCCGCCGCGTAATCGCCGCAAACCGCTCCGGGCGCAGCGAATCCACGCTCACATTCACCCGCCGCACCCCGGCCGCATACAAATCCGCCGCATACCGCGCCAACTGGCTGCCATTGGTGGTCAGCGTCAGCTCATCCAGCCCCTGCCCAATCAGCCCGCCCAGCGCCCGCACCAGACCCATCACATCCCGCCGCACCAGCGGTTCGCCCCCGGTCAGCCGCAGCTTGCGCACCCCGCATGCCACAAACGCCCGCCCCAGCGTCGCCATCTCCTCCAGGCTCAGCACCTCCGCGCGCGGCAAAAACCGCATCCGCTCCGGCATGCAATACACACACCGAAAATCGCAGCGGTCCGTCACCGACATCCGCACATACGTGATCCGCCGCCCGAACCCGTCCTGCATCACGCCAAATCCACCGTCTCCAGCATCACCCGCGCGGTGTTGATCAGCACCTTGCCGGCTTGCGTGAAAGTGACCGTCACCCTGTCCCCAATCACCGATTGCACCTGTCCCAGCCCCCAGCCCGGCTCATCCGGGTGGCGCACAAACTGCCCGGGCTCCAACAGCCCCGCCGCGCCATGCCCATCCATCGCCCCCGCCTTCCCAAAATAAGCCCGCCCCACGTCAATAAACCGTTGCACGCCGCCAACAAAGCCCGCGCCAGGAAGGGCAGGGGGCTCGTCCCGCCACACCGCCCATCCAATATCACGCATCTGGCCCGCCCCACCCGCCACCGCAACCAGCCATGCACCGAGTCCTGACCACCACCCCCTTGCATCGAGTGAACAAACACGAAACAATACCCGCCACCCAACCATATCCTGTGGTATTTTCACCCAACCCAACACAATATGATTGACGCCCCCCCATCCCCCGCGCGACCATCCGTCCCTGCCAGCCACGCCACCGGGTCAGAGGAAACAGCCGCAATGTCGTCCATGGGTGCCCTGTTCGCCGACCGCGCCATGCTCGACACGGTGCAACTCACCGGCGGCCACCCCATCCGGGTCGACCGCGCGCGTGATGCGCTGATCACCGAATTCGGCCGCGCCACCCTGGGCGACCGCTACCTCCTCCCCGGCGAAGGCATCCAGGACCTGTTCGCCCGCGTCGCCGCCACCTATGCCGACAATGCCGCCCACGCCCAGCGCATCTACGACTATATCTCCCGCCTCTGGTTCATGCCGGCCACCCCCGTGCTCTCCAACGGCGGCACCACCCGCGGCCTGCCCATCTCCTGCTTCCTCAACGAGGCCAGCGACAGTCTCGAAGGCATCGTCGGTCTCTGGAACGAGAATGTCTGGCTCGCCTCCAAGGGCGGCGGCATCGGCTCCTACTGGGGCAATCTCCGCTCCATCGGCGAAAAAGTCGGCATGAACGGCAAAACCTCCGGCGTCATCCCCTTCATCCGCGTCATGGACAGCTTAACCCTCGCCATCTCCCAGGGCAGCCTCCGCCGCGGCTCCGCCGCCGTCTATCTCCCGGTCTCGCATCCGGAAATCGAGGAATTCATCGAAATGCGCCGCCCCACCGGTGGTGATCCCAACCGCAAGGCGCTCAACCTGCATCAGGGAATTCTCGTGCCGGACGCCTTCATGCGCGCGGTCGAGGCCGATGCCGAATGGGCGCTCACCTCGCCGAAGGACCACGCCGTCATCCGCCGCATCTCCGCCCGCTCCCTCTGGATCCGCATCCTCAACGCCCGCATCGAAACCGGCGAACCCTATCTGGTATTCTCCGATCACGTAAACCGCGCGCTCCCCGAACACCAGAAGCTCGCCGGCCTCGAGGTCAAAACCTCCAACCTGTGCAGCGAAATCACCCTGCCCACCGGCATCGATCAGAACGGCCAGCAACGCACCGCCGTCTGCTGCCTCTCCTCCATCAACCTCGAAACCTACGACGAATGGCACGACAACCCGCTCTTCGTCGAAGACGTCATGCGCTTCCTCGACAACGTCCTGCAGGACTTCATCGACCGCGCCCCCGAGGGCATGGAGCGCGCCAGATATTCCGCGACCCGTGAACGCTCCGTCGGCATGGGCGTCATGGGCTTCCACTCCTTCCTGCAAGCCCGCGCCATTCCCTTCGAAAGCGCGATCGCCAAGGCCTGGAACAAAAAACTCTTCCGCGATCTCCGCCTCGCCGCCGACGCCGCCAGCCGCAAACTCGCCGAGGAACGCGGCCCCTGCCCGGACGCGGCCGATTACGGCATCATGGAACGCTTCTCCAACAAAATCGCCATCGCCCCCACCGCCAGCATCTCCATCATCGCCGGCAACGCGAGCCCCGGCATCGAACCCATCGCCGCCAACGTCTTCCTGCAAAAAACCCTCTCCGGCAGCTTCTCCGTGCGCAACCGCCACCTGCAACAACGCCTCGCCGAAATCGGCCGCGACAACGAGGAGACCTGGTCCTCCATCACCCTCTCCGCCGGCAGCGTGCAACATCTCGACTGCCTGACCGATGACGAGAAATCCGTCTACAAAACCGCCTTCGAACTCGACCAGCGCTGGGTCGTCGAACACGCCGCCGACCGCGCCCCCTTCATCTGCCAAAGCCAGAGCGTCAACCTCTTCCTCCCCGCCAACGTCCACAAGCGCGACCTGCACCAAATCCACCACATGGCCTGGAAACGCGGCGTGAAGTCCCTCTATTACTGCCGCAGCCTCTCCATCCAACGCGCCGATACCGTCAGCGACAAAATCACCGGCATGGGCGACATCCTCGGCACCCAAACCCCAGCCCCCATCCTCCCCACCGAAACAGTCGAAAAAATCGACTACGAGGAATGCCTCGCCTGCCAATAACCCCCAAAGCGCGTAGGGCGGAATGAGCCAAGCGAATTCCGCCACTCCCACCCCCCGCGCCACCACCACAAGCAAACAAGCCCGTTCTTTTTGTGAACAAAAAGAACCAAAAAAACTTTGAAACTCACATCCCAAACCCAAATTCCCCCGTCATTGCGAGGCGCCCCTCGGCGCCGCGGCAATCCAGGGACAACACACGCCAAGCCAAGGCCAACACGTTCTTTTTGTGAACAAAAAGAACCAAAAAAACTTCAGCCCCCACCGTGCTGGCGAACAAACGCCATCAACCTCTGGTAACGCCGATCCCGCAGCAAACCCCGTTCTTGCTCGGATAATTTTATCAAAACCTCACCGAGCATAACCGCCTGGAACGCATTGCCTCGATCAAAAATCCGATCGAGACTAACGAATGTCGCCCAGGGTTCACGCACATAACACGGCGAGCTACCATCCGCTTCTCCGGCGCCCCCCATACGAACTCGACCCGCGAGGCCTGGTCTGCCCCCACCACCCGAAGGGCTTGAACCCTCCGCCATCGCTTGGCATCGTTCCCCAAACGTCATCGCGGCAGCGTCATCGGCGGAGCCATCATGAACAAGCGCGGCATTCTCTTCGCCCTCGCGGCGGTCGCCGTCTTCGCCCCGCATCGTCCCGCCGCCGCCACTGGCTGGCTCCCTCAATCCTGCCTCACCCGCAACAACAACACCCAATCCAGGCTGCTCGCCTGCATTCGCGCGCCAGATCTCTGGGCGTTGCTCACCGCGTTTCAGCGCATCGCCAACGCCAACCCCGGCCCCACCGGCCACCCCAACCGCGACACGGGCACCGCCGGCTATCGCCAATCGGTCCGCTTCGTCGCCCAGACGCTGCGCGCCGCCGGCTATCATGTCACCATCCAACCCTACCAATGGCTCCACTTCGTCCTCGGCTCGGCCAGGCTTAACGCCCCAATCCTCCAGCCCACCCCGGGGCATGATTGGTTCGTTGCCCGCTTGTCCGGCAACGGCACCGTCGCGGGCCGTGTCGTCCGTCCCCCAGGTCACCCCGATGGCTGCCACGCGCATGATTTCACCGGCCTCACCCAACCCGGCATCGTCCTCCTGCTGCGCGGCACCTGCGCGCCTGAAACCGCCATCGCCAATGCCACCCGCGCCGGCGCCCGCGCCATCATCTTCGCAAACGACCGCCAGACCCTCCACCCGGGCGGCAAATGGCGGCACAACGGCCAGCCATTTCCCCTTGATCTGACCCGACCGGCACAAATTCCCGTCATCGGCTATATCGGCGCCAACACCGCCGCCCGCCTGCCCGGCACCACCCTCAGCCTCACCATCACCGGCCAAATCTCCCCGGAAATCGACGAGAACGTCATCGCCGACTCCCCCTTCGGTGACCCAAACCGCGTCGTCATCATCGAAGGCCATCTCGATGCCATCTATGGCCCCGGCATTCTCGACAATGCCTCCGGCTCCGCCACCATCCTCGATCTCGCCCTCGCCCTCAGCCACACCCCAACCCCGAACCACCTGCGCTTCATCTGGTTCGGCGGCGAGGAATTAGGCCTCCTCGGCTCGGCCCACTACACAAAATCCCTCAGCCAACCCGAACGCAACCGCATCCTGTTCGACCTCGACGCGGACGTAACCGCGACCCCCAACGACGACATCCTGATCGCCGATCCCCGCTTCGCCAGCAACCGCTCGAAATTCCCCCCATCGGTCATCCCGCGATCCCGCCCCGGCACCCGGGCCTTTCTCGATTTCTTCCGCGCCCGCAACATCCCCGCCCTGCCGGCATGGTTCGGCAATGACGGCACGGATTCCAATTCCTTCAGCCTGATCGGCATTCCCAATACCGGCATCCTGACCAATCAGGATTGCTGCAAAACCGCCGCCGAAGTGGCCATCTGGGGCGGCTATCGGGGCGACTATGACGGCGTCATCCCCGGTCGAAACCAGCCCTGCGTCGATACGCCCCAGCGCTGGTGCGACACCCTGGCCAACACAGACCGCACGGTCCTGACCCTGATATCCCAATCAGTCGCCGCCGTAACCCTCACCCTCGCCCAAA
>DAIDIQ010000086.1 GCA_027459285.1 Acetobacteraceae bacterium
CGCCTTGGCGCGGATTTGTGATTTGGCGTCAGGCATTTTGGCGTGGCCGGGAAGGCAAGAAGCGACTTTTTTGAAAAAAAGTCGCGCAAAAAACTTTTGACTCTTGGGCGGGCTTTGCCCGCCCTGACGTATTTTGGGATACCGAGGCCAACAACGAACGCGGTGCCAAAGTAACAAAAGTTTTTTGGTTCTTTTTTTCAAAAAAGAACATTCTTTCTCTTTGATTTGTGTTGAGAATTTTTAGGGCGGGCGATGCCCGCCCGGAAGAAGGACTAAAAAAATGGATTTGGGAATCGGGCATGGTCAGGCGCGTTTGGTGAGGTGGCCGCGGAGTTCGTGCCAGTTGGCGGCGCCGAACAGGAGGGCGGTGGTGGCGTAGGTGGTGATGCCGGCGGCGACGAGGGCGAGGAGGGTTGCGTATTTGGTGAGGCCTTGGGTGTGGAGGGGGGTGGCGAGGCGGGAGATGAGGAGGGCGAGGACGGCGCCCATGGTGAGGGCGGCGAGGGTTATGCGGGGGAGGATGCGGCGGGCGCGGGCGTCCAGCCGGAAGTGGTTGCGGTGGTGGCTGACGGCGATGAGGGCGAGGGCGTTGAGCCAGCCGCTGATGGAGGTGGCGGCAGCGATGCCGACATGGGCGAGCCCGGCGTAGAGGCCGAGCCAGACGGTGAGGGCGGCGTTGGCGAGCATGACGCAGAGGGCGATTTTGACGGGGGTGAGGGTGTCTCGGCGGGCGAGGAAGCCGGTGACGCCGACCTTGGTGAGGACGAAGGCGGGCAGGCCGCAGGCGTAGGCGGTGAGGGCGTGGGCGACTTCGGTGACTTCGTGCGGGCCGAAATGGCCGCGTTGGAAGAGCACGGCGAGGATGGGGTGGGCGGCGATGGCGAGTGCTATGGCGGCGGGGAAGGTGAGGAGGCAGGCGAGTTCGAGGCCGCGATTCTGGGTGTGGAGCGCGCGCGCGTCGGCCCCGGTGCGGATTTCACGCGAGAGGCGGGGGAGGATGACGGTGGCAACCGCGATGCCGACGACGCCGAGGGGGAGTTGGTTCAGCCGGTCGGCGTAGGCGAGGTAGGAGACGGAGCCGAGGGGGGCGAAGGAGGCGATGGCGGTGGAGACGACGAGGTTGATCTGCATGGCGCTGGCGCCGACGACGCCGGGGAGCATGGTGCGGAGCAGGGTTTTGACGTCGTCGGTGAGGTGGGGCCAGACCGGGGGAAGCAGGAGGTTGTGGCGCCAGCAGGAGAAGAACAGCCAGGCGAACTGGGCGATGCCGGAGAGGGAGACGGCGATGGCGAGGGCGTGGTCGGTGAGGGGGCGGTAGAAGAGGAGGGTGGCGATGAGGAAAAGGTTGAGGAGGGAGGCGGCGGCGGCGTTGGCGGCGAAGGCCTCGATGGCGTTGAGCATGCCGCCGAGGAAGCTGACCAGGGAGATGAAGAGCAGGTAGGGGAAGGTGAGGCGGGTGAGGGTGACGACGAGGTGGAATTCGGCGGGGTCACGCTCGAAGCCGGGGGCGACGAGGTGGAGGATGGCGGGGGTGAAGATTTCGCCCAGGGCGAGGAAGGCGAGGAGGACGGCGAGGAGGATGGCGAAGGTGTCTCGGGCGAAGATGAGGGCGGCGAGCCGGCCTTCACGCGCGTAGGTGCCGGAGAAGATGGGGACGAAGGCCTGGGCGAAGGCGCCTTCGGCGAAGAGGGCGCGGAAGAGGTTGGGCAGGCGCAGGGCGACGAAAAACGCGTCACTGACCGGGCCGGCGCCGAGGAAGGCGGCGACGAGGATTTCACGCAGGAAGCCGAGGACGCGGCTGACCAGCGTGTAGGCGCCGACGGTGGCGGTGGAACGCACGAGGCTCATTTGCCGGGGTTTCGCCTTAGGCGGTGATTGAGGCAAGGTGGGGGCGACGACTGGTTAGGATTTTGGAGGATACATGGCCGAGCCCCGCATTGCCGAGCACGCGGTTGACGGATTGTTCATCGGGCGGACGTCGCCGCGGAGCTTTACCGGCGAGGCGATACCGGATGAGGTGCTGTTCTCGATGTTCGAGGCGGCGCGGTGGGCGCCTTCGGCGAGCAACATTCAGCCGTGGCGGCTGATTTATGCGAAGGCGGGGACGCCGGAATGGGGGCCTTTGTTCGAGTGCCTGATGCCGGGGAACCAGATTTGGGTGGCGAAGGCGTCGGCGCTGGTGGCGTTTGTGGCGGAGACGCACAGGCGGCAGGGGGAGACGCGGACCGAGAACCGGACGCATGCGCTGGATACCGGGGCGGCGTGGATGAGCCTGGCGTTGCAGGCGGAAATGCTGGGCTGGGCGACGCATGGGATGGCCGGGTTTTTTCACGACAAGGCGCGGGAGGCGCTGCGGCTGCCGGCGGATTTTGATGTTTACATGTTCGCGGCGGTGGGGAAGCGCGGACCGGCCGCGGCGCTGCCGCCGGAGTTGGCGGCGCGGGAAGTGCCGTCAGTGCGGCGGAGCATGGCGGAGACGGTTTTCAGCGGGCATTTTCCTGTGGTGGGGTGAAATGGTCGCGGAGGGTGGTGTCTAGCGGGGTGAATTCGAGGCCGAGTTGTTGGCGGGCGCGGCTGTTGTCGTAATTGAGGGGCCAGCCGACATTGGCGTCGATGAAATCGCGGGGAACACCCATGAGGGGGCCGATGGCGCGGAGCAGGGATTTCGGCATGGTGGTGCGCGGGTAGGGGTGCCAGGGGCCGAACAGCGCGCGCAGGCGTTGGCCGAGCGCGAGCATGGTCAGCGTCTCGGACACCAGGATGTGGCGGCCCTCGGCCTCGGGAATTTGCGCGGCGAGGATGTGGGCGCGGGCGACATCACGCACATCGACGCAGCCGAGCCAGATTTCGGGCACGCCGAACAGTAGCGAGCCGTCGGTGTATTTGCGCATGAGGGCGAAACTGCCGGACTGGCTGGCGGGGCTGAGGCTGGGGCCGAGGACGAGACCGGGATTGAGGGCGACGAGGCGCCAGGGGGCGGTTTCGGCGATTTGCCAGGCGGTGCGCTCGGCGCGGGTTTTGGAACAGGCATAGGGGTTGTGGTCGGGGCGGCTGGTTTCGTTCCAATGCGCCTCGGTCAAGGTGCCGCCGCGGGCGGTGCATTCACGCGCATCGCCGGAAATGGCGGCGACCGAGGAGGTGAGGGCGACACGGGTGATGGTGCCGGCGCGGGTGGCGGCTTCGAGCACGTGGCGGGTGCCCTCGACCGCGGGGGCGATGAAACGATCCGCGGCACCGGCACCCTGAGCGAGGGTGAAGGGGGAGGCGGTGTGGAAAAGCGTGGCGCAGCCGGCAAAGGCGGCATCGAACCCGGCGGGGGAAAGCAGATCAGCGGCGAAAAGCGTGAGACGGCCGGGATGGGCGGCGGCCAGGGCACGCAAGGGCGCGGTTTTTTCCCGGTTTTCGGGATCACGCACCGTGGCATGCACGGCGGCACCCGCCTCGAGCAAATACCGGACCAGCCAGGCGGCAATGTAACCCGACGCACCGGTGACCGCGACGGTGCCGTGGGACCAGGGGGTCATGGGTTAGGCCAGGGAAGGCTGGGGGCTTCGCCCCCAGACCCCCACCAGGGCCGAAAGGCCCTGGACCCATGACTTTGAAGGCAAGGTGAAGGGGGGCGCCGCGCGCCGGTGGTGGCGACAGAGCAATTTGCCCCCCTTCACCTTGCCTTCAGAATTGGGGTCTGGGGCCTTTCGGCCCCAGTGGGGTCCAGGGGCAAGGCCCCTGGCCTTCGCTGGTCCCATCCCCACGGGGCCTAGTCCGCGGCGTCGGCGGTTTCGACGGGGGGTTGGTGGCGGAGGCGGGCCATGGCGTCGGCGACGTGGCGGGAGAAGACGTATTCGGCGGGGCGTTGGTTATCGAGTGGGATGTCGGGGGACATGGGGCCGGAGGTGCGCAGGCCGGTGCGGGCGAATTTCAGCAATTCCCAGGGTTTGCTGACGGATTCGGCAACTGCGGTCGCTTCGTAGCCGCAATGGACCATGCAGTCGGCGCATTTTTCGTAATTGCCGGTGCCGTATTTATCCCATTCGGTGGTTTCCATCAGTTCCTTGAAGGTTTTGGCGTAGCCTTCGCCGAGCAGGTAGCAGGGGCGTTGCCAGCCGAAATAGGTGCGGCATGGGTTACCCCAGGGGGTGCAGGCGTAGGTGCGGTTGCCGGCGAGGAAATCGAGAAACAGGCCGGACTGGTTGAAGCTCCATTTCTTGCGGCCGGGTTTGGCGCGCGAGAAGATGTCGCGGAACAATTCCTTGGTGCGGCGGCGGTTGAGGAAGTGTTGTTGGTCGGGCGCGCGTTCGTAGGCGTAGCCGGGGGAGAGGCTGATGCCGTCTATGCCCATGTCCATCACGTCGTCGAAGAAGCGGGCGACGCGTTCGGGGTCGGCGTTGGAGAAGAGGGTGGTGTTGATGACGCAGCGGAAGCCGAGGGCCTTGACGCGGGCGATGGCGGCGACGGCGCGGTCGTAGACGCCGGTTTGGCAGACGGAGCGGTCGTGGTCCTCACGGTCACCGTCGAGGTGGACGGACCAGGTGAAGTATTTGTTGGGTTTGAACTGGTCGAGTTTCTTTTCGAGCAGCAGGGCGTTGGTGCAGACGATGACGAATTTTTTGCGGGCGATGATGCCCTGGACGACCTGGTCGAGTTCCTTGTGGAGCAGGGGCTCGCCGCCGGCGATGACGACGACGGGGGCGCCGCATTCATCGACCGCCTCAAGACATTCGGCGACCGAGAGGCGCTGGTTGAGGATTTCGGCCGGGTAGTCGATTTTGCCGCAGCCGGCGCAGGCGAGATTGCAGCGGAACAGCGGCTCGAGCATGAGCACCAGCGGGTAGCGCTTATTGCCGACCAGGTGCTGTTTGAGGACGTAGGCGCCGACTTTGAGTGCCTGGTGGAGCGGAACGCCCATTGACGTGTGACCTCTGCGAGCTTGACCGGCCGGGCTTGTGGCCGGGTTCGGCGAGCATATGCAATCACGCCAGCCGGTTCGCAACGCACGCCTGACGTGCGGGGGGGAGGCGGGTGGCGATGGGAGGGGGATATGCTGCGCGGCGGCCACAGCTTGGCGGCGGTGGCGTATGGAATGTTGCGGCGGAGACACAGTCAGGCAGGTTCGCGGCCGAGGGGGGTGGCGTTGGGCGGGCAACAGCGCCTTCCATTCGTCATAGTTGGCGACGATTCGCGCGTATTGGCTGCTTGACCCTTGCGCTTGTTGGGCGTTGGGTCCCGCGCTAGCAGACCCGGCCCGGCCCGGGTTCGGGTGTGGTATTCAACGCAAGTGAGCGCCGAATTTGGAGTCTGCCCTGAGTTCTACCGTTATCGGGACCGAGCCTGACCTGGACGATGCCGGGTTGCATGCCGCGTTGCGGCGTGACGCGGCGGCGATCGAGGCGACGCTGGACCGGCTGTTGCCGGTGCCGGATGCCGCCGAGCGCCGGGTGTGGGAGGCGATGCGGTATGCCGTGTTGAATGGCGGCAAGCGGCTGCGCGGGTTTTTGGTGTTGCGGGTGGCGGCGTTGTTTGGCGCGGCGCCGGCGGCGGCGCTGCGGGTGGCGGCCGCGGTGGAGATGCTGCACGCCTATTCGTTGGTGCATGATGATTTGCCGGCGATGGATGACGATGATTTGCGGCGCGGCAAGCCGAGTTGTCATCGGGCGTTCGATGAGGCGACGGCGATTTTGGCCGGGGATGCGTTGCAGACCCGGGCGTTCGAGATTCTGGCCGAGCCGGCGACCAGCGAGGATGCGCGGCTGCGCTGCGCGCTGGTGTTGGCGCTGGCCCGCGCTTCGGGGGCGGCGGGCATGGTTGGCGGGCAGATGGCGGACATGGAGGGTGAGGGAAGGCGCCTGAGCGAGGCGGAGGTGCTGCACATGCAGGCGCTGAAGACCGGGCGGCTGTTGCAGTTCAGCGCCGAGGCGGGGGCGATTTTGGGGGATGCGGACGCGGCCCAGCAGGGGGCGATCCGGGTGTTTGGGCGCGAGCTTGGCGCGGCGTTTCAGGTGGCGGATGATTTGCTGGATATGCTGGCCACCACCGAGGAGTTGGGCAAGAGCGCCGGCAAGGACGAGGCCGCCGGCAAGGCGACGCTGGTGGCGCTGTTGGGCGTGCCGGAGGCGACACGGCGGGCGCAGGGCCTGGCGGTGGCGGCGCGGCAGGCGCTGGATATGTTCGGGCCGTCCGCCGATGTGTTGCGGGCGCTGACGCATTACGTGGTTTCGCGGAGGAACTGAGAGACAATGACAAACGCTCCGACGCCGCCGACACGCCTGGTGACCCCGCTGCTGGACCGGGTGCGCGTGCCGGCGGATTTGCGCAATTTTTCCACCGAGCAGTTGAAGCAGGTGGCCGATGAGTTGCGTGCCGAGACGGTGGACGCGGTTTCGACCACGGGCGGGCATCTGGGCGCCTCGCTTGGGGTGGTGGAGCTGACGGTGGCTATTCATGCGGTGTTCGAGACGCCGCAGGACCGGCTGATCTGGGATGTGGGGCACCAGGCCTATCCGCACAAAATTCTGACCGGGCGGCGCGAGCGGATACGCACGTTGCGCACCGAGGGGGGCTTGTCCGGCTTCACGCGGCGGGCGGAGAGCGAATATGACCCGTTCGGGGCGGCCCATTCCTCGACCTCGATTTCGGCGGGGCTTGGCATGGCGGTGGCGCGGGATTTGAAGCGCGCCGAGGATGCGGCGGCGCCGGACCCGCATGTGATCGCGGTGATTGGCGATGGCGCGATGAGCGCCGGCATGGCGTATGAGGCGATGAACAACGCGGGGGCGCTGAAGTCCCGGCTGATCGTCATTTTGAACGACAACGACATGTCGATCGCGCCGCCGGTGGGGGCGATGAGTGCCTATCTGACGCGGCTGCTATCGTCCCGGAAATTTCTCAGCTTGCGGGATTTCGCGTCGCGGATGGCGCGGCATTTTCCGCTGGGGTTGGACAAGACGGCGAAGCGGGCCGAGGAATATGTGCGCGGCATGCTGAATGGCGGGACGCTGTTCGAGGAGCTGGGGTTCTATTATGTCGGCCCGATCGACGGGCATAATCTGGACCATTTGCTGCCGGTGCTGCGCAATTTGCGCGACGCGGATTATCAGGGGCCGTTCCTGCTGCATGTGATCACGCAGAAGGGGCATGGCTATGCGCCGGCGGAGGCCTCGGCCGACAAATATCATGCGGTGAGCCGGTTCAATGTGGTGAATGGCGAGCAGGCGAAGGCGCCGCCGGGGCCGCCGAGCTATACGCGGGTGTTTGCCGACAGCCTGATCGAGGCGGCGAAGGCGGACCCGGCGATTGTGGCGGTGACGGCGGCGATGCCGTCGGGCACGGGGCTCGATCGGTTCGCGCGGGCGTTTCCGGACCGGTGCTTTGACGTGGGGATTGCCGAGCAGCACGCGGTGACGTTCGCGGCCGGGATGGCGACCGAGGGGCTGAAGCCGTTCTGCGCGATCTATTCGACGTTTTTGCAGCGCGCCTATGACCAGGTGGTGCATGACGTGGCGATCCAGAAATTGCCGGTGCGGTTTGCGATGGACCGGGCGGGGCTGGTGGGCGCCGATGGCGCGACGCATGCCGGCAGTTTCGACCTGGCGTATCTCGGCTGCCTGCCGGGCATGGTGATCATGGCGCCGTCGGACGAGGCGGAACTGGTGCACATGGTGGCGACGGCGGCGGCGATCGATGACCGGCCGAGCGCGTTGCGGTATCCGCGCGGCGAGGGCACGGGGATCGTGCTGCCGAAAACGGCGGAGATTTTGCCGATCGGGCGCGGGCGGGTGATGCGCGAGGGGGCGAAGGTGGCGGTGCTGTCGCTTGGCACGCGGTTGGCGGATGCGATGCGGGCGGCCGAGGAACTGGCCAACCGGGGCCTGTCCACCACGGTGGTGGATGCGCGCTTTGCCAAGCCGTTCGATGTGACGCTGGTGGAGCAGTTGGCGCGGCACCATGAGGTGCTGATTACGATCGAGGAAGGGTCGGCCGGCGGGTTTGGCGCGGCGGTGATGCAGCATCTGGCCTGGGCCGGGTTGCTGGATACGGGGCTGAAATTCCGGCCGATGACGCTGCCCGACTGCTTTATCGATCATGCGAGCCAGGCGAGCCAGCTTGCCACCGCCGGGCTTGCCGCGCGGCATGTGGTGGAGACGGCGTTGAACGCGCTGGGCGCGGCCGGAACGGCCAGGGCGGTGACGGCATGAGGCGGCGCGGGGCGACACTGGCGCGGGTGGCGTGCCTGAGCGCGCCGCTGGCGTTTGGCGTGCCGGGGCCTGGCGTGGCGGCGGTGGTGCCGCCCACCGCGAGCGTGCCGGTGGCGGCGGCGGCGCAGACGGCGCCGGTGCAGACGCTGGATGGGGCGTTGCTGGCGGCGATGAAGATAGGCCAGGCGGGCGGGTTCGCGGCGCGGGCCAAGGTGCTGACGCCGGCGGTGGACAGCGCCTTCGATATGAAGACGATCGTGCGGCTGATTGTGGGGCCGGGCTGGGCGACGACGGCGCCGGACATGCAGCAGAAGCTGCTGGACGCGTTTCGCGCCTATACGGTGGCGAATTATGCCGCCAATTTCGACAGTTACAGCGGGCAGATGATACGCGTGGTGCCGCCAGTGCGCAGCTTTGCCGGCGGGTCCATCGTGGATACCGAAATTCAGTCACCGGACGGGCACGAGGACCGGATCTCCTATTCGGTGCGGCAGGTGGACGGGGATTGGAAGATCGAGGACGTGTTGCTGGACGGCACCATCAGCAACCTTGCGGTGCAGCGCTCCGACTTTCAGCGCATTCTGGCGGAGGGTGGGCCGACCAAGCTGATCGAGCGGCTGGACGCGCACGCGGCGGCCCTGGCGAAAGGGAATGGCTGAGCGCATATGCGCGGGGTTGATCAATCGGCCTGACGGTGTGGGCGTGGCATGGTTTCGGTGACCTGGTTGGCTGGGCTTGCCTGTGGCGCGGTTGGCCTGGCTGGAATGGCGCAGGCGGCGTTGGGGGCGGTGTATGTGCGCCGCTTCGCGCGCGCGCAGCGGCCGGCGCCGGCGACGCGGCCGAGGGTGAGCGTGCTGAAGCCGCTGCATGGCGATGAGCCGCTGCTGGAGCAGGCGCTGGAGAGTTTTTTTCTGCAGGATTATCCGGATTATCAGATCGTGTTCGGCGTGCAGTGCCCGACCGACCCGGCGGTGGCCGTGGTGCGCACGCTGCGCCACCGCTTTCCCGCGCGCGACGTGACGCTGGTGATTGACGGCGCGCGGCACGGCATGAACCACAAGATCAATAACGTGATGAACATGATGGCGGCGGCCAGGCACGATGTGCTGGTGGTGTCGGACAGCGATGTGCATGTGGCGCCGGATTATCTGGAGCGGATCGTGGCGACGCTGGCGCTGCCGGGCACGGGGGTGGTGACGACGCTGTATTCCGGGCTGGCGGCGGGGCCGCGGGTGGCGCAGCGCATGGGGGCGAGCCATATCAGCCACACGTTCCTGCCGGGTGCTGTGTTGGCGCGGGCGCTGGGCCGGCAGGATTGCCTGGGGGCGACCATGGCCTTGCGGCGCGAGACGCTGGCGGAGCTGGGCGGATTTTCGGCGGTGGCGGATTCGTTGGCCGATGACGCGATGTTGGGCCGGCTTTCGCTGCTGCGCGGGCTGGCGGTGCGGCTGGCGCCGACGGTGCCGGGCACCACGGTGCCGGAGACGACGCTTGCCGAGCTGGTGCCGCATGAGATGCGCTGGGCGCGGACCATACGCTCTCTGGCGCCGGCGGGGCATGTGCTGTCGCTGATTCAGTTTCCGATCGCGTGGGCGTTGCTGGCCTGTGGATTGAGCCTGGGCGCCTGGTGGGCGGTGCTGTTGCTGGGGGCTGCTTGGGTGGCGCGGGCGGCGGCGGCGCGCGCCATCGACGCGACGCTGGGGCTGCGCCGGACGATGCCGGCCTGGCTGCTGCCGGCGCGGGACGTGCTGTCGGTGCTGGAGGTGCTGACGAGCCTGCGCGGCGGGCGGGTGCGCTGGCGCGGCGAGACGATGACGGTGGGGCGGCCACTTTACGACTTGCGCCGCCATGCCGAGGCGGCCTATCGGGCCAGGCAACCCGCGCTGGGTGACGGCTAGGCCCATGCGCTTGGAGCAGAGTGAACCATGCTGAAGACATTGTTTTTGCAACCGCCGAGCTTCGAGGGTTTCGATGGCGGGGCGGGGTCGCGCTATCAGGCACGGCGGGAGATCAAGAGCTTCTGGTATCCGACGTGGCTTGCGCAGCCGGCGGCGTTGGTGCCGGGATCGAAGCTGATCGACGCGCCGCCGGCGCGGATCGAGCTGCCGGAGATCGTGCGGCAGATCGGCGCGTATGAGCTATGCGTGATCCATACCTCCTCGCCGTCATTTCCGAACGATGTGCGCGTGGCGGAGGCGTTGAAGGCGGCGAACCCGCGGCTGAAGATCGGGTTTGTCGGCGCCAAGGTGGCGGTGCAGCCGAATGAAAGCCTGAGCGACGCGCCGGTGATTGATTTCGTGGCCGGCGCCGAGTTCGATTACACCATTCTGGACGTGGCGAAGGGGCTGGATTTCGCGGATATCGATGGCATCAGCTATCGGGATGCGAACGGCCGGATCGTTCATAACAAGGCGCGGGCGCAGATTGCCGACATGGACGCGCTGCCGTTCGTATCCGACGTGTATGCGCGGGATTTGCGGATGGAGGATTATTTCATCGGCTATCTGCGCCACCCGTATGTCTCGATCTATACCGGGCGGGGCTGCAAGAGCCGCTGCACCTTCTGCCTTTGGCCGCAGACGGTGGGCGGGCACAAATACCGGGTGCGCAGCCCCGAGAACGTGGCCGCCGAGGTGGCGCGGATACGCACGCTGTTTCCGCAGGCGAAGGAAATTTTCTTCGACGACGATACCTTCACCGACGATCTGCCGCGGGCGGAGGCGATTGCCCGGCTGTTGGGCAAGATGGGGGTTACCTGGTCGTGCAATGCCAAGGCGAATGTGCCGCGCGAGACGCTGAAAATTCTGAAGGATAACGGGTTGCGGCTGCTGCTGGTTGGCTATGAGAGCGGCAACCAGCAGATATTGCACAATATCAAGAAGGGCATGCTGGTGGACGTGGCCCGGCGCTTCACGAAGGATTGCCACGAGCTTGGCATCAAGATCCATGGCACGTTCATTCTCGGCCTGCCGGGCGAGACCCGCGAGACGATCGAGCAGACGATAAAATTCGCGACCGAGTTGAACCCGCACACCATGCAGGTTTCATTGGCGGCGCCTTATCCGGGCACGTATCTGCACCGCCAGGCGGTGGAGAATGGCTGGCTCGATGCGTCACGCGCGGAGTTGATCGACGAGCATGGCATACAGATCGCGCCGCTGACCTATCCGCATCTGTCGCACACCGAGATGTTCGACAGCCTGGAGGATTTCTATAAGCGGTTCTATTTCCGGGTGCCGAAAATCGCCGCCATCGTGGGTGAGATGCTGACCGACCGGCAGATGCTGGTGCGGCGGTTGCGCGAGGGGCGGGAATTTTTCGCGTTCCTGAAGGAGCGTCAGAGCCAGAGACAGGCGGCCTGAGCCGGGTTCGCTTCACCGCCGACGATTTCGGGCTGAGCCTTGCGGTGAACGAGGCGGTGGAGCGCGCCCATTGCGAGGGCGTGCTGGATGCCGCGAGTTTGATGGTGGCGGGCGAGGCGGCGGCGGACGCGGTGGCGCGGGCGCGGCGGTTGCCGGATTTGCAGGTGGGGCTGCATCTGGTGCTGGTGGAGGGCCGGAGCGTGCTGCCG